>JAKSBX010000149.1 GCA_022360905.1 Chromatiales bacterium
AGGATGCCGTCGGTGGTTGATTGAAGCGCTCTTTGTAGAAGATTTCGATGATCCGCCGATAGCTCTTTAGGACGGTAGTGACAGCCGTTTGCCGAGTCGCTTCGACCCGATCAAGTTGATGGTCGATCTCCCGCCAATAGTTGCACAGCAGCAGACTGGCCTCCACGCCAATCAGGATAATCAGTGCGGCTAGAAACTTAACTGATTTCAAGCCGCAACTCCTGGTTAATACCCCGGTACGCCAGTCGCTGATCAGTGGCGCGACAGTTGTATGCCGCAATGGCTGAGTGGTTGAACGGCTGGTCCTGCAACTGTTTTGCAGTATGAGGTATGGTGAAAACGTGTTTTAGAGCTACACGAGATCGTTGCTGTTTAAATGGTATGAGTTCCAACACGAGAGTCCTCTTCTCTTTCCCTTTGGATTTCTGTTTATTTAATCGACTGAAAAGCCGATCGATAAATCCTTTATGCTAGTCTAGGTTATTATCTTTCGTCACTGCAGTGTTATCTGTTAACTTTCCACCACTTTTTGACCGATTCGGGGGCAAGCGAGTGGTAATCACTCGCCCCGGCTCAGCGGATGTGAATATGTGATGCCGCTACCACCCATAGGCTTAATCAGAACTGATCCCCGGCGACACCTAAGCCGCCTGGTGCAGAGACGCCATCGGTATCTGAGAGTCTGATCTTCAGTGAGAGGTTGTTACGGGAGTCTGCGTGTGCCAAGGCCTCTTCAAGTGTGATCTTGCCCTCTTGGTAGAGTTTGTAGAGGGATTGATCGAAGGTTTGCATACCCCGTTCATTACCCTGTTCCATCACCTCTTTGATGGTATGGATGTCACCTTTCTGAATCAGTTCGGAGATATAGGTGGTCAGCAGCAGAATCTCTACGGCAGGTAGACGTTGGCCGTTTTTACCTTTTACCAAACGTTGTGAAACAACCGCCTTCAGATTCAGCGAGAGATCCATGTAGAGCTGTTGGTGGGCGGAGTCCGGGAAAAAGTTGATGATCCGGTCCAGTGCCTGGTTGGCATTGTTGGCGTGCAGGGTGGAGAGACAAAGGTGTCCTGTCTCCGCGTAGGCAATCGCGTGCTGCATGGTGAACATTTCCCGTATCTCACCAATCTGGATCACATCCGGCGCCTCACGCATGGCGTTCTTTAGCGCGTTCTCATAGGAGAGGGTATCGAGTCCGACTTCGCGCTGGTCGACGACCGACTTTTTGTGGGTGTAGAGATACTCGATCGGATCCTCGATGGTCAGAATATGGCCGGTGCGATTCTGGTTACGATGTTCAATCATCGCGGCGAGGGTGGTCGATTTACCCGATCCGGTGGCACCAACGACCAGGATCAACCCCCGGGGCTCCATGATCAGATCCTTCAGAATGATCGGCAGATTGAGTTTTTCGACGGGCGGTATTACCCCTTTGATATAACGAATGACCATCGCCGCATCACCTCGCTGGCGATAGACATTGACCCGGAATCGGCCCAGCGCATTGATCGAAATGGCCAGGTTGCACTCATAGGTGGCCTCGAACTCCTTGATCTGATCATCACTCATGATGCCATAGGCGAGTTTTCTCACCTGCCCTGCCTGCAGTGGGGCCGTGCCTACCGGTCGTGTCTCACCCTCTGCCTTCAGGTTGGGCGGAGCACCGGTACTGAAAAACAGATCTGAGCCATTTTTTTGCACCATCAGTTTCAGATAGGGCACGATATCCATACAGTTCTCCTCCTGAGCGGGTGGACATGTACACTTGTCCGTCGCTGGATTTGTTAAGTAGCAGATTCCATATCGGCAGATCTTCTCAGGAATGTAGCTAAATTTTTGTAATAAAATTAAAACACCTGAATATAGGAGGGTTAATGCCTGCCGAGATCTGTTTGTCTGGGCTTCATTGCTATCCGGTGAAGTCCATGAAAGGGTTGGCGCTCGATCGGTCGAACCTGGATGGCTTCGGTCTCGTGCACGACCGGCGCTGGATGGTGGTGGATGCCGATGGGGGATTTTTGTCCCAGCGGGAGCTCCCCCGGATGGCGCTGATTGGTGTTGAGCTCGAGTCCGACGGGTTGTTGCTGACGGCCCCGGAGATGCCCGCCTTGCGGGTCGGCAGGCCAACCATTGCCGCACCCAGAATTGAGGTAGAGGTTTGGCAGGATCGTCTAGAAGGTTGTGTCGTTGAAGCGCAGGCCGATGCCTGGCTGAGCCATTTTCTCGGTGTTGAATGCCGCCTCGTTTATATGATGGATGATGTGAAGCGTCAGGTGGATCAGCGCTATGCCGAGTCCAGGCATCTGACGGCTTTTAGCGACGGCTTTCCCCTGTTGCTGGCCTCTGCTGCCTCCCTCGAGGAGCTCAATGGCCGGCTGGAATCGCCCCTCAGCATGGCGCGCTTTCGTGCCAATCTGGTGATTTCCGGTTCACAGCCCTATGCCGAGGATCGGTGGGCTCGGATTCGCATCGGATCGATGGAACTGAGGTTGGTGAAACCCTGTTCCCGATGCAGTATTACGACCGTGGATCCCACCAATGGAACGCGGGGAAGTGAGCCGCTGGCCACCCTGGCCGCTTACCGGCGACGGGGAAAAAAGGTCTATTTCGGGCAGAATCTGATCTATGATCGCCCAGGAGAGTTGAGGGTGGGGATGCCGGTGGAAATTTTGGAGTATCGTGATGAATGATGAAGCCGTGTTGGCAGCAACCCGTTGCTGGGTTGAAGGTACGGTAGTGGGTCTCAATCTATGTCCGTTTGCGGCTGTGCCGGTCGAGGCGGGTCGTATTCGCTATCTGGTCTGCCCGGTGTCCGACATGGATGGGATCTACCGGGCGGTATTGGCTGAATTTGAAACCATGCTCGAGCTGCAGGATGCCGAGGCCAGCCTGCTGATCGTACCGGCAGGGCTTGAGCTGTTTGATGATTACCTGGACCTGCTGGAGGTGGTGGAGGAGGTGATTCCCGAAGCGGGCCTTGAAGGAAAGTTCCAACTCGCCAGCTTTCACCCGGATTACCGTTTTGAAGGCAGTGATGAAAACGATCCGGCCAACTATACCAATCGCTCTCCCTATCCCATGTTTCACTTCATCAGAGAGGACTCTTTGGCGGAAGCGCTGAAACACTACCCGCAGCCAGAGTTGATCCCGCAACGAAATATCGAGCTATTGCGGGAGATGGGGCTGGAAGCCGTACAGCAGCGATTAACCCGTTGCCGGGAGAAGGGGGGGTAGCTGCTTGGTCAGCGCCTGTTTGCGCTCCACATATTCACCGCTCAGGACAAAACCGCACAGTTCCCCCTGCGGATCGTGGAACAGGCACTCTGTGCCCTGCTGGTTTTGGTGGTTTTGCCAATCACCCGCTGCACCGCGCTGTGGTGGTGCGATAACGATTGGATGCAACGGGGTCTTGATCACCACCGGCATGGCTGGATAGACCACTTCGGTGGCCTCACCGGTCAGGGTTTTGGCCAGCGCACGGGCGGCGTGCATAATCGGCATCACGTAGGGCAGGTTGAAACCGGCGACTTCGGCGCAGTCTCCCAGCGCGTAGATTCGATCGTTACTGCTTCTCAGCAAACGGTCGGTGACGATACCCCTGGCCGTCTGCAGGCCGGCCTCGGCGGCCAGCTGCATCTCCGGCAACAGGCCGACGGCGGAGAGTACCAGGTCACAGTCCACTTCGTAGGCATCTGTCAGGGTCAGGCGATAGCCTCGGTCCTGTTGGTCCATGATGGCGGCTGTCTGCTGTAGGTGCCATCTGGCCCCAGCCTCTGTCATGGCCTGTTGCAGGGCTTTGCCGGTAATTGCCGGCAACAGGGTGCTGATCGGGTGGGGGTCCGGGCCGATTAGACTGACCTGGTAGCCCTGGCCCAACAGGTCGTTGGCAAACTCACAGCCGATCAGGCCTGGTCCGATGATGGCGACATGGGCGGGTGATTCCGGCAACTGTTGCCTGAAGCGGTGGTAGTCGTAGAGGCTGTTGATGGTGACGCGATGTTGCTCCGCATCGCCACGCATGGCGGGAATGATCGGTTTGGCACCCAGCGCCAATACCAGTGAAGTGTAGCCCTGCTCACCCCGGTCGGTGATGACCAGTTGGCGTTCAGCATCGATAGCGGTGACACGACAGTTGGTGTCGATGCTCATCTTCAGCCGTTCGGCCATGGTATCTGCGGTGGCGTTGATCAGATCTTGGCTCTGCTTACCCTGTGCGAGGCCGTTAGAAAGCATCGGTTTTGAGTAGAAATCACCCGCATCTGCGGTGATCATCTGCAGCTCGACAGTCTCATCGACGGCCCGGATCTCCCGCGCAAGGCTGTAGCCCGCCAAGCCGGAACCCAGAATCAGAATTTTTTCCATCTTCTTATTTTTTTGAATACTCCGCTGTGGTGGTCCTAGGCTACCATCTCCACCATCTCGAAATCAGCTTTGCTCACACCACATTCTGGACACTCCCAGTCATCCGGGATGTCAGCCCAGCGGGTGCCGGCTGCAATACCCTCTTCGGGCAATCCTTCGGCTTCGTCATAGATAAAACCGCAGACGATACATTGATACTTCTTCATAGCCTCTCCCAACCTATTCCTGAGTGGTTTAAAGGGTTTTGCTAAAAGATAGCCTGATACCCGTTACCACTCCACCCTGCAAAGTTTGGGGAAAGAGCAAAACCGCCACTCCAGGGGATTGGCCGCCTTCGTCTGGCTCAGTCATACTCTTCGGCCCGGCGGGCGTCACCGCGCACCTTGTCGGCCGGGTAACGGGCTTCGTTTATGGCGATTTTCTGCTCCGTTGCGTCGATCAGATCGATATCCAGCCGTTCGGCGCAGCGGATCAGGAAGATCAGAATGTCAGCCATCTCCATGGCGACCTCCTGATGCTTCTCTTCGGACAGATTCATGCTCTGTTCCTCAGTCAGCCACTGAAAATGCTCGACCAACTCGGCGCATTCGGCAATCAGCGCCATGGTCAGATTTTTCGGGCTGTGGAACTGTTCCCAGTCCCGGGTTTGGGCAAATTGTTTGAGTCTTTTATTGAGGTTGTCCAGAGAGTCTTGGGACATGGCGGTCATCCTGATGTATGACAAAGCGTTTGTTGGTCAGTCGCCGGCAATCAGTTCAATGCCGTTCTGATCCGGATCGCGACAAAATAGGGCCCGACGACCCGAGCGGCTGAGAGTAAAGGGTATCCCGGCTGTTTCCAGTCGGCTTTTCAGGGCCTCGAAATCGGTCACAAAAAAGGCGGTATGACGATCCTGACCACCGTGTTCAGGGCGTCCCTCAAGCGGGTCGGGATTCGGCAGCTCCAGCAGATGGATCTGTTGCTCCCCCACCTGCAGCCAGGCCCCGGGAAAACCCAGGTCCGGGCGTTGCTCGTCCACGCTCAGTCCCAGCACTCCACAGTAGAAGTCGAGTGCTTTAGCGGTATCGGAGACCAGCAGACTGACATGGTGGAGTCGACTGATCATTCGGCAATTCGCTGACGGGCGCGCTGGATCGCCTGGCGGACCTGGGCGGGTGCTGTGCCACCGATGTGATCCCGGGCCGAGACGGAACCCTCCAGGGTGAGAATCTCAAATACATCCTCATCGATCTGATCGGAGAATTGTTGCAGCTCGGCCAGACTCATCTCCGACAGATCCCGGCTTTCGGCGACGCCGAAGGCTACCGCCTTGCCGACCACTTCATGGGCATCACGGAACGGGATACCTTTGCGTACCAGGTAGTCGGCCAGATCAGTGGCGGTGGCAAAGCCCTGCATCGCAGCCTGGCGCATCGCCTGTTTGCGGCAGCTGATGGCTGGAATCATTTCGGCGAAGACTTTGAGCGAGCCTTTCAGGTTGTCGACGGTATCGAACAGGGGCTCCTTGTCTTCCTGGTTGTCCTTGTTGTAGGCCAGGGGCTGACTCTTCATCAGGGTCAGCAGGCCGATCAGATGGCCGTAGATGCGGCCTGTCTTGCCGCGGATCAGCTCCGGCACATCCGGGTTCTTTTTCTGCGGCATGATCGATGAACCTGTGCAGAAACTGTCTGACAGCTCAACAAAGCCGAATTGGGCGGAGGACCAGATGATCAGCTCTTCCGAAAAGCGCGAGAGGTGCATCATCAGAATGCTGGCAGCGGCACAGAACTCGATGGCGAAGTCCCGGTCCGAGACCGCATCCAGGGAGTTCTCCGCCGGGGCGCGGAAGCCCAACAGCTGCGCGGTCATCTGACGGTCGATCGGATAGGTGGTGCCGGCCAGTGCGGCAGCACCGAGCGGCATCACATTGACCCGCTGCTGGCAATCGGCGAGCCGTTGCCGATCCCGCTCCAGCATCTCGAACCAGGCCATCAGGTGGTGGCCGAAGGTGACCGGCTGGGCGGTCTGCAGGTGGGTGAAGCCGGGCAGGATGGTCTCTGCTTCCTGTTCCGCTTTGTCCAGAAGTGCGCCTTGCAGCTTGGCAATCGCCGCCCTCAGGGCATCGATCTCATCGCGCAGCCAGAGACGGATATCGGTGGCGACCTGGTCATTGCGTGAGCGACCGGTGTGAAGTTTTTTGCCGGCATCGCCGATAGCCTCGGTGAGCGCCGATTCGATGTTCATGTGGACATCTTCCAGAGAGACAGACCACTGGAACTCTCCGGCGGCGATGCGGCTTTGAATCTGTTCCAGGCCCTGGATGATGTCGTCCCGCTCCTGGTCGCTGAGGATCCCCTGCTGCGCCAGCATCCGGGCGTGGGCGATGGAACCCTGGATATCGTAGCGATAGAGTCTGCGATCGAAATCCACCGAAGCGGTAAAGGCCTCGACAAAGGCATCGGTAGGCTCGTTGAAACGGCCGGACCAGGGTTTGGCTGAGTGGTGATTGTCGCTCATGAAGAACAATCCTGATTAGGTTCTGAGGTGAAAACTGCGCGGATTATAGCAGGGGGCGGGATTGGCCGCATTGCTGAGTCACATTGGGGTGGTTTGATGTATAGTGAAGAAAAACAGATGCTTAGCCTGAATCTATTTACAATGCGCAGATTCGGCATCGGGCCGCTCTCTCAGGGTGGTTGTCATGGTGCTTGGTAAACGGGGGTTGGGATCAGTTTGAACCGGTAGTGGACATGTCTAAGGAAACCCAGCAGGAAGAGACAAAATCAGTACCGCCAGAAAAGAGTAAAGTGCTCTTTTTGCCCAACTTTTGCGCCATTCGTGTGGTCTTTGCGGTGGTGGTTATCTGTGAGTTGTTGGCGATCATACTGAGCCTTGCGGCGGTGGATCGGCTTGACGAATTGATGATGCCTCTAAGCCGAATCTCACTGATGGTGCAGTGGATTGGGTTAAGCAGTGCAGGCTTGATCTGCCTGTTTCGAAAACAACTCAACAGTTTCGGCAACTGGGGGGCTGGAGTGGCCTCATTTATGATTCTGATGGGGATGACCCTGATCGTCTATCAGCTGATCGTATGGTTTAATTTGGGTCTCGATACCGCGCAACAGGCCTCGGTCGATCACTACAATGAGCTGTTACCCAGGGCGCTGGCGATCAGTGCAATCGTTGGAATTCTGGTGCTTCATTATCTCTATCTGCAACATCTGTGGCGCTGTCAGGAAGAGGCTGAAAACAGCGCCAGGTTGCAGGCACTGCACTCCAGAATACGCCCCCACTTTCTGTTCAACAGTATGAATACCATCGCCAGCCTGACCCGTTCGGATCCCAAACTGGCAGAAGAGGTGGTGGAGGATCTGGCGGATCTGTTCCGTGTCTCCTTGGGCGATGCGGCACGTCCTTCCTCTCTCGGCAATGAGCTCGCACTGGCGCGACAATACCTGGGCATCGAACACTATCGGTTGGGCGACAGGCTGCAGGTGATATGGTCGTTGGATGATGATCTGCCCGAGCAGGCGTCCATGCCGCCGATGATCCTCCAGCCGTTGTTGGAAAATGCGGTTTACCATGGAATAGAGCCGGCCCCGGATGGGGGTAGAGTCACCATTTCTGGTCACTATCGTCGTCAGCGGATCAATCTGAGTATTCGCAATACCCTGCCGCAAGCCCATCAGACCAGTCAGCGACAGGGCAATCAATTGGCGATGGAAAATATTCGCGCTCGGCTGGCCGGTGTGTACGACCTGGAAGCGAGTTTAACGGAAACCATAGTGGATGGAGAGTATCAGGTGCGACTGGTGATCCCCCATCCCTGGTGGGGTTAGTCTGGCTCGTCCTTTACAAGAGGCACTCGTTTGAAAATATTGATCGTGGATGACGAAACCCTGGCAAGAGAGCGGATCAGGTCTCTGATCGAGGAGTTGGGGGCTCCCTATCAGGTGGTTGGGGAGGCGGCCAATGGGGAGGCGGCCCTGAGCCTTTTCAGCCAGCTTGGGGCGGATGTGGTTTTAATGGATATCCATATGCCCGGTATGGATGGTCTTGAGGCGGCAAGCCAGCTTGCACGGAGCGAATATCCCCCGGCTGTGGTCTTTACCACGGCTTTCGAGGAACACGCCCTGCAGGCGTTTGAGACTGCGGCCCAGGATTATCTGCTCAAGCCGGTGCGCAGAGCCCGTCTGCTGGAAGCGTTGAAGCGTTGTCAGAGAGTGACCCGCAGTCAGATCAATGCCGCTGCGGAAGGGCAGGGCGTGCCGAAGCTGAAAGCCAGTTATCGAGGTGGACTGACCACCATTCCACTGGATCAGGTGATCTATCTGCGGGCCGACTCGAAATATGTCATCGCGCGTCATATGGAAGGTGAATTGCTTTTGGAAGAGAGCCTGAAGGCGTTGCAGGAGCGTTATAGTGACTGGCTGTTGCGTATCCATCGCAACGCCCTGGTGGTAAGGCGCAGCCTGATTGGATTGGAGAAGGCCGTGGACGGCACCAGCCGTGCTGTTTTACAGGGTTGCGATGAAACATTGGAGATCAGTCGACGTCATCTGCCTGAAGTACGGCGTATCATACGAGGTGCTGAAAAAAAGTCCTGATGGGGTCTTGTTCTGGTCAATATGAGTTTATTGAAAATCCTCTGTTTATGCTGCCTGGCTGTTGGATGGCCATTTACCGTTACCGCTGAGGAGGGCGGGAGATTGTCCGCTTCCGCAGATGTTGGGGGCTATCCTCCCCTGGTGGTTCAGCCCTGTCTCTCCTGTCATGGCCCCCGGGGACAGAGCCAGTCTCCCGCCATCCCCTCGATTGCCGGTCTACCGCGGGACTATCTGCTGAAAGTGTTGGCGGCCTATCGGTATGGGGGGCGTTTCGGCACCATCATGGATCGAATCGTGGGTGCCTATGACAAGAGCCAGCTTGAAACCATGGCCGACTATTTCAGCCGGCAACCCTACCGGGTAGCCAAGCAGGATGCCGAATGGCAGTTGGCGGATCGTGGTCGTCAGCTGCATCGTCGTTACTGCAAAGAGTGTCACGGAGCCGGGCTGAAGTTAGCCGACAAGGGGGCGCCATTACTGATGGGACGTTGGATGGATTACCTGCGCTGGACGATTCGCGATTACCTGATCGGCATCAACCAGGGTGACGAGGAGATGAGCCGTCAGCTGGCCCGTTTGATGCGCAACCATGGAGAGCCGGGCTTGGAAGCCCTGATTCACTATTACGGTAAGGGCAGGCCGTGATTGACTATGCTTATGAGCAAACGGGTCCCAGCATGCTGTCGATCACAGCATGGCTGGGCGGGTGAATAAAATTGCGCCAAAATCCGACAGGCTTTAGCATAGGCGCCTCCTATAGAGAAGCGCGAAACCGACGTAAACGGCTGCCTGACGGCCTCCAGTGATTGGTTCAAGCTTCCTGAAATCATGATATATCGACCGCTCGGCAGTCAGTTGTCCTGCGGTAACTTTCGAGGTCTTCTGTTGATGTCCCAAACTATTACGATCGCCACCCGAAAATCACCCCTGGCCATGTGGCAGGCGGAACACGTCGCTGCGGAACTCAAAAAGGCCCACCCGGGATTGCAGGTCGAACTGTTGGGCATGAGTACCCAGGGGGATAAGATTCTCGATACCCCGTTGGCGAAAATCGGTGGCAAGGGGCTGTTTATCAAAGAGCTCGAGCAGGGCTTGATGGCCAATGAGGCGGATATCGCGGTGCATTCGATGAAGGATGTTCCGGTGGATCTGCCGCCTGGTCTGCATCTCGCTGTGATCATGTCCCGTGAGGATCCACGCGATGCCTTTGTCTCAAACAATTTTCAAAACCTGGACCAGTTGCCGCAAGGGGCTTGCGTCGGCACTTCCAGTCTGCGTCGCCAGTCTCAGTTGGCGGAACAGCGTCCCGACCTGAAGATCAAATCCCTGCGCGGTAATGTGAATACCCGGCTGCGCAAGCTCGACGATGGGGAGTACGACGCGATCATTCTTGCCGCCGCCGGTTTGATTCGTCTCGGTTTCGAGGCGCGTATTACGGCGCTGATCGGACCGGAGCAGAGTCTGCCGGCGATTGGTCAGGGAGCGGTCGGCATCGAGTGCCGGGTCGACGATAAACGGGTCAATGACCTGATCGCGCCCCTGCACCACCAGGAGACCGCCGTCTGCGTGATGGCTGAGCGGGCGATGAACCAGCGGCTCAACGGTGGCTGTCAGGTGCCGATCGCCGGATATGCCATGCTGGAGTCGGGAAATCTGTGGCTGAGGGGGCTGGTCGGTGAGCCCGACGGCAGTCGGATTATCCGTGGTGAAGTGGAAGGTACCGTGGAGGAGGCTGAAGCGATGGGAATCGGGTTGGCCGAGCGTCTGCTGGATTGGGGTGCAGACTCGATTCTTCAGGCCCTGTACGAAGAAAACAGTAACTGACCCTGAAGCTATGGGTGAATGTGATCTGAGGGGCTGTGGTGTTTTGATTACCCGGGCTCTGAATCAGTCCGAACAACTTGCCCGGATGATTGAGGATTGCGATGGTCGTGCGGTCGTGTTGCCGGCGATTGAGATCTTACCCTGCCGGAGCCCTCAGCAGGCGCAAAAGCTTCTGGCGTCTAGCTGGGATCGGGTCATCTTTGTCAGTCCCAATGCGGTCCGTTTCGGTTTGCAACTGCTGGCTCGACCAGAGCTGCCGGATGCCGCTATCGCTGCGGTCGGAGCATCGACGGCCAGACAGCTGAAACAGGCCGGTATCCGTGTCGATTTGATACCTGATCGGGGTTACGACAGCGAAGGCCTGTTATCATTACCAGAACTGAACCATGTGGGTGACCTCAAGATCCTGATTGTCAGGGGTGAGGGAGGCAGAGCCCTGTTGGGTGATACGTTACAGGCGAGGGGCGCCAAAGTGCGTTATGCTGAGGTCTATCGGCGGGTGAAGCCCACTCCCCGGATTGAGCCACTGTTGGCAGGCTGGAGTGAGAATATTCAGCTGGTGACTACCACCAGTAGAGAGATACTACAGAACCTGGTTGAAATCCTCGGATCGGCAGGCTGGCCAAAGCTCTCACAGACACCGCTGATGGTGATCAGTGAACGGATGGAGCAGGAGGCGCAGCGATTGGGTTTCACCACGATCATCAGAGCCTCCGGTGCCGATGACCGGTCATTGATGGAGGCGATCTGCAACTGGGTGAAGTGAGGTCAGGCGAAATGCTGTGGTGGTTGGTAGAGGTAACAGAAGGTATTCAAGAAGCCAATGAGTGAACAACAACAGGGTGATAACAGATCATCTGACAGGGAAGAGGATTTCGAGCAGGCGATCGAAGGCGAAGTTGAGGTTTTGGAAGCGGGTTCAAGCCAATCCACCACGACCCGGCTGCCGCTGTTTTTAGCCGGCTTGTCGCTGTTGGCCGTGATTGTCGCTTTGATATTCGGCTATCGCTATTGGGTTGAGATGAAGACAACCCTGGAACAGCTGAATAGTGATCTGGCTGCGGCAAACCAGCAACAGAGCCAGTTTGCAGAACGCCTGAAGCAGTCCCGCGAGTCATTCGACAAGCAACAGCAGCAAATAACTGAGCAGCAGCAGGCCCTTGCTCAGCAGGCAGAGCGTGTCAAACAGGCCAAAGAGGCGGGTAAAAAACAGGATACCCAGCTCTATCGCTCCCTGGCTGAGATTCAGACCAAACTGGGTGGCCGGGAAGGGCAATGGCGGGTGGCCGAAGCGGAATATCTGATCCGGGTGGCGAATCATCGAGTCACGCTGATGGGAGACGTTTCAACGGCCCTGGAGGCGCTGAAGTCTGCCGATGAGAGGCTCGGTGCCAGTGGCGATCCCGTCTGGTCCGGTGTGCGAGAACAACTTGCCCGGGAGATCACCCAGCTTAAAGCGGTGCCGATTGTCGATCAGGCGGGTATCAGTGCCGAGCTGGCTGCCCTGGCCGACCAGGTGGCGCGGCTACCTTTGCGTGACGAAGGGATTGCCTTGACCCCCAACGAGGGACCGGCCGACGGGGAAGCTGTGGTAGCCGACTCTGAGGGCCTGGCTTTGCAAAAGATCCTCGATGATCTCTGGCAGGGTTTTAAATCGATGATGGTGATTCGTCATCATGATCGACCGGTGAGTGCCATGTTGCCTCCGGAGCAGCGCTACTTTCTGGTTCAGAATCTACGCCTTAAGCTGGAGAACGCCAAAGCGGCGCTGATGGGTCAGGATAGCTCCCTCTACAGTGACAGCCTGAACGGGGCTCTGCTGTGGGTTGATGACTATTTTCTGACAGACGATCCTGGCGTGGCCGGTTTCAAAGGTCAGTTACAGGCTTTGCTGGCACGCAATATCGCCCCTCAATTGCCTGATATCTCAGCCTCGTTGCGGGTGTTGCAGGAACAGCGCCAGCAACTGAGCCAGGGAGGCGCGCAGTGAGAATCCTTATCGCGGCTTTTTTTGCCCTGCTTGGTGCGGTGCTGCTGTCACTTTGGGTCAAGCAGGATAACGGCTATGTCTTGATCGGTTACGGTCAATGGACCGTTGAGGGTAGTCTGGCCCTGTTCGTGCTGGCTGCGGTTGCCCTGTTTACGCTGTTGTACGTAATGATCAGAAGTGCAATTCATATCTGGAGTATGCCGCTTAGAATTGCCAGCTGGCGGCAGAAGCGGCGGGTATTGAAAGCCCAGCAGGCCCTCACCCGGGGATTGGTTGAGTTGGCTGAAGGTCGTTGGAAGGTAGCTGAGCGGCATCTGACCCGCTTCGCAACTCAGTCGGAAACGCCGCTGTTGAACTATCTGGCCGCAGCCAGGGCTGCACAACTGCAAGGTGAGCATGAGCGGCGTGACGACTATCTGCACCTGGCCCATGAGAGCATGCCTTCTGCTGATGTGGCGGTTGGTTTAACTCAGGCGGAATTGCAATTGGCTCATCAGCAATATGAGCAGGCACTGGCTACTCTGATGCATGTGCGCTCCCTCTCCCCGAAACACAGCTATGTAATGACCTTGCTGAAAAAGCTCTATGAAAACCTGGGAGAGTGGCAAAAACTGGAGGAGATGCTGCCTGAGCTGAAGCGTCGCCGGGTGATCAACGAGCAAGAGTTCCAGAGCCTGGAGGGGCGGGTCTATGGTGAGCGCCTGAAACAGGAATCGACCCAGCTGAGTACTCTGGTCAGCTACTGGCAGATCATTCCCAAAGCTGTCCGCCAGCAGCAATCCATGCTGCTCGACTACTCCCGTTATATGATGGCACTGGATGCCGGTTCCAGGGTGGAGCCGTTGATCGTCAGCTCAATTCAGCGTGAGTGGTCGGGTGAGCTGGTTGCCCTGTATGGCCAGATCGAGCTGGCCGATCCGTCCCATCAGCTTGCCACCGCGGAGAGCTGGTTAAAGCAGCATCCTGAGGATCCGACTTTGCTGCTTACGCTGGCCAGACTCTCCCTGCAGAACAAGCTGTGGGGCAAAGGGCGCAGCTATCTCGAGGCGAGTATCGCTATTGCCCCAACCGCTGAGTCATATCAGCAGTTGGGGGTGCTGCTGGAGCGTCTGGGGGAGACGGACAAGGCGATGCAGTGCTTTCGTTCAGGGCTTGGCCTGGCGCATGAAGAGCCGCAACGTTCATTGCCGCCAATCGCTGTACGACCGGCGTTGAGTCAGAGTACGGATTCGGTCCGGCCGCCTTCTGTGGTAGAAAATGTTTGAACTTTTGCAAACTAGGGCCTGCTGACGGGCCCTATAGTTCTATGAATTGTAGGGTTTTGTGAGTTAGAATTAGTATTTGAACCCTGTTAGCCTGCGCAGATACCAGGCAAACAAACCCTATATCACGCAAAAGGAGTTGTTGGTCTTTTAACGTGCAAAGTTCCGCGAGGGCATTGTCAAAATTGACTTACTCAATTCCGCTGCCAGCCATACTCTTTCCTTACCTAGCAGCCTTTCTCAGTTTTTCCACCTTCGCTGGCTGGAATGCCTCCGATGATGAGGATGAGGGAGCAGCTGCACTGCTGCTTGAGGGCGATTATCGTCGTGGCCAGACGATCTATGAAAGCTGTGCTATCTGCCATATGCCAGAAGGCTGGGGAACCCCGAACGGTGCCTATCCACAGATTGCAGGACAACACCGTAGTGTGGTGATCAAACAGCTGGCCGATATCCGCGCCAACAACCGCGACAATCCCTCCATGTACCCGTTTGCGATTCCTGAAGAGATCGGCGGCGTGCAGGCAATCGCCGATGTCGCAGCCTATATCGAGCGTCTTAAAATGACCAGTGCAACGGGCAAGGGGCCAGGTGATGATCTGGCCCATGGCAAACGTCTCTACCGGGACAACTGTACCGAGTGTCATGGCAAGCGGGGAGAGGGTGAAGCAGAGAAGGCCTATCCGCTGATTCAGGGGCAGCACTATCACTATCTGCTGCGTCAGTTGAAGTGGATCCAGAATGGCAAACGCAGAAATGCCAATAAGCAGATGATGAAAATAATCCGCGACTTCGACCAGCGGGATTTCGAAGCGCTGGCAGACTACGTCTCCCGAATGGCGCCGGATGCAGACAAAAGCACCTCAATGACCTGGAAAGATCGCAAACGTGAATGATTCCTCCAATGTCGATTTGAGGTCACGCCCTGTTGAGACAGAGGCGGAGGAACCGAGTGTATTCTCTGAGCGGCGGGAACTGGTCACCAGTTTTCTTTGGCTGTTCATCCCGGTGTCGCTCATCCTGGCCGGTATCTTTTATGCTTTTTCCAATCAGACACAAAAATATGAGCTGCAAACCGCTCTGATCCGTGAAGAGGCGGCCCTGAACAATGCCAGTCAGCTCACCTCGTTGATCTTTGTACAGAAACTTTCCGATCTGTTCGTGCTGGCAGAGGGGGAGGTGCTGAGGGCCTATCTGCATGAGAAGAATCTGAAGAACTGGGTCAGGGTGGCCAGAGAGTTCTCCCTGTTCGCCCGCAGAAAACCGAAGTATATGCAGATACGTTATCTGGATAATCAGGGTATGGAGATCATACGAATCAACAACCTTGAAGGTGAACAGGAGATCGTGCCACGCAGTCAGCTGCAGGATAAGAGTGGACGCTACTATTTCAAGGAGTCCTATCAGCTCAATCAAGGTGCCATCTATATATCCCCGCTGGACCTGAATGTGGAGAAGGGTGTCATCGAGCAGCCGATCAGGCCGACCATTCGCTTTGCCACACCGGTGGTGGATGGCTATGGGGAGAAGCGTGGTGTGCTCATTATCAACTACGACCCGGATGAGCTGTTGCAACGGATTGAAGAGATCTTTATTACCAGGCTGGGTCAGGCTGTGATGCTCAATAGTGACGGTTACTGGTTGCTGGGTAAACCGGAAGATGAGCTGTGGGGATTCATGTACGGCCGTGAGGAGACCTTCAAAGATGATCATCC
Organism: Chromatiales bacterium; assembly: GCA_022360905.1. GTDB lineage: Bacteria > Pseudomonadota > Gammaproteobacteria > Chromatiales > Chromatiaceae > Thiodiazotropha. Next base: position 15,737 of record JAKSBX010000149.1, read on the forward strand.
GGAAGTCTGGTCGGCCATGGAATCGAGTGATAAAGGCTCCTTCTTTTCCGATGACGGGCTGTTTGTTTTCCAGAAAACCTACCCAATGGATATGAGTAAGCAGGGTACACTGGAGAATATCGAGTTCAGTGAGCTGGAGGAGCCTGGCCAACGACGGGTGGGAGAGCGCCACTGGATCTATCTCTCTCATATATCGAAAAACAAGATCGATGAGCTGACCTTAAAGCGCCTTGTCGTGGCGGCAGCCACCTACCTGATGCTGTTCTTTGTCACAGCGTTGATCAGCCTCTTTTTCGCCAGGAATTCGGTGCAGAAGAAGCTGGCCTACCGGCAGCTGAAGGAATTCGCCACCACCGATGCCCTCACCGGCCTCTCCAACAGACGGGAGCTGGAGAAGGTTGGGGAGCGAGAGTTTCGTCGCGCCCAACGGTTCAACAGAGAGCTGTCGGTGATGATGCTCGACCTGGACCACTTCAAACAGATCAATGACACCCATAACCACACCATGGGGGATGAGGTGTTGCGGCATGTGGTGGATATTCTGGCTAATGTGACCCGGGGACAGGATATCCTATTTCGATATGGGGGCGAGGAGTTTCTGATGCTGTTGCCTGAAACCCATGAAAAAGGCGCAAAATTTCTGGCATCGAGGATCTGTGCACTGGTAGCGGACAATGCCTACGAAAATGAGCATGTCAGAATTCCTGTTACCATCAGCATTGGGGTTGGCACCATCGAGGCTGGGGATAAGAGTTATCATGAGATCCTGATCAGGGCCGATCAGGCCCTCTATCAGGCGAAGCGAACCGGTCGTAACAGGGTCGTGGTCTATGACGACTCCATCGCCGATATCAAACCGATAGATTAGGGTCGCCTGGATTCTTCTTACCTGGCCCTATGGGATTCATTCGCGTTTTGAGGTGGTAAACGGCGCTTTGCGTGCCCCGCCTGATCTGCCCTTCTAGCAATCACTGCTCTGACCGCTTTAAATCAAGTATCGGATTCTCTTTTGCAGCCACCCTGTGGAACAGTTTTTAGCAATTGCTAATAGACCTTGATGACCTCAGGGTTTTATATAACAATGTCCAATAAATGGTGGAAATGACCTGCCGGTTGTCGCAGCACACTTTTCAAACATCGATCCTCGAGGTCAACGTCAATTGTGACGAGCTTAAATCCATTTACCGTTTGCTTGCTTTTTGTTGCCAGGATACGGCTGAACTATTCAGTTTGCAGCGGTTGGATTACCTCGGAACTGGTCGAGGAAAGGGCGGCTTCACATTTTTCTGATGGTGACATTGAGCACGGCTGGGCAATCTATGAAAATGGCTTCTTATGCCATAGGCGAGAAGGGCGGGATGCTCCAGGCCGCATCGATTCTCAGATCGTCGCTCGGCTGCGCCGTGTGGTGGTCAAGCAGCTCGCCGATATCCAGGCTACGAACCGTGACAATTATCTGGTTAGAGCGTCATCGTGAGTAGAAAAATCGAGACTGATTTAGCTCAACAGTCCATTGGAGAAGTAACGGAAGATCAGAATCGCTTCTCGGCTAAACGGGAGTTGGTGATCAGTTTTCTGTGGTTGTTTACACCGGTTTCGATCGTCTTAACCAGCATCTTCTATATTTTTTCCAGCCAGACGGAAAAGTATGAATTGCAAACGGCGATGATTCGGGAAGAGTCCGCTCTGAATAGCGCCAGTCAACTCACATCCTTGATCTTTGTGCAGAAGCTTTCTGATCTGTTCGTGCTTGCGGAGGGGGAGGTACTGCGAAAATATCTGCATAACGAAAACCTAAAAAACTGGGTCAGTGTCGCAAGGGAGTTTTCTCTGTTTGCACGCAGAAAACCAAAGTATATGCAGATACGTTATCTGAATGACCAGGGTATGGAGGTGGTAAGAGTCAACAATCGGGATGGTGAACAGGAAATTGTGCCCCGCCTCGAATTGCAGAACAAGCGAAATCGTTACTACTTCCAGGAAGCGTTTCAGCTCAGTCCGGGCGCGATCTATATATCGCCGCTGGACCTGAATGTTGAGAAAGGCGTTATCGAGCAACCCACCCAGCCGACGATCCGTTTTGCTACACCGGTTGTGGATGGCTATGGGAAAAAACGCGGGGTATTGATTATCAATTATGACCCGAATGAGATATTGCGACGGATTGAACAGATCTTTTCCGGATTAGTCGGACAGGGTGTGATGTTGAATCATGATGGTTATTGGATACTGGGCAAGCCTGAGGAGCAGTTATGGGGGTTTATGTATGGCAGGGAAGAGACCTTCAGGAGTGAGCGACCAGATGTTTGGTCTGCCATTAACACCATGGAAAGCGGCTCCTTTTATTCCGAACAAGGCTTGTTTGTATTTCAAAGGACCTATCCGCTTGATCTGGCCAGACAGGGTACCCTTGAAAATATCGAATTTCTGAATAACCCCGATCATAATCAGTTGGGTAAACTCTATTGGATTTATCTCTCACATATCTCGAAAAGCAAACTGGATGAATTGACGCTGAAGCGATTGTTTGTGGCGACCATCGCCTACCTGCTGCTGTTCATCGTCTCAGCGATGATCAGCCTGTTTTTTGCCAGAAATGCAGTACAGAAGAAGCTGGCTTTTCGAAAACTGGAGCAGTTTGCCGCTACGGATGCCCTCACCGGGCTGGCTAACCGGCGGGAACTGGAGATTGCCGGTACACGAGAATTTCATCGTGCTCAACGCTTCAGCAGAAAACTGTCGGTATTGATGCTCGATCTGGATCACTTCAAAACGATCAATGACACCCATACGCACACCGTTGGTGATGAGGTGCTGAGACATGTGGTGAATTTACTGAATAATGTCATTCGGGGGCAGGATATTCTGGTTCGTTACGGCGGAGAAGAGTTCCTCTTATTGCTGCCGGAAACCGATGCAAAAGGCGCACAGTTCTTAGCTTCTTATATCCGCACAATGGTTGCCGATGAAATCTACGAAGATGAGCATAGTGTGGTCCCCGTAACCGTCAGTATTGGTGTCAGTACCATCGATGACGGGGATAAGAGTTACCATGATCTTGTGGTTAGGGCAGACCTGGCCCTCTATCAGGCCAAACGAACCGGTCGTAACAAGGTCGTGGTCTACGATGACTCGATTGCCTATATCAGACAACCCCAATAACAGGCCCTAGTGGGCCATTGTACTCATTGATCAGGGGGTTAAGAGCTTTTAGCGGCGACCGCCGCGGCGCCATACTCAAACGAATCTGAATAGAGCTTTTCATCGGAGAGGCCGTGGGCGAGAAAGGTCTCCTTGCCGGCCTGGATCATCGGTGGTGGGCCGCTCATGTAGACTTCATGGGCGCTCAGGTCGGGATAGTTTTCGATTACCGCTTCATGCACCCAGCCCGATCTTCCCTGCCAATCCGTATCCGGTTCTGAAAGTACGGGGGTGTAGCTGAAATTGGGGTATTGTGCAGCCCACTGTTCGGGAAGATCCGGCAGATAGAGATCGTCACGGGAGCGAACGCCCCAGTAGAGATGCATGGGGCGGTTTACACCGATTTGGAAGGCGTGTTCGATGATACCCTTCAGCGGGGCAAACCCGGTACCGCCACCCATCAGGATGATCGGCCGGTCTGATTCCTCACGCAGATAGTAACTGCCCAGAGG
>JAKSBX010000079.1 GCA_022360905.1 Chromatiales bacterium
AGTTCGGCTACTTGCCGGGTTCACTCTTATGCTCGATGGTGATGGTTGTGCTACTGTTAGCTGGTTGTGCAACCGTAGCGGATCCAGAGTCAAGCAGCAGACAGCAATCAAAGGTAGAAACAGAGCAGATAGAATTTCCACAAAGGCATCCGGTCGTGGCTATTGCTGAGAAACTCAAAGGTAAACCCTATCGTTATGGCGGAGTCACCCCTGAAGGATTCGATTGCAGCGGTCTTATCCATTATGCCTATCATCAAATGGGTAAATCGATCCCCAGAACAACAGAGGGTCAATACCGAGCCTCCGAACGAATCTCCATGGAGGATCTACAGCCAGGTGATCTGCTGTTTTTTCGGATCAACTCCAGGAAACTGTCACATGTTGGTTTGTATGTAGGTAATCGACGATTTATTCACGCCTCTACCTCTAAGAAACGGGTCGCCGATGCCTCACTGGAAGAGGCCTATTGGAACAAACGACTGATCGGTGCAGGGCGGATTTACTGATATTTGTCGACATCCAGCATGTTTTTATTCTGTATCGACAGCTGTTTTGTTTAAACCGGATACTCGATCATTGTGACTTTCACCAGGATTTAGGTTACAAAACAGATTGGAAAACGATATGGTACTTATCATGAAGAAAAGCCTGATCCTTTTGACACTTTTTATCGTTGCTTTTTCATCGGCTCATGCTGGGGAGGCGGATGTGGTCAATGTGGAGGTGCGTAAGCGGGGATCTAACCTCTATGATTTTTCTGTGACTGTACAACATCAGGATAGTGGTTGGGATCATTATGCAAACAGATGGGAGGTATTGGATGAAAAGGGAGGGATTATTGGTACAAGGACACTGCATCACCCCCATGTTAAAGAGCAACCATTTACCCGGGTCCTATCTGGAGTTGTTATTCCCATTGGAGTAAAAACCGTGACCATTCGTGCTCATGACTCAGTTCATAAATATGGGGGTAAGCGTATTGAAATGTCATTGCCTCTAAACTAACAACTGTTGCAATGGCGGGGGGTATCAGCCTGAAACAGTCATCTGCTCTTCCGCCTGTTTTTTTGATTTTTCGCATCCGCCTTACGTAAATCATCGAATAATCCATAAGACCAGGGACGCATTGCAATCACCAGTGTTGTGCCGTCCCGATCATCCAGGGGCAGCTTTGCGTCATCATCATTCAACTCATCGAACTCTCTCGCCAAGTGCTCCATTTTACGCTGGAATACCTGATTTGAGCTTTCGGCCAGCATGCCGTTCATTACGATCAGTCTTTCATTGACATGATCAAATCGGGAGGCAAAAAACTCAGCTTCGATCTTCTCCTGGAAGAAGCGTTGAATCGGCCCATTTTCCTGCCACTTGAAGTTACGTGCGATGAGCAGTTTCACCCGGTTTTTCGGAAGAAGCTCAATCAACCTTAAGCGGTCGAGTTTGGCCAGGTGCTGAATGCATCTGTGTTCGGAGATGTGGAATCGGGCTACGATCTCATCCAGTGTCCAGCGATTCAACACACAAACCGTAACCAGTAACAATTCCAGATTACCCGCGATCTCCGCCTCCTGATCTAGGCTGAGTTCCGAGATTGCCATGGCACCTGTCCGCTCATTCATCTCCTGCACCAGGTCGGAGATTTCCAGTTCCATCAGTTGGCAGACCTGGTCCAGGCGTTCCAGGGTGAAGCGGCGTTTGGCAAATAACCTTTTGACATTCGCTTCGGATAAATCCAGATGCTGAGCCACATCCGCATAGGTCAGTCCGTGAGCCTTGAGGGTTCGTTTCAGGGTGTCAATCAGTTGTAGTGTCTGCGCCATGATTGTAAAGGTATTAAAAAAAGATACTAATGGGTCTAAATAACGATTCGAATATTAAAAGGGTATCTTATTGTGAAACAAATGGCTAATTTACGGAAAAAATAAACACCAGGGAGTGTGTCATGGAAAAACTCAGCCGAATCAACGGATTCATCCCCTACCTGTTGGTAGCCTTCATCAACGCTTTTGTCGACCTGGGCCATAAGATCATCATTCAGAACAGTGTGTTCAAGACCTATGATGGCGAGCTTCAGATCATCCTGACGGCCATTGTTAACGGGCTCATCTTGTTGCCGGCCCTGATGCTATTTACTCCGGCTGGTTTTATTTCAGATCGTTACCGGAAACCCAAGGTGATGAGGGTGAGTGCGGCTGCGGCGGTAATCCTGACCTTGGTGATCACTGCCAGTTACTATGCAGGTTGGTTCGAATTTGCCTTTTTTATGACCTTCCTGCTGGCTGTACAGAGTGCCTTCTATTCACCAGCCAAATATGGCTACATCAAGGAGTTGGCCGGTAAGTCACAACTGGCCACCGCGAATGGTGCGGTTCAGGCCGTAACCATCGCGGCCATTCTGTTGGGTGTGTTTATCTTTTCCTGGTTGTTTGAGACGGGATTAAGGGGGGTAACTTATCAGGATGGAGGTGAGATCCTGCAGCAGATCGCCCCTTTGGGCTGGCTTCTGGTGGCCTGTTCGCTGGTTGAGTTCTGGCTGACCTTTCGCTTGCCAACTATGGCAAAGCCCGTAGAAACAGAATTCGACTGGAAACGCTATGGCAAAGGGCGCTATTTACGGGAAAACCTAAAGGCGCTAACGGAGAAGCGAGGAATACGTCTTTCGATCGTAGGCCTGGCCACCTTCTGGGGCATCTCACAGGTATTGTTGGCGGCCTTTCCTGCCTATGCCAAAGCGGTATTGGAGCAGAACAATACGATTGTCATCCAGGGTATCCTGGCCTGTTCCGGTATCGGTATCGCTTTGGGATCGATACTTGCCGCTCGATTTTCACGCCGACATATCGAAACCGGTCTGATCCCCCTGGGTGCACTCGGTGTGGTGATCGGTGTGGCCCTGATCCCGGTGTTGCAGACAAACCTGGGCCTGGCCTTGGATTTTATATTTATTGGTACCGCCGGCGGACTGTTTATCGTTCCGCTGAATGCGTTGATTCAGTTTCATGCCCCGCAGCAACGCATGGGAACCATTCTCGCCGGCAACAACTGGGTACACAATCTGGTGATGCTGGGATTTCTGACGCTGACCGTGTTGTTCGCCTATCAGGGTAGTAACAGTGTTGAGCTGTTTCATCTGCTGACCATCGTTGCGCTCATTGGCACTCTCTACACCGTCTACCAATTGCCCCATTCACTGGTACGTTTTACCATCGCGCGCCTGTTTGCCGGGCGTTATCGGATTGCTATCGAAGGTTTCGAGCACCTGCCGGCGGAAGGTGGGGTATTGATGCTCGGCAACCACATCAGCTGGCTCGACTGGGCGATAATTCAGATCGCCTCTCCGCGACCGGTTCGTTTTGTCATGCATCGTGACATCTATAAGCGCTGGTATCTGAAACCCTTCATGGATATGGTCGGTGTCATACCCATCGCTGGCGGAACTTCCAGTCACAAGGCGCTGCAAAAGATCAATCAACTGCTCTCGGCAGGCGAGGTGGTCTGTCTGTTTCCCGAAGGGGCCATCAGCAGCAGTGGTCAGCTGGGTCGTTTTAAAAGCGGATTTGAAAAGGCCGTCGATGGTGTCGAGGCGACGATCCTGCCATTCTATCTGCGTGGGCTCTGGGGCAGCCGTTTTTCCCGTGCCAATGAGGGCCTGAAAAGGTTGCATAATCGTTGGGCTCGTCGTGAGATCATTCTTGCCTTCGGTAAACCGATGCCGATAGAGAGCAAGGCCCATGAGGTGAAGCAACGGGTTTTCGATCTCTCCATTACAACTTGGCAACGTTACACTGAAAAGCTCCAGCCCATCCATCATGCTTGGATCGATCGGGTGAAGCGTACAGGTAACCGGTTGTGCCTGGTGGATGCGCTTGGTGATACCGGGTTGAGTGGCTACAAGGCATTGACTGGGGCCATCGCACTTTCCCGCCTAATCGGAAAACGCAGCCCTGAGCAGAATATCGGGCTGCTGCTGCCAACCAGCAGTGCCGGGATCATGGCCAACATGGCTGTGTTGCTACAAGGCAAGACTCTGGTCAATCTCAACTACACAGCCAGTCTGGATGCACTCCATGGTGCTGTTGATCAGGCGGACCTGCGCAGTATCTACACCTCTCGTCGTTTTGTACGCAAACTCGAACAACGAGGCATTGATCTGCAACCGATGCTGGAGCGGGTCAAGGTCTACTACCTGGAAGATTTGAAAGATGAGATCAGTAGCCTGAATAAGCTGATGACGCTGCTGGCAGTAAGGCTTTTGCCCGCGTGGCTGATCCGTCAGCTTTTCAGCCGTCGGGTCAAGACCGAATCCACAGCTGCAATTCTGTTTTCCAGTGGCAGCGAAGGTTTGCCGAAAGGGGTTATGCTCAGCCACCGCAATATCATGGCGAACATACGCCAGGTCTCGGATCTGCTGGATACCCGTCTTGAGGATCGGGTAGTTGCCAGTCTGCCCCTGTTTCATGCTTTCGGTTTAACGGTCACCAGTCTCATGCCATTGGTGGAGGGCTTGCCGGCAGTAACCCATCCTGATCCCACCGATGTGTTGAATATTGCCAAGGCCGTGGCAAAGCATAAGGCCACTGTGATGTGCGCCACCTCCACCTTCCTGCGTCTGTTCAATCGCAATCGCAAGATTGACGGTGTCATGCTGGAATCGTTGAGAGTGGTGGTCGCCGGTGCGGAAAAACTTCAGCCGGAGGTCCGTGATGCCTTCAGTCTGAAATTCAGTAAACCGATCTATGAAGGCTATGGTGCGACAGAGACAACGCCGGTGGCGAGTGTCAATATTCCCAATCGAGTTCATCCCAATAGCTTGCGGGCAGAAGTCGGTAACAAACCTGGTACCGTTGGTCAGCCGTTACCCGGAGGCAGTTTTCGGGTGGTCGACCCGGATACCCTGGCTCCCTTGGAGGCCGGTGAAGACGGGTTGATTCTGTTCGGTGGGGCGCAAGTGATGCTTGGTTATCTGAATAATCCGACAAAGACCAACGAGGTGATCCTCGAACAGGATGGGATACGCTGGTACAAGACTGGTGACAAAGGCCACTTGGATGAGGATGGCTTTCTGACGATTGTGGATCGCTATTCACGATTTGCCAAAATCGGTGGTGAGATGGTGAGTCTGGGTGCGGTGGAGCGTGCTATTTCAGAGCAACTAGATGAAGATGTGGAGGTGTTGGCCACCACGCTGCCGGATAACAAGAAGGGTGAGCGGGTTGTCTTACTCTTCAGCGGTGAGATGGAGAACAGTGAGCTGAAATCACTGATCCATTCGGTCGGACTCAACCCACTGATGCTGCCGACAAAGTTGATCAAAGTGGCGCATATCCCAAAGCTGGGTAGCGGTAAGAGCGACTTCAGCGCCGCACGACAAATCGCACTCGAGCTGGGAGGGGGGTAATCAATGTGGCCTGTCTGCAGTTTTTGGATAGTTAGGGGCGTCAACCAGATCCTTGCTCAGGGTTATGGCTCTTGACAAGCGAACAACCCTTCTCTACGAGCCATGCCTTGATCAAGAGTGTGTTTGAAGCCCTGAACGTTAAACTATTTGGTTGCCGGGTTAATAGTGTGTTGATATCGTCGCAATCAGCAACACTCGGATTCTCACTCCCACTCGAGTTCTTCAAACACTCGCTGGGCATTGCGGCCTTTAAGTGAATCAAAGTTTTTCAGGTAGCTAAATCGGGACTGATCGATTTTCCCAATATCTTCGAGACTGTTTCCTTCATCAAGGAACTTTGATACGGTTTCTCTGAGAAATACAAGATAATCGTAGGTATCTGCTTTGGCTTTTGAAAGAGACGCAGGATTGCCGTGTCCTCCAACAACTATCTGCGGCTGTTTTTCTGCCATCGCTTCAAAAGCGGTGATCCAGCTTTTATGAGCAGACATTGAGCCAACACCTAACATACGGTCCATATAGACAATATCTCCACTGAACACGACTTTAACTTCGGGTAGCCAAACAAAGCTGTCCCCAGGTGTATGGGCTTGTCCGGCATGATAGATTTCAATTCGAGTATTGCCTGCCTGCAAAATTTTCTCGTTGGTGTAAGTTTGATCGGCATATGTGAAACTTGTGCCTTCCAGACCTTGTTCTCCAATTAACCCCCAAAGTCTATCCCATTGAGATTCCTTTCTGGCTTTTTGATCGGCAACGGCTTTTTCACTTGCAATGATTGTTGCACCCAGTTTTTTAAAATAGCCATTTCCCATCCAGCGATGATCCTGACCACCACTGTTGATTACCCACTTCACCGGTTGATCGGTCACTTTTTTGATTGCATTATGAATCATCTGTGCACCCTTGATTGTCGCACCTGGATCAACCAGCACGACACCGTCATCCGTTACGATGACACCAAAGTTGGCGTTGTTACCCAGGTTTTTAGGGTCGCGGTCAGTAAGGGGGCCAATCAGAGCATAGACATTTGGCGCAAGTTTTTCTGTTTTTAGTACTTGTTCTGCGCGAATCGATGCACTGAAAAGCATTGTGGCTAATATGAAAAGCATTACAGCCAATAAAAGCTTACTGTTCCTAATCATGATTTTTCTCCATTTTTATGAGTTGTGAATATTCTTGGGATTTATTGGTTATTCCGTCACTGCCTTGCAGGCAGGAGTGACAGAGGTTGTTTAGATCAGATCAATTCTAAATCAAATACTGAGCCATATAGCCAGTGGTAATGGCTATACTAAATACTGAAAATAAAAAGGCTACAAGTATCTGCCAGTGAAACATGCGCTTGAGCATGATCATTTCAGGCAATGAAGCCCCGGCACCGCCAATCACCAAGGCAATAACGGCACCTATACCCATACCTTTGGCAGTTAGTGTCGCAGCAATAGGTATCATGGTTGAGCCTCTTACATACAGAGGAACACCAATGATTGCAGCAAGTGGTATTGCCCATAGGTTTTCCTCACTGGCATATTTAACCAGCCATTCATCGGGCACAAAGCCATGTGCAAATGCGCCTATCAGCACACCGATAATAACGTGTGGTAAAAAGGTGTTGAACTGCGAAACGGCTTCTTTAGCCAGACGCATAGCTTTTCTCATCAAGGGTCTATTTTCAGGCATTGAAGGTGATGCCGATGCACTGCCATCTGCATCAAGCATTACAACTATAGGCTCACTAGGTGATGATGAACAGCATTGGGCTTGTTCAGGCTGTGGTATAGGTATGTTGCAGTTTCCACTTGAGCAAGTGTTTTCCGCCTGAATGGAAGAGGTATCACTTGGTGTAGACCTGCCAGTAATAAGGTCCTGTTTTAGGTAGTTCTCAAATCCGCCTCGATCCATCAACCATGAAACACCTATTGCCATGCTCAGTGCCATAACGCTATAGAGTAGCGTTAACTCAATTCCAAACGTAAACCAAAACAGACTAAGAATAATCGGGTTAACCAATGGTGAAGTAAACAAAAGGGTCATGGTAGGCCCGAACCCAGCGCCTGATTTTAATAAGCCAAGCGTTAGAGGTACGGTCGAGCAGCTGCAAAAGGGTGTCGCACTACCAATCAGTGCTCCAATAAAATAGCCACGGCCATGACGTGATGAAAGATAATGACGTGTTTTTTCGGCAGGTAACCATTCATTTAATGCCCCCACCAGAAAACTGATAAAGACAAACAACAATGCGAGTTCAGCAAATAACTGAAAGGCATAAATCATCGTATCAATGATTTTTTGTAGCAGCTCAGGTGACATGATGACTCCCTATAATTCTAGAATATTCGAAATATATAAGTAAATTTTTTAAATGGAACACTTTCCTGAACAACACTCATCAGTCAGGAATGCAATAGTCTCATCCAATGCATCATATTTAGGGATGCAATGGAGAATCCTCCCTTCACGATGCTGTTCAACCAAACCAGCTGAAACCAGCCGACTGATATGGTGAGACAGAGTCGATCCAGGTATATCTAGAATCTGCTGCAAATTACCAACCGGGCATCCATCAGGGCCACATTTAACTAGATGACGAAAAATACCCAATCTAGTGATATGACCAAGCTCGGCGAGTCTTTTTGCTGCGAGTTCTGTTTCCATGATTTAAAGATAACACTCAATAGTGATTGTTTCAAGTTTCTAGATAATTCGAAATATATTGAGCAATATCATCGAGATTTTACAGTCACCCATGAAAACACATTGCCAGATTAATAGTAGTGGTATGAAGCA
>JAKSBX010000248.1 GCA_022360905.1 Chromatiales bacterium
AAAGTTGCGGGAGGATTTTCGCATCGATCGCATCGAGTCGGACATGGGGCCGTTGATCGATGGCACCATGGAAGGGGCTGAAAGAATCAGTAATATCGTACTCGACCTGCGTCGCTACTCCGGGGTGCAGAAGGAGAAGCCAGAACGTTTCGATCTCGGCCAGGTCATCAAGACCGCTGTTCACTGGGTGGTGAAGGCCGCCAGAGAGAAGCTGGATATTGTCTGTGATCTGCCGGGTGATCTGCAGATCATTGGGCGACAGGGACAGGTTCATCAGATCCTGATCAATCTGCTGCAAAACGCCATCGATGTGATGGAGCAGCAGGATTCCAAGCTGGTTATTGGTTGCAGCAAAGCTCAAACCCAGGTTTCAGTTACGGTCAGGGATGCGGGGCCGGGGATTCCGAAATCCGATCTGAAAAAGATATTCGATCCATTTTTTACCACCAAGGCGGTGGGCAAAGGCACCGGTCTGGGGCTCTATATCAGTTATGGTCTGGCACGGGATATGGGCGGGGATCTGCAAGCGGACAACCACCCGCAAGGGGGAGCCATCTTTACCCTGCAGCTGCCGTTGAATGGAGTTGACAATGAGTGATCAGCCGTCACTCAATCTGCTCTGGCTGCAATCCGGTGGGTGTGGTGGATGCACCCTCTCTCTATTGTGTGCCGAGGGGCCGGATCTGTTTACCCTGCTGGAGAGTGCCGGCATCAATGTGCTTTGGCACCCCTCTCTCAGCGAAGCCAGCGGCAGTGAACTGATTGAGTTGCTGCAGAGCATTCTCGATGGAGAGGTTAGGCTGGATCTGCTCTGTCTGGAGGGCTCCGTGGTTTGTGGTCCGAACGGTAGCGGAAAGTTTCACCGCTTTGCCGGAACCGGCCAGCCGATGATGCAGTGGATCGAGCGGTTGGCCAAGGTCGCCGGCCATGTGATCGCAGTGGGCAGTTGTGCCGCCTATGGTGGTATTACCGCCGCCGGTAACAATCCCAGTGAGTCCTGTGGTCTGCAGTACGACGAACATGAGAAGGGGGGCTTGCTGGGTGAAAGCTTCAGTGACGAGTCGGGTCTGCCGGTGATCAACATCGCCGGTTGCCCGGTACATCCCAACTGGGTCAGTGAGACCCTGGTGCAACTGGCCTGCGGGGAACTGCAACAGCAACACTTGGATCACGTGGGACGGCCACGAAGCTATGCGGATCACCTGGTCCATCACGGTTGTCCACGCAATGAGTTTTATGAATACAAGGCGAGTGCGGAGAAGTCCTCCGACCTGGGCTGCATGATGGAGCATATGGGCTGCCTCGGTACCCAGGCTCATGCGGACTGCAATACCCGCCTGTGGAATGGCGAGGGTTCCTGTCTGCGGGGCGGCTATGCCTGTATCAACTGTACCGCACCGGGTTTTGAAGAGCCGGGGCATCCGTTTACCGAAACTCCAAAGATCGCCGGAATACCGGTCGGTCTGCCCACCGACATGCCCAAGGCCTGGTTTGTCGCGCTGGCTTCACTGGCGAAAGCGGCGACCCCGAAACGTCTGAAAGAGAACGCGGTGGCCGATCATATCCGGGTACCGCCAAGTCGAAAACCAGGTGAGAAGACGTGACTCGACGCATCATGGGCCCGTTCAATCGGGTCGAGGGAGATCTGGAGGTTGAGCTGGAGATCGAGTCCGACCAGGTGGTTTCGGCCCAGGTCTCTTCATCGCTCTACCGTGGCTTCGAGCAGATCCTGCAGGGTAAAGAGCCTGCTGATGCGCTGGTCTACACCCCCAGGATCTGTGGTATCTGCTCGGTATCCCAATCGGTGGCCGCAGCGCGGGCACTGGCTCAATTGACCGGTGTCACCCTGCCTGAAAACGGAGACCTGGCAATCAACCTGATTCTGGCCAACGAGAATGTGGCGGATCACCTGACCCACTTCTATCTCTTTTTCATGCCCGACTTTGCCCGAGAAACCTACCGCAGTGAGCCCTGGTACGAGCAGATCGCCAGCCGCTTCCGTGCACAGACCGGGAGTGCCGCCAGAGAGATGTTGGCAGCACGCGCCCAGTTCATGCACCTGATGGGCTTGATGGCAGGCAAGTGGCCACACAGTTTAGCCATTCAACCGGGCGGGGTGAGCCGCTCGATCGAGATGCAGGAGAAGGCGAGACTGCAGGCGATTCTGTTCGGTTTCCGCCGGTTTCTGGAATCTCAGCTGTTTGGCGATAGCCTCGAAAATATCGTCTCACTGGATAGTGCTGAAGCCCTGCAGGCCTGGTCTGCCGAGCATCCGGTAGATCGGAGTGATTTCAGAGCCTTTCTCGAAGTGGCAGAACAGCTTGAGTTGGATAAGCTGGGACAGGCTGAAGACCGTTTTATGAGTTACGGCGCCTATCAACTCAGTGGCAGTTACAGCTTTGCACAGGGCGTCTGGGAAAGAGAGCTCGAACCCCTTGATAGTACGCTGATCACCGAAGATATCAGCCATAGTTGGATGGGGTATCAGAATACACCCAAGCATCCCTTCGAAGGTGTCACACTGCCGGATGCGGAGATTGAACAGGCTTACAGCTGGTGCAAGGCGCCCAGGCTGGATGGCAAGGTAGTGGAGGTCGGTGCCCTGGCCCGTCAGCAGGTGGATGGTCATCCCTTGATCAGGGATCTGGTGAGCCAAAGCGGCGGTAATGTGAAGAACCGGGTGATTGCCAGATTGCTGGAGATTGCCCGGGTGACGCTCCTGATGGAGTCCTGGGTCAGACAGATCCAGCCAAAGGAGCCCTTCTGTGACCATGCGGCAATGCCACAGGAAGCACAGGGGGCCGGTTTGGTGGAAGCGGCACGGGGCAGTCTGGGGCACTGGATAAGAGTCCGCAACGGACGTATTCTCAACTATCAGATTGTTGCTCCGACCACCTGGAACTTCTCACCCCGGGATGCCAAAGGTCAACCTGGTGCGCTTGAGCTGGCCTTGCAGGGGGCCAAGCTCCGGGCAGGGGAACAGGAACCTGTCTCAGTACAGCATATTGTTCGATCATTCGATCCCTGTATGGTCTGCACAGTGCATTAAGTATTAGATGATCTGATCTCTTTGTTAGTCGCCATAAGAAGTGTGCGTAATCCAATCAAGTATTAGTGTTTACGAATGCACTCTTCTGGCATAGAATGGCTCCATTATGAATGCCTAATCTACATAAGCGGGAAGAACGCAGCTGATTTTGCTGAGCAAAAGCCACTGGCTGGCGACTATCCATTTCCCGTCAAAAATCCAAAACATCCAACAAAGAACTATGAAGCCAAATGGCTTCGAAGGGTTTTATTATGTACGAATTTATTCATGACATTGCTATGCGTCCCAGCCCATTTTCTCGCTATACAGCGAAGCAGCTCTGGACGAAACAGCATCTTTCCAAACAGATGCTCGACTATCATCTGAGCCAGGAGACTGATCTTGCGTCCAGGCGTATCGAGGTTATCGATCGCGTTGTAAACTGGATTGATGGGCAAATCGAACTGTCCGGCAAGAAATTGTGTGACCTGGGGTGTGGACCTGGGCTCTACACCAACCGTTTTTCTGAGCATGGTGCGCAGGTGACTGGGGTTGATTTCTCCGAATATACCCTGAACTACGCCAAATCAAACTCGGGTGAAGTGGTTAACTATCTACAAGCAGATTATCTTGTCGATCGATTACCCTCAGGATTTGATCTCATCACCCTGATCTATACGGATCTCTGCGTGTTATCACCAGAGCAGAGATCGATACTGCTGCGTAAGATGCGCGGCATGCTGAATCCTGGCGGCAAAATCGTGTTCGATGTTGCCGGCATGGGCCTGTTGGATGGGAGGCAAGAGGTCACTCTCATCGAAGATCGATTGATGGGTGGCTTCTGGGCGGCAGGTGACTATGTTGGGATTCAGAAATCTTATCTATACGATGAACAGCATTTGGCACTGGACCGTTACATTATTGTCGAGCCTGGTGAAACCTGGCAGATCTACAATTGGTTCCAGCACTACACTCCGGAGAGGATAGCAGTGGAACTGCAGGCTTCCGGTTTTGCTATTACAGAACTGGCAGGAGACCTGACCGGTAAACCCTTGGTTGAAAATGGCGATTTGATGGGAATCATCGCGACTCCATGCTAAACCTCATATGGAGGTGTCGGCTGACTGCTGACATCTCCACTCTCTGAGGCCTACAAGATTAACGAGAATGACACAGTTATGATAGAAATTCGCAAAGAAGAAGCCAAAGACCGAGAGGCCATTCACCAGCTGAATTCAATCGCATTCGATAACGGTCCGGAAGCCGCACTTGTTGATAAACTCCGAATTACCTGCCAGGAGTATTTATCATTTGTCGCCGTTGAAGAAGACTCTGTAATCGGCCATATCTTATTTACTCCGGCTAGCATAGAAGATCGCTCCGCAGTTGGTATGGGATTGGCGCCAATGGCGGTATTGCCTTCACATCAGGGGGAGGGGATTGGATCCCGCCTTGTCCGTTACGGCCTAGAGTCTTTGCGCGATGCAGGTTGCCCATTTGTCATTGTTTTGGGTCACCCTGACTACTATCCGCGTTTTGGTTTCGAACTCGCGTCAAAATATCAAATTCGCAGTCAGTGGGAAGGTGTTCCGGATGATGCCTTTATGATTGTGGTGTTCGATCGGGAGGTGTTACCGAAGCATGGTGGCGTAGCAAGATATAGGGATGAATTTGATGAGGCGATGTAGACTGCACCATCCAAAATCCTAATAGATAATTAATAGATATTAAATTTCTACAGTTGAGGCAATAATAATCACCCAACAAGTGCACCTATGACATTAACAATGTCAAGAACTCAGAAAACTATACAGTGGTTAGTAGTAAACTATACTTGAGTCGCATAAAGGTCAACGGAGATAACAGTGCACAATCCTAATCGTAAATTAATACCACATCTTATGCAGACCGCCACGATTGCCTGTGGGGTTCTGATATGTACTAATTCTTATGCGGCATCCCTGGGTGATTGTCTGCACGCTGCAAGTCAGATCAAGCAGGGGGATTTCGTTAAAGTCGAATATCTCAATCCGTCCGCTGAGGGGCGTCCTACCTATGAGATTGAGGTCCGTACGTCCAGTGGGCGTGAGTGGGAGTTTATGTGTGACGCTACCTCGGGCATGATCTACGAGATGGAACAGGAAGTTGAGTCTGCGGAAGATCCCTTGTTCAGCAAGCACGCGAAGGTCACCGCCAAACAAGCCAGTGATACTGTATTGGAACTCTATCCGGGCAAGATCGAAGAGATTGAGTATGAGATTGAAACGAACGGTGATGCCAGTTATGAAATTGATGTGGTGGACGAGGGAGGTACCGAGTTCAAGGTTGAAGTGGATGCTGCCAGCGGTAAGGTGATCGAAGTTCATGTGGAACAATGGGAGATCGGCGAAGAGGGTGATGAACGTCAGTAAGGCCTAGCTAGCGGAGAAGGGTTACCCTTTTCTATGAGCCACTGCATAGAGCATGGGCAGGCTTTGATTCAGTGGTTTACCTAGGGTCTATGTATCAGTTTATCTCCCACCCGGTCTTCGTCTATTACCGATTCAGTGTTACTACGGGGACGTCTCTACCTGAAACTCTTTTACCCATACCAACTCACAGGCGCCTCCGCCCGTATCACTGCGCGATAATGAACTTGTCCAATGCCACCCGTCTTCACCATCGACCCTGACTAGATAGCCAGAGAAACTAATGATCTCACCTTTGCGAGCACGTTTAATGGCCGCTTCAGTGGTTTCGTCGAAGGGGATGAGGTGCATGTTGCTGGCGTGGGTTTCGATCTCCTTGCGAGGTATGGGAAGCTCATCTGCACGCCAGTGAAAAAAACGATTGGACTGTGAAATACGTATTGTCTCGAGCACGCTTTCGTCTGACATATTACCCCAGCCCAGCGCAAGGTCGATAGGAGAGAGGTCCGCCTCACGACCAAACCGGTAGGTCATCTTGGATAGGATTTTGGCTTTTATAGAGAAGTTGGCCAAGGGGGTGATACGGTAGCCTTTGTAATCGAACGATTTAGTGTCATCCAATAACTCCTGTTGCGGTTCCGCCGCTGCCATCACTCCGGGGCTTAAAGTAACCTCCGCCTCGCGTAAGAAGAAAAACCAGAATATACCGTAGGCTGCCGCCAATATCATGAGTTTTTTCATGGATTATTTTGGCTCTTTAAATTGGTTTGACCTTAATAATTGTTCGGTTTTATGTTACCCATATCTGTCTGATCCATACGCCGGACCTTGCCTCAATAGGAGTTCGGCGTCCCGCCATTGCCATCAAGATAATTTTTGAGGCTGGTGAGAATATAGTGGTCCCAGCCGTTCTTGCAGATCTCATAGCAGGCGATTTGCGGCGTAAGACCGATATGTGTGAAGACGATCTCGGTGCCGTCTTTGTGTTCGACGAACTCAAAAACAAGCTTGGTTCCACGCCACTCCTCGGGGTCATCAAGTGCATCGGAAATCATGTGGGACTCAACGCAGTCGAGTTCGATCAAGCTTGGTTCGTTCAGGGAGCGGGCTTCAAACACCCAATAGGACTCTCCCCCGAAATCTGTTTTTGCCCGATCTCCGGTTTTGCGGAATGGGGCACTCATTGGCGTCCACCACTGATCCATCTCTTCGGTAATTGCATGATAGGCACGGGAAGGAGAAACAGGACAAATAATCGAGGATCGATAATCGCTCATGGTGTGACTCCTTGCTTTCTTGAATAATACTTCTATTATAGAAGTAACATAGCTTAATAACTCAATTATGCAAGTGATTGCTCATGGTCGCGAAAGTCGAACATAGGAACAGAACCGGTTGTCCCATCGCCTGTGCACTGGATATCATTGGAGATCACTGGACCTTGTTGATCATTCGTAATTTGATGTTTTTGGGGCTGCATGAATATAAGGAGATGCTTGAGACTGAAGAGCAGATCTCGAGCAATATTCTGACCATACGTCTGAAAATGTTGGAAGAGGCTGGTCTGATCGCTTCCGCTTCACACCCGGAAAGCAAACGGCGCAAGCTCTATTACCTGACGCCGACGGGCAAGGATCTGATTCACGTGATGGTGCCGCTGGTGTTGTGGTCGCGGCGAAACCTGCGTGAGCACTTGAAGATTCCCAATGATATCGATCACTTGTTGGAAACCGACCCGCAAGCTTTCCTGGAAGAGACTCTGCAACGGCTCAGTGACTGGGAGCAAATTAATCTGAGATCGTTGGTTTGATCAATGGGCAACCACTGACAGCTTGCCCATTGATCGGAAAACAATCAGGCGCCTCCAGGTTCACCAGTAAACTGCACAAGCAGGTCCTCATCCGTTACAACGGTCTGACAGGCAAGACGGAAGGTTGGCGGTATATCTTTTACATTGGCCCGCTCCTCTTCATGCTTGGGAAGTTTGCCAATGGACTTGAGCACCTCTCTCTCCTTGTCGGTGAGCATAACGCCTTTGATATGATCACCATCCAGATGGGTGACTTTGATCAGGCATGAGCCGCATTCGCCATCCTGACATTCGAATGGGATTTTGATGTCGTTTTCCTTGGCTACAGCCAACAGGGTATCGCGCTTGCCAGCGACAGCGGATACTTTTTTATTTTTATTCATGATAGGAGATGAGAAGTAGATTGTGGCCATAGTCTGCTCCACTGATTAGTCAAAAGATTAAAAGATAAAAGTTGATTCTGATGTCCGCATAAACCCGGATATTTGATTGGCAACGTATCACAGCATAGTGTCAGGACAGGCTTCATCATACGTAAAAAAAAGCATATATAAATAGTAATTTTGTAATGCACTTAATTGAGGCTCGAAATTAAAATGAGGCGTCGGTTTATGTTTTTTTGATGCACTATTTGGATGCATGAACAAGAGCTTTATTATTAAACGCACCAATATGATGCCGCGTAAAAAAGTGATTTTGATCGATGCTTGTAAAAAGCGCACCAATATGAAACGCTCTCATTTTAATCGTCTTTTTTTAATTTACCCTGGAGTGATAGATGGCCTGGCTGTGGTTGATGTCTGCAGGTTTTTTTGAAGTTTTTTTTGCGATATTTCTCAAGCTGTCAGATGGTTTTACCAAACCTCTCTATACTACTCTATTCGTGTTGGCGGCAGGATTGTCATTTTACTGTTTAACCAAAGCGATGCAGATCATCCCAATCGGTACAGCTTATGCTGTATGGACGGGTATAGGTACGGCAGGTGTGGCGTTGCTTGGAATACTACTTTTTTCAGAACCGGTAACCGGTTTGAGGCTCTTTTTTATGGCGACGTTGATTGTTTCAATTATCGGCTTAAAGCTGGCTTGAATGATGTCTGTTCAATACGGATTGGTGGGGCAAGGTCCCACCTTGAACCATTCATCCGTTTCAGATGTGATTGACTAGGTCTACATAAGAAACTATTAGTCAGCCGTTGCGCAAAAGTCACTTTCCCAATATCCGGTGCCGGGTAGATAGGGTGATGAGGGGTCTGAGTTTGTTGGATGAACGGCTCGAACGTCCCATAAAATCATCGGTGTGCAAACACCTGCTTCCCATTCACTCGTGATTCTGACATCCGTATTGCCATCCAGATAACGGTCGACCAGCGATTCTGATAACAGAGAGTTATTCGCGTATTGGTAGGTATAACCAAAATCGTCAGCGAATTGATCAAGATCGGATCTGAATTCAAAACTTGTTGGTTGGTTATCAGAGTTGAACGTAAAACTGAAAACCATCTCACCGATACTGGATGTATTTGGCGTTGTGGCGATTACCGATTCACAATTGCCGTTGCATCTCGACTGAAAGCGGAATAGTCGACACAGAAGGATGGATAAAAAGTCAGAAGATACGGTTGAGGCCGTTGAGTGCCGCAACGCGATAGGCTTCCGCCATCGTCGGGTAGTTGAATGTGGTCTCTGCGAAGTAGAGCAAGCTGTTGGCCTCTCCCTGTTGCGCCATAATTGCCTGACCGATGTGGACGATTTCAGAGGCCTGTTCGCCGAAGCAGTGGATGCCCAGGATCTCCAGGGATTCCCTGTGGAACAGCAGTTTCAGCATGCCGACTTCATGATCGGTAATCTGCGCACGGGCGATTGTCCTGAAGCTTGCTTGACCCACCTCGTAGGGGATTTTGCTGGCGGTCAGCTCCCGCTCTGTTCGACCGATCGAGCTGATTTCCGGCAGGGTGTAGATGCCGGTGGGAAAGTCATCGATCAACTGCCAGTCTGCACTGCCGGTGGCGATCTGGGCGCCAACAAAGCGTCCCTGGTCGTAACTGGCGCTGGCCAGAGCAGGAGGACCGACTACATCGCCGACCGCATAGATGTGGGGTAGAGAGGTGGCATAGGTTTTGTCGATCTCGATCTGACCCCGGTGATTGACCGCTACGCCGATCTCATCCAGCCCCATATTTTCCGTATTACCGCTGCGCCCATTGGCCCACAACAGGTAGTCTGTCTTGAATTTCTTGCCCGACTTGCAGTGCAACACGACACCGTCATCCACGGCCTCCACCTGCTCATAGACCTCATCATGACGTATCACAGTACCCTGGTTACGCAGGTGATAACTGAGGGCGTCGGTGATTTCATCGTCGAGAAACGAGAGCAGGCGATCCCGAGTATTGACCAGATTCACTTTGACATCCAGATTACAGAAAATCGAGGCATACTCACAGCCGATGACGCCTGCACCATAGATGGTAATGGAGTCCGGTGTGGTATCGAGCCGCAATACCGAATCACTATCCAGAATCCTGGGATGGTTGAAGTCGATATCTTCAGGGTGATACGGACGGGATCCTGTGGCGATTACAAAATGCTCCGCAGTAACCTCTTCACTGACCCCGCGCTGTTGAGCAATTTCAATCCGGTGGGTGTCGATGAATCCGGCCCGGCCATGGATCACTTCGATCCGATTACGGGCATAGTGGCGTAGACGACTGCGGACCTGTTGGTTGATTACCTTGCCCGCCGCCTTCAGTAGATGGGAATACTCAACTTGAACCTGGTCGTGTGTGTGTTGAAAGAGAGGATTGCGGCGATAATCCCTTAACAGCTGAATATTGTGTCTGAGTGCTTTGGATGGAATGGTGCCCCAGTGGGTGCAACCACCCCCCACCATATCGTGTGCTTCAATCACGGCTACTCGCTTGCCGCTCTTGACCAGTTTCATGGCAGCCCCTTCACCGCCGGGACCACTACCAATTACTACCACATCAAAATGTTTCGCACTCATCGTCTCTCCGCTTCCGCTTCTGCGCTGACCGGCTACAGTCTAACACTTTTTTGCAGTGCAATATGGTTGTTTACATGTTTTTAACTTTCAGGCCCCTGCAGGGCCTTTAAATTGGATTTTCAGCAGCTTTTCTACCTTGCTGCTGACAAAAGTTGATGAATCTGTCCAGATCCATCGGTTTTGCGATGATATCGCCTTGCACGATATTGCAGGCATAGCTCTTCAACAGTTCAAACGTCGATTGCTCTTCCACGCCCTCTGCAACCACTTTCAGGCCCAGTTTTTTAGCCATATCGATGGTGCCTTCAACAATCACGGCATCGGTCTTTTCTCTGGTGATGTCCTTGACCAGTATCCGGTCGATCTTGATCAGGTCGATCGGCAATTTTTTGATGTAGGCGAGTGAGGATTGTCCGCTGCCGAAGTCATCGATTGCCAGGGTGAAGTTCGCCCCGCGCAGCTGTTCCAGTTTTCTGATGGTGTCCGCCCAATCCGGCAGCAGGGCGTTTTCAGTAATTTCCAGTAACAGATGTTTTGCTTCGATACCGTAACGGTTGATGGTGGCCTGGATATCGCTGACAAAATTTTGATCGGCAAACTGCAGCGGACTGACATTGATTGAGATTTTGAAGTGATCATTCAGCAGACCTGAATCGGCCAGTCTGTTGAGGTGCTGGCAGACCTGATCGAGCACCTGTTTGCCAAGCTCTATAATCAGACCGCTCTGTTCAGCATGCTCGATAAAGCTATCAGGTGCCACCAGACCATCCTGCGGGTGGTGCCATCGGACCAGGGCTTCACCGCCGATCACTTCTCCATCGATGCTTATTAAAGGCTGGTAGTGGATAACCAGATCGTCATTTCTCAGGGCATTACGCAGACCCTGTTCCAGGGTCATCAGCAGGTGGGCCTGTTCCTGCATATCGGGGTTGTAGAGGCTCATTGTATTGCGGCCGATGGCCTTTGCCCGGTACATGGCAAAATCTGCCCGTTTCAAAAGGTCATCGGCGTTATCCCCATGCAGTGGGAACAGTGCGACGCCAATACTTGCCGAAATATGAAACTCCCCATCTCTGAGCATAAACGGGCGTGCAAGGGTCTCTTGTATATTTTTAGTTGTCTGTTCCACCAATTTGACAGCTTCGCTCTCCTGATCGGCCAGTTCCGGCATCAGCAACACAAATTCATCACCGCCAAGACGTGTGGCTGTATCCTCTTCACTTAGGCAACTGTTCAATCTGAGCGCCAACTGCTTGAGCAATTCGTCACCCTGCTGGTGCCCCATGGAATCGTTGAGGGTTTTAAAGTTATCCAGGTCGAGATAGAACAAAGCTCCGATATGAGTATGATGGATCGAGCGTGCGATATCCTTGCTCAGACGCTCGGTTAGCAGACGACGATTCGGCAGATTAGTGAGTGCGTCATGATAGGCGAGGTGTTCGATAATCTTGCGGGAATGACGCTGCCTGATGTTCATCGCCAGTGATGCTGATAAATTACGATTGATACTGATCGCACCTGAACCCATCACGACCAGGTAGATACAGAGCATGAAACCCAGACCGATATTGGCCGGCCCACCGAGGGTGAACAGTCTGATGATCAATGGGATGATGACCAGTAACATGTAACCCAAAGAGGCGGGTAACAAGGCAGCTTGAGTTATCACACCGCCTGCGGCCATACCGATCAGGCTGGCTATGATTATGGTCTGATGGAACGACTGCTCTCCCAAAGGTACCAGTAGAAATGCGGCGGATCCCCAGATGGCACCTGAAGTCAGCGTGCCTGTAATGGCTCGTTTACGCCAGATCTTTAGGGAGCCCTCAGTGGATTTTCGGGCTTGATAGACACGATAGTTGTAGTATCGATAGAGGCTCAAACCGAGCATCCCTACAAACCAAGCCACTAGAATCTGCCATTGAATCACTGACCATTGGGCAACCACGATGACGGTGGTGTTGATCATGATTGCCGCCAGCGAGGCGGGCAGCCCGGTAAATGACAACTCTACCTGGTTCTTCCTTAGGCGGGCTGCAAAATCGGGCGGATCGCTGAGTGACGGGTCGGTGTATTCTGTCATCTTTACAGTTACTTATTTTTATCAGCGCTGGTTTGCTGAGATCCTGTATCGAATAATATTCCATGTCCGGAACCTCAACAGATTCAGAGGGTCCGTGCGTATGTTACTGTAACCCAACATTTTATGGGATTTTTTGCCCGGCAAAAGCAGATAGCAAGGCACCTCGATCGAAGCTCCTAACAGGCCCTAAGATAATGTCAGAAATTAAATGATGAAGATAGAGCCGTTACAGACTTTAACGCCAGATGCGGAATATGGTCCTGTGCCCTGGCGATAGCCTGGTTGTGTAGGTGGTTGGCAGATTTATTGGCTGATTAGGCCAATCTTTCATCGGGCTTCCGTGGGCATCTGATCTATCCCCAAATTCGAGGAGTCGTTCGATGCGTTCACCGGTTTTAGGGTGTGTGCGTAAGAGCGAAGGCTCGGGTCTGCGGTATCCCGGGAACAGCAGTTTTTGCCAGAACCTGCCATGAGGATAGGCAATTTTGTTCAACGCATGGGCCAATCCTGCCGGATCTCCTGTCAATTCAGCGGCCAACAGGTCGGCATCGAATTCCCGTATTCTGGAGAGACCGAGTTGCATGAGGGCACTCAGTGAAGGGGAGACAATCAGCAGCAGTATGCCCCACGGGGAGAAAGGGGTATAGCCAAGGAACATCAAGGGAAATGTGATCAATAGTAAGATGACTCCCAAGCTGGACATCAGATGAGTCAGCCGGCTGATCAGATCGGCGATACTCATCAGTCGGATGTCATTGTTCGCAAGGTGGGCGGTTTCATGGGCCAGTACCGCCGTCAGCTCGCGCATGGAGAGCAGTTCCAAAAGCCCATCGGTCAACGCAATCGCCGAATCATTCGTACGACCCACGCTGAAGGCATTGGTGGTTTTACTGGGTATCCAGTAGAGAGCAGGGATGGTTTTGAGTTTGGCACGACGACTCAGCTCTTCGATAATCATCCACAGTTGGGGAGCCTGATCGGGGCTGATTGGCCGGGCCTGATAGAGATGCAATAACCAGCGGGGAGACATGTCCGGCAGGGAAAAGATGATCACTGCGGTGCTGATGAAGACCCAAAACCACAACGCTTGTCCAAACAGCAGTTCCACACAAAGTGCCAACAACAGAGACATGCCGCCGAGCAACAACACAGTCTGCATGAAGTTTCTGAATTTATGCCGTGAGATACGTGTGGAGTTCATGATCAACTAAAATTTTATCTCCTCTGGTGGCAACGATTGATTCTCGACTTCATAGTGAATCTGAAAACTGACTGTGATTTTAACTGAAAACTTTGACATGGCGGTGATGCTCGAGTGCTCTGCATGCGTGTTTTTGGTGCGAAGAGGTCGCAGGCGTGCACCATTCTGCTTCGGGAAACATGGCGGAGTTGATCAGGTACGAGAGAGTGGTTTGGCTAACATATTGAATATCAATCAATTAATTGTGTTGGCCTGGGTTTTGCAGTATGGATTGCGTCCGTGCCCTTGTTATCAGGACAATACAATTTAACCGAAATAGAAGGCTAGGGTTCCGATCCGGCTCAATACCAGACAAGGTGGTGAGCTGTGATGACTGGTCCAAGAGCATTCGACCTCTCCCTCTCATTGCGGGGTATGGGTTACACGGCGGGATAAAAGCCCGGGAGACTTGCTTGGTCTGACTGCCAAGGGTGCTCCGTGTAGACAGATGTAACTGAGAGGTTCTTCATGAAACGTTTTGCCGCTTTAATACTCGTACTTTCTCTTAGCTCTGTGGCTCAGGCTGCAGAGAGCTTCAAAATATGTTGGTCGATCTATGTCGGTTGGATGCCCTGGGCCTATGGGGCAGAGCAGGGGGTCGTCAAAAAATGGGCCGATAAATATGGTATCGATATCGAAGTGGTGCAGATCAACGACTATATCGAATCGATCAATCAGTACACCGCCGGTGCGTTCGATGCCTGCACCATGACCAACATGGATGCTCTGACCATTCCGGCAGCCGGTGGTGTGGACAGCACTGCACTGGTAGTGGGTGACTTCTCCAACGGCAATGACGGTGTGGTGTTGAAGGGCAAGAGCAAGTTGGCGGATATCAAAGGTCAGCAGGTCAACCTGGTTGAGTTGAGTGTCTCACACTATCTGTTGGCCCGTGGCCTGGAAAGTGTCGGACTGAGTGAGAAGGATCTCAGCGTGGTGAATACTTCCGACGCGGATATGGTTGCCGTCTATGGCACCGACGATGTCACCGCTGTCGCCACCTGGAATCCTCTATTGAGTGAAATTACTGCTATGCCCAACAGCACCAAGGTGTTCGACTCCTCCATGATTCCGGGCGAGATTATCGACCTGCTGGTGATCAATACCGAAACCCTCAAGGCCAACCCGAAACTGGGTAAAGCGCTGGTGGGTGCCTGGTATGAAATCATGGCTGTCATGAGTGGCTCCGATAAGGCTGGTGTCGAAGCGAAAACCCATATGGCAACCGCATCCGGTACCGACCTGGCAGGTTATGAAGCGCAATTGGCCAGTACCGAGATGTTCTATACTCCGGCGGCCGCTCTGGAACTCACCAACAGTGAAAAGCTGCTGGCCACCATGGAACATGTCGCCAAGTTCTCATTTGATCATGGCCTATTGGGCGACGGTGCCCCGGATGCGGGATTTATCGGAATCGAAATGCCCGCCGGTACTTTCGGGGACAAGGGCAACATCAAGTTTCGCTTCGATCCGAGTTATATGACGATGGCGGCTGAAGGCAAGCTATAAAACAGATCGCATTCGGTTTGGCAAACTATCAAGCTCGCCGGTTCTGATTATTCTGTTCATCGTCATCCCGGCGAATGCCGGGATCCAGAGTCATCAAACCGTTGGATTACTCGCTTAGCGCTTTTGTCCAGCATTTGCCGGAATGACGGATAAGAAGAGTAGCTCCAAAATGAGCTGATCGTTTGCTGGCCAGGCAATCCATCCAAATTGAGTAGCAAAGAGCACCTTCTGCCGAAACTGCAAATGCAGATCGGTCGCTGAGGTTTGCGCCGAGAAAGCCTATGAAGAAATTCATCAATCAACAGCCGAGCAGGGCATTCAAGCTGCTATTGGGTATTGCACCCTTTGTAGTTTTGATCCTGCTCTATGTGATGGGTTCGGATGCCCGTTTGGAAGTGAATCCGAATGACAAACTGCTGCCCAGCATGAGTCAGATCGCCGACGGTTTGGAACGTATGGCGTTTGAGCCCAGTAAACGATCCGGTGAGTATCTGTTCTGGCAGGATACCGCCAGCAGTCTGACCCGTCTCGGTCTGGGGATCCTGATTGCGGCAATGCTCGGATTATTGATCGGACTGGTGACCGGTGCGTTGCCCATGTTTGCCGCTTCGCTTTCGCCATTGCTGACCGTGGTCTCTCTGATACCGCCGTTGGCGATTCTGCCGATACTGTTCATAGTTTTCGGCCTGGGCGAGGTCTCCAAAGTGGTGTTGATCGCCATTGGAATCACTCCCTTTATCGCCAGGGACATTCAGCGGCGCACGCAAGAGATCCCCACTGAGCAACTGGTGAAAGCCCAATCTCTGGGGGCCAACACCTCACAGATCATGATACGGGTGCTGCTGCCCCAGATCATGCCGAAGCTGTTCGATGCGGTGCGTTTGTCTCTCGGCGCAGGCTGGCTCTTTTTGATCGCTGCGGAGGCGGTCGCAGCAACAGACGGCCTGGGGTATCGCATTTTCCTGGTAAGGCGTTACATGGCGATGGATGTGATTCTGCCCTATGTGGCCTGGATAACCATGCTTGCATTCCTCATTGATGTGAGTCTGCGGGAGCTGACTAAAAAACTCTTTCCTTGGTATGTGCAGGGAGGTAAGTCATGAGTGAGGCCGATCAAGATACCACGCCGATGATTCAAGTGAACCAGGTATGGAAGCAGTATGACGACAACATTGTATTGGAGCGACTCAACAAAACCGTCGATGAGGGAGAGTTTGTCACCTTGGTTGGTGCCTCGGGCTGCGGCAAGAGTACCTTCTTGAATATGTTGCTGGGCACCGAACAGCCCTCCAAAGGCGAGATACTGCTCGACGGAAAACCGATCCCGAATGAAGCGGGATCGGATCGGGGTATTGTCTTCCAGCAATATTCGGTGTTTCCCCATATGACCGTGTTGGAGAATGTGATGGCGACCTGCGGCTTTCAACGTCCCGGCATTACCGGCTATCTGTTCGGTTCGGGGCGAAGCGCAGCCCGTGAAGCGGCCGAGTCGATACTCGAACAGGTCGGTCTCAGCCAGGCGTTGAAGAAGTATCCCCATGAACTCTCCGGCGGTATGAGGCAGCGTCTGGCCCTTGCCCAGGCATTGCTGGGTAAACCCCGAATACTGCTGCTGGATGAATCTTTCGGTGCCCTCGATCCGGGTATCCGGGCGGATATGCACGATTTGGTGTTAAACCTCTGGAGCGAACACAAACTGACTGTCTTCATGGTCACCCATGACCTGAAAGAGGGTTTCTATCTGGGCACCCGGTTGTGGGTGTTCGACAAGCTGAGACACGATCCCCAGGCCCCGCAAAGGTACGGTGCAGTGATTACCTATGACCTGCCGGTGGGGCATATGGATCAAACAACCTATCAACAGATCGATGACCACTTGAGACCGATACCGGCTCAGGCTGGTTAGTGGAGAGATCAGTATGAGCGATATGATCAAATCGATTGACTATAAAACGGAACTGCCCACTGGGGCCCATTGGTCGCTGCGTATGCGCCGTGGCAGCATCATGCGACTGACCGATATGAACGGCTCGGCCAATCTGGGGATGCTCTTCTACAACCCGGAAAATCTTCTGGAACGCTACAACGCACCGGATACCCTGAAGTGTCAGCATACTTTCAAGTTGAGCAGAGGGAACTGTCTCTACTCGGATATGGGACGGATCTTTGCCTCCATCGTGGAGGACAGCCTGGGTTGGCATGAGACCGTGGCAGGTAACTCACACGCCAGTCATGTGGAAGCCAGATGGGGGGCGAGAGATTATCAGCACGACCGTAACGACTGGAAACAGAACGGCCATGATGCCTTTCTGGTGGAGCTGGCCAAGTATGGCCTCACAGCGGCAGACCTTGCCGCCAACATCAACTGGTTCAGCAAAGTGATGGTCAACGATGAGGGTAACTTGGAACTGGTCTCTGATCACAGCCAGGCGGGTGATCAGGTGACTCTGCGCTTTGAGATGGACACCCTGGTGGTGATGCATACCTGCCCACATCCGATGAACCGCTCGGCAAGCTATCCGCAAGGCAAGGTGCAGATCGAATTGGGTGTGGCCCAAGCGCTGCAGCAGGATGACTACTGCATGCACTTCAGAGCGGAAAACGGCCGGGGTTTTCAGAACAACGCCCTCTATCATATCGGCCTTGGAGAGTAGATCATGATCAAAGAGTCAGAGCTGTTAGCGGAGCACGCAAGTCGTAGAACCACTGTTGATGCAGGCGATTATTTCATTGGTATCGTTAAAGCGGGCGAGACGATTCGTATCCTCGATCTGGAAGGTAACCAGGCTGCTGATACCCTGTTTTACTCGGCAGACAATCCGGCAGAGCGCTACAGTGCCATGGATACCATCAGGGAGCAGGGCAATGTCTATCTGACGGCTGGTTCAAAACTCCGTTCCAATGAGAACAACGTGATGCTGGAAGTGGTGGCGGATACCTGTGGCCGTCACGATACCCTCGGCGGTGCCTGTGCCACCGAAAGCAATACCGTTCGGTACGACTTGGAAAAGCGCTGTATGCACGCCTGTCGTGACAGCTGGATGCTGGCGGTGGCGGAACATCCCGAGTATGGCATCAGCAAACGGGATATCACCCACAACATCAACTTCTTTATGAATGTGCCGGTCACCACAGAAGGTGGATTGACCTTTGAAGACGGTATCTCCGCCCCGGGTAAGTATGTAGAACTCAGGGCTGAGATGGATGTGGTTGTGCTGCTCTCGAATTGCCCCCAGTTGAACAACCCCTGCAACGGTTACAACCCGACGCCGATCGAGTGTCTGGTCTGGGGTGCCGCCTGATCGCTTTGCAGCATTGATTCACTAAAGATCAGTGGACGACCACTGATGACGCTTTTTTTAACCGGGACGACCCGGTCAAGGTCAGCATGTTTTCCAAAGTATTGATTGCCAACCGTGGTGCCATCGCAACACGTATCATCCGCACCCTGCAAAGACTCGAAATCTCATCGCTGGCAGTTTATGCAGAGAGTGATGCGGATAGTCTGCATGTTCGCCAAGCAGACCAGGCCTTCTCCCTGGGAGATGGTGCAGCCGCCGATACCTACCTGGATGTGGAAAAGATCATTGCCATTGCCAAAGCCAATGGTGTGGATGCGATTCACCCCGGCTACGGTTTTCTCAGTGAAAATGCCGCCTTTGTCCGACGCTGTGAAGCGGAAGGAGTTGTCTTTATCGGACCGACCCCGGAACAGATGGAGCTGTTCGGCTTGAAGCACAAAGCCAGGGAGCTGGCGCAACAGGCGGATGTGCCCCTGACTCCGGGCACCGAACTGTTGCAGGATCTCCAATCTGCGGTGGAGTCTGCAGAGAACATCGGCTACCCGGTGATGCTGAAGAGTACCGCGGGGGGTGGGGGCATCGGCATGCAGTTGTGCCACTCGTCCGAAGAGGTGACTGCCGCCTTCGATTCGGTAAAGCGCCTGGGCGCCAACAACTTCGCCAATGACGGGGTATTTATTGAAAAGTTTATTCCCAGAGCCAGACATATCGAGGTCCAGGTGTTTGGCAATGGTGAGGGGCAGGCCCTGGCCATTGGCGAACGGGACTGCTCGAGTCAGCGGCGTAACCAGAAGGTTGTGGAAGAGTGTCCGGCGCCCAATCTGACGGATCAGATACGCCAACAACTCTATCGCACGGCGGAATCCCTGCTCTCCAGTGTCTGCTACCGGAATGCGGGCACGGTTGAGTTTATCTACGACGCGGATACGGATGAGTTCTACTTTCTCGAGGTCAACACCCGTCTACAGGTGGAACATGGGGTAACGGAGGAGGTCTATGGGGTCGATCTGGTCGAGTGGATGGTCAAACAGGCGGCAGGCGATGCAATCGACCTGCAGACGCAGCGTGCCATGCTCTCACCACAAGGTCATGCGGTTCAGGTCAGACTCTATGCGGAAGACCCCTATCGGGGGTTTCAACCCTCCCCCGGCCTGTTGACCGAGGTGGTCTTCCCTGAAGACAGGGATGTGAGGATCGATCGCTGGATCGAGTCGGGTGTCGAAGTGCCCGCCTATTTCGATCCGATGCTGGCCAAGGTGATCGTCCATGGAGCAGACCGAACAGAGGCGTTTGAAAAACTGCAGGCCACACTCTCGGCTATCCGACTCTATGGCAGTGAGACCAATCTGGATTATCTTTCCGTGCTGAGTCGGGATCCGTTGCTGTTGGCGGGTGAAGTGACAACCCGTTATCTCAACGACTTTGTCTATACTCCGAGCCGCATCGATGTACTGCAGGGGGGAACCCAGACCACCATTCAGGACTATCCCGCAAGACAAGGTTACTGGGATGTGGGAGTACCCCCGTCCGGACCTTTCGATAGCTACTCCTTTCAGCTGGCCAACCGGCTGCTTGGTAATGAAGCGGGGGCAGCCGGCATGGAGATCACCATGCAGGGACCAAACCTGAAGTTCAGTTGCGATAGCAGGATTGTGCTGACCGGTGCGGATATCGAGGCGACTCTCGATGGTGAACCCTTGGCGATGTGGACGGTGGTGGATATTCGTGCCGGGCAGACACTCACCCTGGGCAGAATCAGGCAGCAGGGGGCGCGAAGTTATCTGGCGGTTAGCGGCGGTATCGACTGCCCGGACTATCTGGGTTCCAAATCGACCTTCACCCTGGGACAGTTTGGCGGCCACAACGGCCGGGCACTGCGCGCTGGGGATGTTCTGAAAATCACCCGATCCAGCACGGCATGTGGTAATGAGACACTGCCTGAAAATGCCAGGCCGCAGATCGCCCATGAGTGGCAGCTGCGGGTAATCTATGGTCCCCACGGCGCTCCCGATTTTTTTACTCAGCCCGACATCGATAGATTCTTTTCACATCAGTGGGAAGTCCACTACAACTCCAGCCGCACCGGTATCCGTCTGATCGGGCCCAAGCCCGAGTGGGCGCGCAAGGATGGGGGGGAAGCCGGACTTCACCCCTCCAATATCCATGACAACGCCTATGCTTTCGGTACCGTGGACTTTACCGGAGACATGCCGGTGATACTCGGACCGGACGGCCCCTCTTTGGGCGGCTTTGTCTGCCCGGCAACCGTAATCCAGGCCGATCTGTGGAAGCTGGGACAGCTGCGTGCCGGAGATAAAGTCAGTTTTGTGGCGGTGGATCTTGAAACGGCGGTCAGGCTGGAACAGGATCAGATCAAGGCTGTCAGCCAACTGAAACCTCTGGCCGATCGATACCAGTCCGCTGAGATCACCACGCCTATTCTTGACCGGCTCGAGAGTGATGAGTTTGGTGTCGATGTGGTCTATCGTGTTGCCGGTGACCACTTCATGTTGGTGGAGTATGGTGATCAGGTGTTGGATATCTCGCTGCGATTTCGTGCCCATGCATTGATGCAGTGGTTACAACAACATCCTCTCGAAGGGCTGCGGGAGCTGACTCCGGGAATCCGTTCACTCCAGCTCCACTATGACAGTCAGCTACTGAGCCATGGCAAACTGTTGTCCCATCTGAAATCAGCGGAGCAGTCACTGGCCAGTCAGATTGATCAACTCCATGTACCGTCGAGGATTGTGCACATCCCCCTCTCATGGGACGACGAGGCCTGTCACAAGGCGATTGAAAAGTATGATCAGTCGGTGCGCAAAAATGCCCCCTGGTGTCCCAGTAACCTGGAGTTCATACGCCGGATAAACGGCCTGGAAAGCATCGATGAGGTAAAGCGGATTGTCTTCGAGGCCTCCTACCTGGTGATGGGTTTGGGAGATGTCTATCTCGGTGCACCGGTTGCCACGCCGGTGGATCCCCGTCATCGTCTGGTGACCACCAAATACAATCCGGCCCGAACCTGGACTGCTGAGAACTCGGTGGGCATCGGCGGTTCCTATCTCTGTGTCTATGGCATGGAAGGACCGGGAGGTTATCAGTTTGTCGGGCGTACCCTGCAGATGTGGAACCGCTACAAACGGACAACAGCTTTCGAAAAGCCCTGGCTGTTGAGGTTCTTCGACCAGATACGTTTTTATGAAGTCTCCCAGGATGAGCTTCTTACCATTCGAAAAGATTTTCCCCAGGGTCGCTATCCGATCAAGATCGAAGAGAGTCGTTTCAGTCTTACCGAATACCAGGATTTTTTCCGTTCACAACAAGCGGAGATCGAAGCCTTCCGCACCCATCGACAGCAGGCCTTCGAAACCGAACTTGCCCAGTGGCACGCCGATGGAGAGTTCAACTTTGAAGTGACCGAACAGACGCAAGAGCAGGCAGAAAACAGTTGGCCGGAGGAGAGCCTGGTGATCGATAGTCCCATCAGCGGCAGTGTCTGGCAGACAGAAGTCAGTGTCGGTCAGCAGGTGAAGGCGGGAGAGTGCCTGATGATCCTGGAGTCGATGAAGATGGAGATTCCGATCTTCGCCTCGGCCGACAGCAAGGTTACCCATGTGTTAATGGGCAATGGTCAACGAGTGGCTGCGGGACAGGCGCTTGTGGTGTTACAGGAGGGATGAGCGGAAATGGCGAGCCACTATCCCTACAATATGACCATCGCTTCACTACGCAAAGCATACGCCGAAGGAGATCTGACACCGGCGCGAGTGTTGCGTGATATCCGGGAGCGTGCGG
Organism: Chromatiales bacterium; assembly: GCA_022360905.1. Taxonomy (GTDB): domain Bacteria; phylum Pseudomonadota; class Gammaproteobacteria; order Chromatiales; family Chromatiaceae; genus Thiodiazotropha. The sequence continues at coordinate 22,186 of JAKSBX010000248.1, forward strand.
CAGAGTTTGAATCCCATAACATTTGGATTCACCTGCTCAGCGAATCAGAAATAGACGAATACCTGCAAAGATTACAGCATATGGATCCAGTGGAGTACCCTCTATGGGGTATCCCCTTTGCAATCAAAGATAACATCGACCTTGCCGGTATTTCGACCACCGCAGCCTGTGAAGCCTTTGCCTATACACCGCAAAAATCAGCAAAGGTTGTCGATCGCCTGATTGCAGCCGGGGCAGTACCGGTGGGCAAGACCAATCTTGATCAGTTTGCCACAGGATTGAATGGCACCCGCTCTCCCTGGGGAGCTTGCAAAAACGCCTTCGATCCCGAATATATCAGCGGCGGTTCCAGCTCGGGATCGGCCGTTGCCGTTGCACTGGGATTGGCCTGTTTCAGTCTCGGTACCGATACCGCCGGATCCGGACGTGTACCGGCCTGTTTCAACAACCTGATCGGACTTAAGCCCACCAGAGGCCTGCTTTCCACCGATGGCCTGGTTCCTGCCTGTAGAAGCCTGGACTGTATAACGATCTTTGCCTACGACACCAATGATGCCGATCTTGTGTTGTCCATTGCTGAAGCTTACGACCCGGGTGATGCCTACAGTCGCAGCAATCCATACCACAATCAGAAACGAAACTACGGCGTCAGGGAGGGTAAGCTGAAGTTTGGCGTTATACCCGACAACCAATTGAATTTCTTTGGCGATCGGCAATATGAGCAGGCCTATCGGGCGACGCTGGAACGGTTGGAACTCGATGGCATCGAGTTGCTTGAAATCGATTATGAGCCGTTCGCAGATGCCGCCAAGCTACTCTATGAAGGCCCTTGGGTGGCGGAGCGTTATCTCGCAATCCAACCGCTGATCGACACTGACCCGGAGGCAATATTTCCGGTCGTCCGGGATATCATCGCACCGGGTAAAACACTCACAGCCACGGCGCTGTTTCAGGCTCAGTATCGGCTTAATGCGTTGAAGCAGAACTGCGATCGGCAGATGGCGGGATTGGACGCTTTGCTCACTCCGACCGCGGGGACCTGTTTCACCATCCGGCAGATGTTGGAACAACCGGTTCTGCGTAACAGTCAATTAGGTTACTACACCAACTTTATGAATCTGTTGGATCTATCCTCGATCGCCGTACCGACACAGATAACCCCAGGCGGTCTGCCTTTCGGCATTACCCTGGTCGGTTCTGCATTCAGTGATCGGGCCTTGCTTTCGATTGCCAATCGAATCCACAACTGCTTCGATCTTAAATCGGGGGCTTCGCAATTCGATAGTGAACCGGCCCCGGTTGCTGCTGTGGGGGTTAGAGATAAAATCGATATCGTGGTGTGTGGCGCCCATCTGCAAGGACTGCCGCTCAACTGGCAGTTGACAGAGCGGGGCGCGACCCTGGTCGAGAAGACAAAAACAGAACCGGTCTACAGAATGTACGCCTTGGCCGGCGGTCCTCCCGATCGACCGGGACTGATCTTGGATGAACAGCATGGAGCGGCGATCGATGTGGAGGTCTGGTCTATGCCGGCGAGCCAGTACGGCAGCTTCGTCGAGGGTATACCGGCGCCGTTGGGTATAGGAAAGATTCGCTTGGCAAACGGGTCGCTCACCAGCGGTTTTATCTGTGAACCATACGCCATTGCCGACGCGCTGGAGATCACACAGTTTCAAGCCTGGAGATCCTATTTGGATCGTTGACTTTCACCTCACCCAGGACTAGAGCTACTCTTCCCCCCCTGGGGTGTGGTCGTTCGCCCATTCTCCTTTGTCGGGTGGTAAATGGCTCTAGGAGGGGTGATTGGATTTGTGGTTTGCGGCTGTTACCCAATCCACACTCCGGCAAAAATCGTTCTGCCCTGTCAAGCCGTTTTCCGGTAAACTCTCACTTACTCACTATAATGGGTATGTTGGCTGAGGGACGTGAATTTTTGGGGAAAATTACGCTTTAATCAGGGGCTCCTTGTCGAATGGATGCTGTTCAAGTGACGCTGTTACCGTTTGAAATGATGGAATCCGAGGCAACCCGGATCCAAGATTAGATGAGGGACTAAGTGTCGGCACTCAAAGACTACAGGATTGTTGAGACGATTCATCATGGGGAACTCACACTCATAGATCGGGCGATCCAACTGACTGATAATCGCCCCGTGATTCTCAAATCGTTGCGAAAGGCTCAACCCACGCCGGCGGATCACTTACGTCTCCAACTGGAGTACGACAACACCAGGCTGTTTGATGACGCCCACATCATCGGCGCAGTCGAGTGTCTTACCCAAGTGAACGTGCCGACTTTGGTGCTAGAAGATTTTGGCGGCATCTCACTTGACCGGGTCATAGCCCGAGAGCATCTGAACCTGGAAACCTGCCTCAAGATCGCCCTCAAGGTGATCCATGGCATGGAGTGTCTGCACAGTAAGGGCATGGTGCATAAAGACATCAATCCATCCAATATCACCTGGAACCGGGAAACCGATCAGGTCAAGATTATCGACTTGGGATTCGCCACCGTTCCCCCGGTTGCGCGAGCGGTGCGATTCGATACGGATTTTGTTGAGGGGACCCTGTTGTACATCGCCCCGGAACAGACCGGGCGCATTAATCGACAGCTCGATTACCGCAGCGACTTCTACTCCTTTGGTGCAACTCTCTATGAGATGGTTACCGGTGTACCGCCATTTCAATTCGGCGATGCGATGGAGTTGGTGCACGCCCATATCGCCAAACAGCCGACACCGCCCCATGAATTGGATGAGCGTGTTCCCGCATACATCTCATCGGTAATTTTGAAGTTGTTGGCTAAAACCGCCGAGGAGCGCTATCAAAGTACCTACGGGCTACGCCAGGATATCGAGACCTGCTTGCGCTGGTTACGTGAGGGGGAGGGCGATGACAATTTCGAACCCGGCAGTCAGGATATCTCGAGCACCTTCACAGTCACGCAGAATCTCTACGGTCGTGAATCGGAGGCCGAAACGCTGCTAAAGGCATTCGAGCGTGTCAATCAGGGTAGTCGTGAGCTGGTGATGGTCGGCGGCTATTCAGGCATCGGCAAAACCACGCTGGTTAACGAGGTACAGAAAACCGTTGTCGAAAAGCGCGGTAATTTTGTCAGCGGAAAGTTCGATCAGCTCAACCGATGCATACCTTATCACGCCTTTATTCAGGCTTTTAAGGAGTTGGTCCGGCACCTGTTGTCGGAAAACGAGGTCAAGATTCAACAATGGCGGCAACGCTTGCAGGATGCATTGGGACCGAACGGTCAGGTGGTTGTATCGGTTATTCCGGAAGTTGTACATATCATCGGTCCACAACCCGGGATCCAAAATCTACCGCCCGAAGAGTCACAAAACCGCTTCAAATTGGTATTTCAACGCTTTATTCAGGCGTTCTGTACAGCAGAACATCCGCTGATACTTTTTCTCGACGATCTGCAATGGGCCGATAGCGCCTCGTTGCAACTGTTGGAGTTGATGATAAGCGATTCGGAAACCGGCCACCTTCTGGTATTGGGAACCTTTCGTGACAACGAGGTGGATGGGGCGCATCCGTTAACCCTGACCCTGGAGCAGATACGAAAAGCTCGCGCCACAATATCGGAAATAACCCTGCAACCGCTGGATCTGCAACATGTCTCTTCTATTATTGCCGATAGTCTGCAAACGGATGAACAGCGGGTGCAAACCCTCGCTGAGGCCTGTATGGCCAAGACCCAGGGGAATCCTTTTTTTCTGATTCAATTGCTGCACAATCTACACAGCCGGGGCTACATTCACTTCGACCGTAAGCTGGGGCAGTGGGGTTGGGATCCGAATCAGATCGCCGGATCGGTGATCCCGGATAAAGTAGTGGATCTGATGGTGGATAAGATCGGCCATCTGCCCGATTCCACTCGTGAAGCGCTTGAGCGCTCCGCTGCGATCGGTGAGCGTTTCGATCTCAAGACCCTCGCCATCGTACATGAGCAGACGGAAGACGAGTGCATCAGGGCCCTCAGTCCGGCCGTTCAAAGCGGACTGATCTATCCGATCGGTGGCAGTCGGGTAGTTGCCGAAGCCTCCGATAATCAAGAATCCGTGTATCGTTTTCTACATGACCGGGTTCACCAGGCGGCCTACTCACTGATATCCGACGACCAAAAGCAAGCGGCCCATCTCCGCATCGGTCATCTGTTGCTGCAACGCCTCGATTCGGCTCAACGTAGCGAGCATATATTCGAACTGGTCAACCATCTCAACTTGGGCATCTCTCTGATTGACGATCCCGGTGAACGAATGGATGTTGCCCGGTTGAATCATGAGGCAGGACAAAAGGCAAAAAGCTCTGCGGCCAATAGCGCGGCCTACGGCTATTTTACACAGGGTATAGATCTACTGCCGGCCGGCTCTTGGGAACAACACTATGCGTTGACCCTGGCGCTGCACGAAGAGGCCGCCGAAGCCGCCTATCTCTGTCATCGCTATGATGATATGGAAGCCTTGGTCGAACGGATACTTACCCATGCCGCCGACAACCTGCAAAAAGCCAAGGCCTGCCGTATCCGCATTCTATCCAACACGGCCCGCAATGATCTGAAAGCAGCGGTAGAGTGTGGGCTGGAGTATCTCCGTACCCTTGAAGTCGAATTTTCTCAACCTGTCGATCCCCAGGCAATTGGTGAGGGGCTGGGTCATATCCGGGAATCCTTGGGGGATCGCCGCATTGAGAGTCTAAGTCGGTTGCCGAAAATGACCGATCCTCGCGCATTGGTCATTATGGATACCCTCACAGCGTTGGCGAGTCCGGCCTATAACTACTCACCGGAACTGTTCATATTGTTGGTGCTGAAGCAAGTGGAGATCTCGCTGCAACGGGGCAATGCACCGCACTCGACCTTCGCGTACTCGATCTATGCACTGGTGTTATGTTCGGCGGAAGGCCGGTATGAGGATGGGGATGCCTTCGGTCGTCTTGCGATCGATTTGATGAAGCGTCTGAATGCACAGCACTTCAAGGGCAAGATCTATCTCACTGTCTATCTTTTCGTACACCATTGGCGGCATCCTTTGCGAGAGACCCTCTCTCCGCTTTTGGAGTCTTACCGCAGTGCTATGGATCAGGGTGATCTACTGTTTGCCGCATTGAGTGCCCATGTCTATTGCCATCACACCCTGTTCAGTGCGCGGAACCTTGCGGAGACTGCCTCAGAGTTTGCCACCTATCACAAGGCGATTACCCGCCTTGATCAGCAAGCGGTTGTCTCCTGGACCGAGATCTTTCAGCAGACTGTACTTAACCTGATGGATGAGGATGGAAATCCCCTCGAGCTGATCGGCGAGGCATTCAACGAAGTTGAAGAGTCTCATCTGTTCCAGCAAGAGAACGACAAGACCGTCTGCTTTCTCTACTACTTCAATAAACTGATTCTCGCTTGCCTGTTCAACGCCAAAGAGCAAGCCCTGGAGCATGCGCAACAGGCAGAAAAGTATCTGCATAGTGTGATGGGAATCATTCATGTGCCGCTGTGTCGTTACTACGCCTGTTTGACCCGGCTCGCGGTTGCGGGTAATGCCCAAAGCGAAGAGAGAGATGGCCTATTGGCAAGCGTTGAACAACATCGTGAGGAGTTGGCGGAGTGGGCGCAAAGCGCACCGATGAACTACGCCCATAAACACAAATTGGTAGAGGCTGAGTATTGGCGATTGTCGGGGGATCAGAATCGTGCGGAGGCCTATTATGATCAGGCCATCAGTATGGCTGGTGAGAATGGTTATACCCATGATGAGGCTCAAGCCAATGAGAAGGCCGGCATCTACTATCTGTCGAAGGGACGACTCAAGATTGCCCAGATGTATCTTAGTGAGGCGTTACAGGCCTATAGCCGCTGGGGGGCGACCTCCAAAGTGGCTGTTCTGCAGGAAAAGTATGGCGAACTTCTGGCCGGTGCGGTGATTTACCGGGAGAGCAAGCCCGTTGATCATAGACGATCCAGTCAAACCGCGATGCACAATCTCAATTTGACTTCGGTGTTGAAGGTGTCGCAGACGATCACCGAAGAGATCGTGCTGGAGTTTTTGCTCGATAAAGTGATGACCACCGTGATGGAAAACGCCGGCGCACAGCGGGGATTTCTCATCAGTACGGATGCGGAAGGGGAGTGGCACGTCGATGTGAAGGCGAACATGGCCGCGAAAAAGGTACAGGTATTTAAATCAGATGCATTGGAGAACAGAGATGACCTCTCGTCGGCCATTGTGCACTATGTCGCCAGAACCAGGGAGCCGCTGGTATTGCACGATGCAGCCAACGAGGGATTGTTCGTAACCGATCGCTATGTGCTCGAATACCATCCGAAATCCATACTCTGCATGCCGCTCTCCCATCGCGGACGGGTGACAGCGATTCTCTATCTGGAAAACAACCTGATCACCGATGCCTTCACCCCGAGTCATCTAGAGCTTCTTGAATTGCTCAGTTCTCAGATGGCGGTATCCATAGAAAACGCTAAGCTCTATGTCGGTATGGAAGAGATGGTCGCGGAGCGTACCGAGCAACTGTATGAAAAAGTCGATGAACTCTCTCGCGCCTACGAGACTCTGCAACACACCCAATCGGAACTGAAACAGGCCAATGCCAAGCTGGAGAGGGATAAAGAGCTGCTGCAGGAGCTTTCGTCAACCGATCGTCTGACCAAACTTTACAATCGGGCGAAACTGGAAGAGCTGTTTGAATATGAGATCAGACAGAGCCAAAGATATAAAACGCCCTTGTCTGTGATCATGGTGGATCTGGACCATTTCAAAAAGGTCAATGATACCTATGGCCATCATGTCGGAGACATGGTGCTACAGAATATGGCGGAGATACTCAGCAAAACCTCCCGTGCGAGCGATGTGGTTGCCCGTTGGGGCGGTGAGGAATTCCTCATCCTGGCGCCCAAGACCAACCTGGATCAGGCATTTCAGTTGGCGGAGAAGGTTCGGGTTGCGATCGAAGGTTATAACTTCGATCAAGTCGGACAGAAAACCGGCAGTTTTGGGGTGGCTTGCTATCGTGAGATGGAGACATTGAGTGCTCTACTGCAGAGAGCGGATATAGCGATGTATCAAGCTAAAAATGGCGGGCGTAACCGGGTGGTGGTCGAGGATTAGTCCGATACGACTTCCCGCAGCAGGTTCGAGAATGCCTGTGCCGCTGGAGAGAGCGATCTATCCCGACGAGCAATCACCGCCAGTTCGCGTTCAATCTTGAAGTCCTCGATTTCGATTTCAGCCACATCTTCCAGGCTGTCTACTCCAAGCTGACTGACAAACGCCAGGTTGCCGGTGGTCGCCACCATGCGCAATATCGCCGGAATGGAACGTAGCTCCATGACCACATTCATCGTCACTCCGGCATCGCGCAGGGTTGCGTCGATGATTTGTCTTACCGCCGTATCGGCCTCGAAGCCAACGAAGGAGATACCACCCAACGCACCGGCACTGATCCGCTGCTTTCTGGCTAGCGGATGTGTCTTGGGTCCAACCAGAACGATACGGTCAGTGAGTAGTGGCCAGACGATGAGATCCCGATTCTTTACCGGCATGGTGACCAGACCCAACTCCAGGCGGCCGCTGATGACATCCTCGGCGACTTCGTTACTGCCTGCCTCTTTGAGCTGAAATTTGACCCCCGGATGGCTACCCTGAAAAGAGGCGATCGCCTTGGGTAGCAGAAACGAGACCGCAGTGGCGCCACCGCCGATTCTCACAGTGCCTCCTTCAAGCCCCTGGTGTGCCCTGACCTGATCCCGCAGGTGGTCGTAGCGGGCGATCAGGATGCGGGCCTCGCTCTCCACCAGGCGTCCAATTTCGGTCAGCTGCACCCCCTTGCGACCCCGGGAGAGCAGCTCCGCGCCAAAGTGTTCCTCCAGTTGCTGCAGCCGGCGGGAGAGGGCGGGTTGGGTAAGACCGATGCGATCCGCCGCTTCGGTGATCGAACCGGTATCGGCAATCGCAACCAGTGAACGCATCAATAATAGGTCCATGGCAGTTATTTCCAGGTAAGAGGACAATCGGACGAGATAGCTTGCATGGGCTCAGACCTATGGGTAATGGCAACGAATTCCAACCGCAAGAACCTAAGATGGAGAAGGCATAGCAGAATTATAGCATGCAAAATATTTATACAATACATGCGAACAATCAATTATACGTATGTTAAACGGTCTGATATCGTGCCCACCATTATCTGGTTGGTTGACCAGAACGATCACCATCGGACAACGGGCATGAGTGGCCGTTGATCCCCGAACCGAGGAGAGAGAGTATGCTCGAAGCCTATCGTCAACATGTTGCAGAACGTGCCGAACAAGGTATCCCCCCACTGCCCCTGAATGCACAGCAGGTCGCCGATCTGGTCGAACTGTTGAAGAGCCCGCCGGCGGGAGAGGAGGAGACTCTGCTCGATCTTCTGACCAACCGGGTGCCGCCAGGTGTTGACGATGCGGCTTACGTCAAAGCGGGTTTCCTGGCTGCCGTGGCCAAGGGTGAGGCGGCGAGTCCTCTGGTGGACAAGGCCAAGGCAGTTGAGCTGCTGGGTACCATGCTGGGTGGCTACAACATCCAACCGCTGATTGAACTGATGGATGACGCGGAGCTGGGAGAACTGGCCGCCGAGCAGTTGAAGTTCACCCTGCTGATGTTCGATGCCTTCCATGATGTGAAGGAGAAGGCGGATGGGGGTAATGCCAACGCCAAGGCGGTGATGAGCTCCTGGGCGGAGGCCGAGTGGTTCAAACGTAAGCCTGACGTGCCGGCAGAGATCAAGCTCACTGTATTCAAAGTTACCGGCGAGACCAATACCGACGATCTGTCACCGGCCCAGGATGCCTGGTCCCGTCCCGATATTCCGCTGCATGCCCTGGCGATGCTGAAGAACGAGCGTGAAGGTATCAAACCGGATGAGCAGGGTAAGATCGGACCCATCTCCGACCTCAATGCACTCAAGCAGAAGGGACTGCCCCTGGCCTATGTGGGCGACGTTGTAGGTACCGGCTCCTCCCGTAAGTCGGCCACCAATTCGGTACTCTGGCACATGGGTGACGACATCCCCTTCGTTCCCAACAAACGTCAGGGTGGGGTTGTACTTGGCGGCAAGATCGCACCGATCTTCTTCAATACTGTTGAGGATTCCGGTGCCCTGCCAATCGAGTGCCCGGTTGAGAAGCTCGCGATGGGCGACGTGATTGTGGTCAAACCCTATGAAGGCAAGATCGAAACGGAATCCGGTGAACTGCTCTCCGAGTTCAGCCTGAAAACCGAGGTGCTGCTCGACGAGGCGAAGGCGGGCGGTCGAATTCCTCTGATCATCGGACGCTCGCTGACTGAACGGGCACGGGAGGCTCTGGGCCTGGGTGCAACCGATCTGTTTCGTCGCCCCGTCGATCCTGAAGATTCCGGTAAGGGTTTCACCCTGGCGCAGAAGATGGTCGGCAAGGCCTGCGGAGTGGAGGGTATCCGTCCCGGTACCTACTGTGAGCCACGCATGAGCACGGTTGGTTCCCAGGATACTACCGGTCCGATGACCCGCGATGAGCTGAAAGAGCTGGCCTGTCTCGGCTTCAGTGCCGACCTGGTGATGCAGTCCTTCTGTCATACCGCCGCCTATCCGAAGCCGGTGGATATCAACACCCAGCATACCCTGCCGGACTTCATTCAGAATCGCGGTGGTGTCTCCCTGCGTCCCGGTGACGGCATCATCCACTCCTGGCTCAACCGTATGCTGCTGCCCGATCAAGTGGGCACCGGTGGTGACTCCCACACCCGTTTCCCGCTGGGCATCTCTTTCCCGGCCGGTTCCGGCCTGGTCGCCTTCGGCGCGGCTCTGGGCGTGATCCCGCTGGATATGCCGGAGTCGGTACTGGTGAAGTTCACCGGTGAGATGCAGCCCGGTATTACCCTGCGTGATCTGGTCAATGCCATTCCTTACGCCGCACTGCAGCGGGGTCTGCTGACGGTGGAGAAGAAGGGCAAAAAGAACATCTATAACGGTCGCATCCTGGAGATCCAGGGTCTGCCCGATCTGACCGTGGAGCAGGCCTTCGAACTCTCCGATGCTTCGGCCGAGCGCTCCGCGGGTGGTTGTACCATCGAACTCTCCGAGGAGTCTGTGGCGGAATACCTGCGCTCCAATATCACCATGCTGCGCTGGATGATCGACAACGGCTACGAGGATGCCCGTACCCTGGAGCGTCGCGCCCGGGCGATGGAAGAGTGGCTGGAGAATCCAAGCCTGATGCGCGCCGATGCGGATGCGGAGTACGCCGAAGTCATCGAGATCAACATGTCGGAGATCAAAGAGCCTCTGCTGGCATGCCCCAACGATCCGGATGATGTGAAACCCCTGTCGGAGATCGCCGGTACCAAGATCGATGAAGTCTTCATCGGCTCCTGCATGACCAACATCGGTCACTTCCGTGCTACCGCCAAGCTGTTGGAGGCCTCCGGGGCATCCATCCCGACCCGGCTCTGGTTGGCTCCGCCCACCAAGATGGATGAGCAGCAGCTGATGGAGGAGGGTGTTTATAACATCTACGCCGGTGCCGGCGCCCGCACCGAGATGCCCGGATGCTCTCTCTGCATGGGTAACCAGGCGCGCATCGCCGCAGGCTCTACCGCGGTTTCGACCTCAACCCGTAACTTCCCTAACCGACTGGGGCAGGGCGCCGACGTCTTCCTCTCCTCGGCGGAGCTCGCTGCTGTAGCTTCTGTGATGGGCAAGCTGCCGACCGTGGAAGAGTACATGGCCTATGCCACCAAGATCGACTCCATGGCACCGGAGATCTACAAGTATCTCAACTTCGACAAGATGGATGATTATGTTGAGTCGGCGAAGCGGGGGCAGGAGATTGCGGTTAAGTTGATTGCTTGAGGATCATGACAGACCGGAGGGGTACCTCCGGTCTGTATGAGACTCGATGGGTGTTGGTAAGTACCGGTCTATATGTAGTCGAGGATAGCGCTTGGCTACACAAAGAACATTATGAGAACATAGATAGCTCCGATGGAATGGAGCACGCTTACGCAAATATTTCGAGGCTGAAATGTACCCGATGTCTTGCTTTGTAGATATGTGTACATGACTTGATAGCTGGAAATCCTTTAAGCTTAACGGACAATAAATAGCCATAAGGATTGATATGCTACTGGGCCGCTTCATTGTGTTTTTTTGTGTGGTAAGTTTCCTATTGACCGCCTGTGGCGAAAGCGGTGATTCAACGCCGGTATATACAATTGATCTTGCCTTTGAGCGTCAGGTGTCGGATAGACTCAGCCCTTTCACTGTTACGGTGACACTGAAAAGGGATGGCAGTTTGGAAAGTGGTGCGGCACATGAACTGGCGGTTTCCTTGAGAGAGGGTGCAAGTGATATCCCCACCGAAATATCGACGGGTGTCTATCGTTTTACTGTCACGCCAATGCGAAGCGGGGAGCATCCGGTAACCGTTTCATATCAGGGGGTCAGCGTCAGCCGCACGGCCCTGGTGCTGGAGATGGTGGATCCGGCCTGGGGGCAACCCCTGGCGGTAGAGGGAATGGTCAACACACCGGGCTACGAGGATGGCGTGACCATTTCCCCGGACGGGGAGTATCTCTTTGTACAGTATGGGCCGTTCTATTTCAGCGCTTATCATCTGTTTGAAATGCCGCGGGCAAACGGTGGTTGTGGCGGCGACCGATTGAGCCCTGTCCGTTGCACCCATACCTGGCTTGATCAGGTTATCGGTCCCTATGACGCCCCTGAACGTCCTGGTTTCTTTGGCGGACGCATATCTGCGGCGACCCATCTACACAACGCCAATTCCTGGGGGGTTGGTATCGATCAGGCGCCGAACTTTGCTGCTTCGACGATGTTCTATGGCTTTAAACGTCAGGCGGATGGGAGTTTTGCCGAACCGTTCTATCTGGCCTTTAGCGATGAGAACGATGCGCTGATCAGCCCCTATGGCCTCAGTTTCATAATGCACGGAGACGGTACTGCCACGGCGCTGTTTTCGATGGATGATCCGAGCGATCCCGATTGGGTCGACCTGGATAGTGACGGTAGACTGGATGTGCAAAGCCAGAGTGACGTGTTTATGTCGGAGATCATCTTGGGGCAAGACAATCTACTGGGGTATTTTGTCGCCTCCGGCCTGCCGGGTACTCCGCCGGTACGGAGTACGTCTTTCCCTGCACGGATGATCAACTTCGGAGGGACTGGCGCAAACGGTATCGCCGGTACTCAAGGCAACCCGCATCTGTATCAAAGCAATGGCTCGGTTAAGTCGATCTGGACAGACGATGAGCGTGACCTGGATGCGGATTACGGTGACATAGCCGCCTATGTGCCGGATTCCGGTATGCTGACCGCGGAGAGTTGGTCCAAGGTCGTACTCCCGGCCCCTGTGAATCAGCCCGGTCCCAGCAACGAGATCCAGCCGTTTTATAGTGGTAAGGGGCTCTATTTTACTCACGCCAGCGATGTTGCGCTGCCGGAGATTTACTACTCTGCCTACAGTGGCGATGACAGTGTGGCGGATTATCGGAATGGCGACAACTGGAGCGAACCGGTCAAGATCCTGGGTGTAGGTGTCGCCGACCAAGCCGGCAAGGTGATTGCCGTTGGCGAGCCGACCGTGGCTACCCGCAGCGACGGGGAATACCTTTACTTCGTTTACGGCGCCATCCGTGATAACAGTGATCCAACAGGCATACCCGATATCGATATGCAGGCCGGTTATGTTAGAAAACGGTGATTGGTGACAAGCTGTGTCATGACCGGCGACATTTGATTTGAGGTCGGCGATAATAGGTGAATTCACCCGGAATGATGTACTCATAGGAGTAGTAGCATGAGCGAGTCGGCAGATTTGGTGGAGAAGGCGGAGAGTCTCGCGTTTGATCTCGAGATGAAATACGGCTGCTGTCCGCAGTGCGTGCTGACGGCCGTCAAGGATACGGTAGGAGGCGTTTCGGACAATACCATCAAGGCCAGTCATGGGTTGTCCGGCGGCGGCGGGCTGATGGGGCAGGGTGCTTGTGGCGCGCTTACCGGTGGGTTGCTGGCTTTGAGCACAAAGCGCGGTCGGGATGCCGACAAGCTGGACAAAGGGCGTGGTATGTCGAATTTCCAGATTGGCAGGAAATTGGTCGATAGATTCGTCAATGAATATGGGGGCGTCACCTGCGAAGCGTTACAGCAACGTTTTACCGGACGCACCTGGGATATGTGGAACCCGGTTGAATATAAG
>JAKSBX010000131.1 GCA_022360905.1 Chromatiales bacterium
CAGGCGGTAGGCGGCCCAGACCCCTGAGATGCTGGCGAGAAACTTCACCGCCACCAGCAGGATCAGCATGACGTTTTCCGTCAGCCCCATCAGGTTGATGCCGCTCCACCAGATCAGCGCCATCGCCATCAGCCCTAAGGGGCGAAGAATATCCTCGGAGATCTCTTTGAACTCGCTGTGCTCGGTGCGATTCCGCCAGCGGCGCACGCCGGTGCGGAGAAAAAAGGAGAGCAGTTTATCCGCCACTACGCCCAGCAGAATGGTGAACAGCAGTCCCAGCCACTGCCAGTTGGGGAGTAGAAAAGTGGTCGCTTTGAATGAGGCGGGAATCTGTTGGCGAAAGCGGATATGCCAGGGTATTTTGCTCGACTCCGCCTGTTTCCCGTCGACCCTTTGTGTATCGGCAACCTCATCCATGATGGCTGGCAGCTGGTTGATGGTGTTCTGGTCGAACAGCCAGGCGCCGGACTCAGCACGGGCGATGCGGATGTCGCCGTTTTCATAACTGTGAAACAGATAGGTGGGGCCGTCGGTGTGGTTCGGAACCTTTTTCAAATCGACCACCCGGGTGCGATCCATCACCTCGATCAGCATCCAGGCCAGGTCGCTGCCCTGCTCCTTTCTCACCAACGCGTTGATTGCCGAAAGATCCAGGGTGGTGATCGCCGCATCGATCCGTTCCGGTGAACCCCGTTTGATGTCGTTCATGGCATGGAGAAAGGTCTCCATGGTGGCACGGGGGGATTTGAGGGTTTGGGGAGGTAGTGCAGGTTTTGCCTCGGATTGTGCCGATTTAGCGTCAGCCTTTGTCGCCTCCTCTGTCCAGGCAGGTTGTGAAAACAGTGTCAGCAGCAGGACAAGCAGTAGGCTTGGATGATTTTTAAAGCGCATGGTTTTGAAGAGATTATGAGTTTGATCTTGCGCGCTAGTTTAACCCAATGCGTAGAGCTGATCATGGGAATTTTATGGCAGGGAATCCTGGCCGTTCGCTGACGCTGGCATGATGGCGATGAGATTGGCAATGGCTTCAAATACAAACATTTCCTAGCTCTCCGGAATCAAGTTCCCAATCCTTGGGCCGATAAAAGTTATGAAACTTCGGGTCAGTCCGAGCAGGAGCTGTAAGCCTAGTCGGTACGAACCGATCTAAACCGCACCACGCCATTCTCCAGGAGGGTGCCAAACCAGACCCCCGTAGGTTGTAGTTTCATCCAATGCTGATCATTGGCTGTGATGGTTTGTCGCATCCGCTTTGTATCTGAGGAGGTTGAAATGAGTGGTTCAGAATCGTCAATCCAGAATTTTCTGCTGGCTACCCTGGAGGTTTTTTCCATCATCCTGTTGGTGGTGTTGACCCTGATCCTAGTGGCAGTGATCGTCACCTATATCTTCGATATCACCCAGACCAAAACAGCGATTCGAAGAAATTATCCGGTCATCGGTCATTTTCGTTACTTCTTTGAGCATCTTGGTGAGTTTTTCCGCCAATACTTTTTTGCCATGGACCGGGAGGAGCTGCCGTTCAACCGTGCCCAGCGCAGCTGGGTCTATCGGGCCGGCAAGAACCTGCCCAACACGGTGGCCTTCGGCTCCACCCGGGATATCCGGCGCCCCGGCTCGATCTTGTTCGTCAACTGTCCCTTTCCGACCCTGGGTGAGGATGCGGTACCGCCCGGTCCGGTCACCATCGGCGAGGATTGTGAACACCCCTATACCACTGCCTCCCTGTTCAATATCTCCGGTATGAGCTACGGCGCACTCTCCAAGCCCGCCGTGCTGGCTCTCTCCATGGGCGCCAAGCGGGCAGGATGCTGGATGAACACAGGCGAGGGGGCCGTCTCTCCCTATCATCTGGAAGGGGGTGCCGACATTGTATTTCAGATCGGTACTGCCAAGAATGGTGTGCGGGATCTGGCGGGCAATCTCAATGATGACAAATTGAAGGAAGCGGCCGCGCTGCCTCAGGTGAAGATGTTTGAGATCAAATTGAGTCAGGGGGCCAAGCCGGGTAAAGGGGGCATTCTGCCGGCAAAGAAGGTGACCGAAGAGATCGCCGCAATCCGTGGTATTCCTCTGGGTAAGGATGCGATCAGCCCGAATCGTCACCCGGATATCCGTTGCAGCAGCGATCTGCTGGATATGATTGAACGAGTGCGTCGGGTGACCGGTAAGCCGGTGGGCTTCAAGACGGTGATTGGCGGCCCCCAGTGGCTCGACAGCCTGTTCGACGAAATCAACAAGCGGGGTGCATCGTCCGGCCCGGACTTTATCACTCTCGACGGCAGCGACGGGGGAACCGGCGCAGCGCCCATGCCCCTGATCGATGCAGTGGGGCTCTCCCTCAGAGAGAGCCTTTATATCCTGGTGGACCGGCTCAATGCCCATGGTCTGCGGGAGCGGGTCAAGGTGGTTGCTTCCGGTAAGCTGATCACCCCGGCGGATGTGGCCTGGGCGCTCTGTGTGGGGGCGGATTTCGTCACCTCGGCCCGTGGTTTCATGTTTGCGCTGGGTTGCATCCAGGCTCTACAGTGCAACAAGAACAGTTGTCCCACCGGCATTACGACCCATGATCCCAAGTTGCAGAAAGGCCTGGTGCCTGAGGTGAAGGCGGATCGGGTGGCCAACTATGTCAATAATCTGGTCCACGAAGTGGGTGTGATCGCTCACTCATGCGGGGTGAAGTCGGCGCGGGATCTACGCCGTCAGCATGCCCGTATCGTCACGGCTGACGGCCCCTCTGTGGCTCTGGATGAGCGCTTTCCGCCGGTTAAGCCAACCGTTGTGAAAACCTCCGGATAAGCGTTATGTGTTTTCGGTATGTATCAGGAATCTGAAGAGAGTGTTCTTAATGAATTATTAACACGACATACTCAGTGGCCGGGTTAATAGAAAAAGATGAAGACAGCTACCTTTCAATCCAAAGCTATATGGAGTTGCTACAAGGGGCCAGAAATAAGACGTATCACAAATTTATAAAAGATTTCATTTTTCAGATAAGCATAAGGATCAAGCCCATTCATTCGAATAACGTTGATGCTTGGCTGGCGTCTTAACCGGGCTGATCTCGTTCATATGATGTGTCCAATTAAAAATAGTTGGACACTTAAATTACTCTACTTTGCCGGTTTGCGTAGATTATCAACGATCAGATACACCTTACGCTTTACCGAATTGATCGGGCACTTACAAAAGTCGATCATGATGTCGACATTCATACTTCCTTCAAACACTTTGAGCCACACTTTTCCCTGATCGCTGAAATCATATTTGTCGATGCTCTCTTTGCGTTTAACCGGATGATCGGTGTATTTCCTTTGAACGCATATCCTCTCTCATGTTGGCTAATATTTCCCAGGCCAGTCTCAGCGCCTCAACAAATCTCGACATTTTCTTGCTTCGACTTTGCTTTTGGTTTTCGTGGTCATCGTCAAGCTGCTTTTGTACAGCCTTGGGATTGGTTCATAAGTTTTTTTACAGGCTTTTGTGGTGTCGTTCCTCAGTGTTTTAGATAACCGCCAACAGCGCGTACCGGTATGTCAATACCCGTCTGCTGTTTGATCAACTCCATCACTGCCTTGCGTATCCAAAGCGCATAATCCATCTTCAATAGGTCTGGTGTCATATCAATGATCAATCGCTTGATTTGTTTTTCCTGATCCGCTGTTAATCGATTACCCATTCCTTTTTCTGGGCTGTGCTTTGGGGCTTTTAAGGATGACAATCCTTCGGCTTTATATCGGCGTATCCATTCGCTAACCGCTCGCGGTGTAACTTCAACTGCTTGCGCGATATCCTTTATTCGGTCGCCTTTGTTGCGTAATCGGATGGTGGTTTATCTTTTTTTCTCTTGTCCTGAATAGGTCAATTTTCGAGCATCTGACTTATTCATGCCTGCATTATACGGGAACTATTTCGTTACAAGGCTCATAGTATGCGCTGTTCAATATAAGAATAGAATGCCTATTACTCGATAGTTTTCACGCGTTATCCATTCTTGCAATTAAGGCGATGTCTGATTGGCGTAATAACTTGATCGATAGGATTAGCCTCGCGGCTTAAATAACAGGCATCCAGTTATGCATTCCTCATTCGGTTCTCAGGCAGCGCTGAAGACAGACTGTTTTTTTATCTTGTAGACAGCGCTTGTATAGGTATTGATCCAGGTCAACTCCTAACCAAAAAAAACTCTCTATCGGTCTTGGGGTAGCGCAAACTGCTCACTACAGTCTATAGTTGCTCTTGTGTCGTCAGATGATCGTTCCGTGGAGGGATTAGGAATAATACTTTAACTTGACGCTATCCGGCATTATAAAGTTTTAACAATAACTGCCGTAGTCGTATAACACTTGAATTCAAAAAAAGCGGATTGAAGGTCTAAATAGATGTCTATCGATATATTGATGACCGTAGGGAAAACTCATTTCTTAAGTTGCAAGGGAAAGGATGATGCATACTTCGGCGCTTCATTTACCTGACGGTCTGGATATACGCCCTGCCCGGGATAGCGACAGACCCTTTATCGAGTCTCTTTACCATACCACCCGTGGTGATCTGCGTCTGATCGATGCCGAGCCCGATTTTATCGAAACGCTCATTGAGCAGCAGCAGCGTGCGCAAACGGTGGGTTATGGTGATCAGTTCCCGAATGCCATGTATTTCATTATCGAGAAACAAAGCGAACGGGTCGGTCGTGTCGTGATCGATTTCGGGCACAATGAGATTCGTATCGTTGATATTGCCTTGATTCCTGCGGCTCGGGGTAGGGGGTACGGTACAGGTATTCTTAGAGCACTTAAGCATGCGGCTGGATCAGCTTGCGCACCGCTGGTGTTGAGTGTCTATAAACAAAATCCAGCCGCCAGGCGTCTCTATGAACAGGAAGGTTTTCGTGTGGAGCAGGGCGATCAAATGGTTGATCAGATGGTTTGGTACCCCAGCTATTCATGAGGTCGGGTCATCCGCTTTCATTCCACCACGGTTGCATGATTCTAATTAAGGATATTGTTAATGATGGTTATTTCTGATTTTCAGCCTCTTCTGAATCAGTCGTTCAGGATTATTTTTTCCGACCAGGAGCTTGTTCTGACTTTGGTCGATGTGGAACTCGTGGGCAGCCCCTATAAGGAAGGTGCGCGCCAGCCGTTTTCCCTGATGTTTGATGCCGATGCTTCCGTGGGGGTTCTGCGTCAGGGTATCTATCCCGTGGAACACGACACGCTTGGCAGAAAGGATATTTTTCTGGTCCCTAGAGGGGTGGAGGATAACTGCTGCCGTTATGAGGCAGTCTATAACTGATAGGCAGAGTTCAGCGAAACCAGCAATAATCCGGGGCGTTTGTTTAGTCGTCTCGAATAGCTGAAGAGTAACTGCCAGTGGGTTTTTCCTGCTGGCGCGATAGGGGTCTCGATATACCCGTTGTTGCCGGGAGTGTTCGGTAAAGGGTGCATAAAGGGACATAGGGAATTCCAACACAAAAATGGAAAGGGGAAGTCATGACACCGTATATAAGCCAGATCAGCATATTTGGGTTTACATATGCTCCGGTACATTGGGCATTATGTGATGGCGCTCAGATCGCAATTAACGACAATCAGTCCCTGTACGCCCTGATCGGTACGAACTTTGGCGGAGACGGAAGAGTAAACTTCGCTTTGCCGGATTTTCGAGGGCGTGTCCCGGTCAATTTGGGAAATTCACACCCTTACAGTTTTCAGATAGGTCAAGGAGGGGGGTATGAAGAAGTGAGCCTCAATGCGCAGACCATGCCCAACCATGACCATAACGTCTATGCCGTATTGGAGAGTGACACCTCGACCAATACCAGCGATCCGGCCGGTAAGATGTTGGCGACCTCTCCCGCCGGTAAGGAGTTCTATAACACATTGGAGTCTTCCACCATGATGCCTATGTCGCCGCAGGCAGTTTCATCTGTTGGCGGAGATCAGGCACACTTCAATATGCAGCCGTCGCTGGTGATTAATTTCTGTATCGCGCTGCAAGGGTACTTCCCTCCAAGGAATTAGGTGTTAGAGATCAGTCGCTTGGCAGGAATCAGTTAATGACAGAAGGAGAATAGATCATGTCGGAAGCGTTTATTGGTGAAATTCGTATGTTCGGCGGGAATTATGCCCCCGTCCACTGGGCCTATTGCGACGGGCAATCGATGACCATCTCCCAGAATAATGAACTTTTTTCACTGCTTAGTACGGTCTATGGTGGTGATGGCAGGACCGATTTTAATCTTCCCGATCTGCGAGGGCGTTTGCCGATGCACTTCGGTCGGGGACCCGGGCTTACACAGCGGAACCAGGGGCAGATGTTCGGAATCGAAAGCCTGTCGTTGAGCATCAATGAATTACCCAGTCATACCCATCAGATGTTCGTCTCTTCCGAAACAACCGACAATCAAGCGGACCCTTTGGGACTCGGTACCGCCGACGGACAGATGGTCTATGCCGATGTGAATCCATCAACGGCGGCTACGCTGGCCGATGAGTCCGTCGGATCGACCGGTCTGGGCACCAAGCACACCAATATGATGCCCTATCTAGCGGTGCATTTTATTATTGCGTTGGTTGGTTACTATCCGAGCAGAACGTAACGCAGCTTAGATTGTGGTTGATCAAAATCACCTTCTTTGACCGGTTTTCCAACATGAGTGACGCCAGGGTTGAGCGCGCTCACACCGGTCAGCCGATGACTCTTCAAGGAGACAGAACATGTCAGAACCCTTTATTGCCGAGATCAGAATGTTTGGATGTGGTTATGCACCTAGGTTTTGGGCAGATTGTGACGGTGGGACGCTGCAGATTGCAGACAATGCGGCCCTGTTTTCCGTCATTGGCACCATCTACGGCGGGAATGGCCGCACCACGATGGGCTTGCCGAGTCTGTCGGGGCGCGCGCCGATGCATGCCGGCCACGGACCCGGATTGAGTTTTCAGCAGTTGGGTATGATGTGGGGGTTCGATGCGGTGCCCCTGACTCATGACCAGCTTCCTCCGCACAATCACGCCATCAATGTGAACACCGAATCCGCTTCCACTGACGAGGGGGCAGGCAAAGTTCTGGCGAAGGGAGATAGAGGCACCGGTTTGCCCCGGGTTCGCTATCTTGAGGAATATAATGATTATGACCAGGCGAACGAGGTCAGCATGGCGTCGGGGGTTTTGTCGCCCAGTGGCGGCTCGTCAGGACATATCAATCTGCAACCCTATCTGACGGTGCGCTTCTGCATGGCCTTGGCCGGCGCCTATCCTTCCAGGAGTTAACTTCATCATGCCCGGCGGGACCAAGTCTATAATGAAACCCAGCTTTGTGCGGAACGCAGTTCATGCAAACGTGCCCGTCCATTACGTGAGCAGGTGGTCTTTTCGTGTCATTTAGTGCCAGTTTCAGCAGTGGACTCCCCCGATTGTTGGATGAACTGGATATCTCGCTGATATTGACCACCTATCAGGCTGGCAAGGTTATCTTGATCAGTTCCGATGGCGAGTCGATTACCCAGTTATTGCGGGACTTCGACCGGCCGATGGGGGTGGCGCTTCAGGGGGAGATGCTCGCCCTTGCCCTGAGACTGAACGTGGCCTTTTTCCGTAACGACCAGGGATTGGCGGAGCGCTATCCGAAGAGGCCGAATACCTATGATGCGCTCTATTTTCCCATTGCTCTGAACAAAACCGATTTCATTGATACCCACGACCTGGCGTTTACCCGACATGGGTTGGTCGCAGTCAATACCGCCTATAGCTGTCTGGTGAAGATCGATGCCGGTTTTTCCTTTCAGCCGATATGGCGTCCGCCCTTCATCAGCGAGCTCGAAGCCAGTGACCGCTGTCACCTGAACGGCATGGCGGTGGACGATGCGGGGGAGATTCGTTATGTCACCGCTTTCGGTGCCACCGACACCCGGGAAGGGTGGCGGAGCAACAAGCTGCAGGGTGGGGTGGTGATCGATGTCGAGCGCAACCACATCGTCGCCGAAGGCATAGGGATGCCCCATTCGCCCCGTCTCTATCGGGGGCGGCTCTATCTCCTCTCTTCCGCCAGGGAGTCGTTGTTGGAAGTGGATGTGTCGACGGGCTCAGTGCATACCCTGGCGACCATGGACGGTTTTATCCGTGGACTCTCGTTTAAGGACGATCACGCTTTTATCGGTGTCTCCAAATTACGCAAGAGCCACACCTTCGGCGACCTTTCGATCGTCAATAAACGTATCGAGGCGGGGGTGGTGGTGATTGATCTTAAGAAAGGAGAGCAAGTGGCCGACATTGTCTATGGAGATGACCTACAGGAAATCTACGATGTGCACGTTTTGGATGGAAAACGCCGCCCGAATATATTGAATCTGCCTATGTCCGAGCAATACCGCGCCATGCTCACCCCGCACGGGGCGCAATGGGTCGCCACGGATAACGAGCCGGCAACTACAGACCAACAAGGAGTTCTCTCATGAATAAGGATACCCACCGGTCGACCTCAAGCTACTACCGTACACTTTATTCCAAATACCTTGTTGAGGATTGTTATCTGCAGACCCGCCGCCAGCGCCGGGCGACAGGGGCCTTCCTGGAACGGCTTGAGACGAAGGGTGTGTTAGCGGATGATCGGGTGCCGAAACGCTATGCAAAGCGATTAAACCGGGCCTTTCAGGGTTCTGTAATGATGCGCCAGATCACCACGGCATTGACCGTGGCTGCTATGTTGACGCTGCTCCAGTCTCCGCCTGTGTCGGCGGCTGTTGCGGTTGACCGGGGAGTGGATGAGGTATCGCAGGTTGAACCGTCGCTTTACCGGGGGCAGCTCAATAATGATGATGATAGCGATGGTGTGGGCATCAGGCAGGCCGATGGCGTCCATAAGAGTTCACTTCATTTTGTCGCGCAAAAAGCGCCCTATTCTCCGGTCACTTTTCCGAAGAAAAACAGTTTATTGATCGACGCTGACTCGGATATGCCCCAGCGCTACGACCGGGGAAGCTCGTTGACCGTTATCGACACCTCAATCGAGGGATGGCGCACCATCAAGGATGCGGTGATCGAAGGTGAAGTCCTGCTGTTGAAAGCGGGGGATCCTGTCGATGCGATCCTCGAGAAGTTGCAGGCGATGGGAGAGATCGAATCCCTGAGCATTATCTCCCACGGCAATAGGGGTGCGCTCTACTTCGACGGTGTCAGATTCTCCTCTGAAGAGCTCGAACAGCAGGCGGACAAGTGGCGTCGTGTCGGCAGCTATCTTTCCGGTGACGGCGACATTCATCTTTTCGGATGCCATATCGCGGAGGATGAAAAGGGCAAGGCGTTTATCTCGCAACTGGCCAGTCTGACCGGCGCGGACGTGGCGGCTTCCGTCGACCCCACCGGCGATTCGGAGCAGGGCGGCGACTGGGTGTTGGAGGCCGTGCAGGGTGAGGTCGGTGATCTGAGGGCGATGAATCCCGAACGTCTTAGCCTGTTCAAGGGGGTGCTGCTTTGGACGGGTACCATCGACTTCAGTCAAGTGCGGGACGCAGGCGCGTACAATGGCGCCGCTTCCATCAACGCCATGTTTTATAACAACGCAAGCAATACCTATACCCTGGTCGGCGATGCCCTGGTCAGCTCGAGCTATAGCGGCGCCGGCTATCTGGCGGCGCCCAATGCTTCTGAAACCCAATTGACCTTAAGTTTCCTCAATAGTGAGGTTTTCAACGCCTCCAGTATCGATATCACGAACTGTGCCGGTACGGCGCGTACCTTCAGAGTCACGTCGAACCTGGGGGATACCGCCACTACCGCCTCACTTGCGGATCTGGGCAGCGAAAACGTTAATTTGAGCGGCTTCACCAACGGCCTGACCAGCTTGACCATCACCAACGACGCGGGCGGGGTGACAGGCTGTTTCTATGTCGATAATTTTGCTGTAGTCAACCTTCAGCCTGCCGTTGTAAACACCCCACCGGCCCTGGGGGGCACCTTCACCACCGCCGGTGCCGTCAACGACAATGCCACCACCTCGCCTTTCGGCAGCGTCACGGTAACCGACGCCGATGCGGATAATGTCAGTGTCGCCATTACCTATACCGGAGCCAACGGTACCCTGAGCGGTACGGGCGTGACCGGCAGTGCAGGCAGCTACACAGTTTCATCCGCCGCTCCGGCGACGGCCACCACCAATCTGCAGGGCATTGTGTTTACCCCGACCGCCAATCAAGTGGCGGCGGGTTCTACGGTCGTTACGGCCTTTACCCTGACCCCCAACGACGGCTCCGTGAACGGCACGGCGAATGCCACTACCCAGATCACCGCCACCTCGATCAACGACAACCCGGTGATTACCAGTAACGGCGGCGGTGCGTCCGGTGCGACGGCGATCAATGAAAACACCACCTCGGTCACCACCGTCACCGCTACGGATGTGGACCCCACCACGACCATCACCTACAGCATCAGCGGCGGCGCCGATGCGGCCGCTTTCTCCATCGTTCCCGGCAGTGGTGCGCTGAGCTTCAGCAGTGCGCCGAACTTCGAGACGCCCACCGACGCCGGCTCGAACAATGTCTACGATGTGCAGGTTACCGCCACCGACAATGGTCCGGGCACGCTGACCGATGTGCAGAATCTTGCCGTGACGGTCAACAATGTCAACGAAAACCCGCTCATCACCAGCGACGGGGGCGGGGCGTCGGCGGCGGTCAATGCCGCCGAGAATCAGACCGGGGTCACCACCGTATCCGCCTTCGATTCGGATACCGGCGACAACCTGACCTACTCGATCTCCGGCGGGGCCGATGCGGCGCTGTTCGGCATCGTCGGCGGCACCGGTGTGCTGACCTTCAATGCCGCCCCCGACTTTGAAACACCTACCGACGCCGGTGCCAACGGTGTCTATGACGTACAGGTCACCGTCACCGACGATGGTGCGGGCAACCTGACCGATGTGCAGGACATTGCCGTTACGGTCACCAGCGTTAATGAAAATCCCACCATTACGAGCAATGGGGGCGGGGCCAACGCGGCAACCGCCATCGATGAAAACACCACCGC
>JAKSBX010000094.1 GCA_022360905.1 Chromatiales bacterium
AGTTATTCTACATGAGCGAATGATAACGCCGCTGGGCGCAAAAAACAGACCCAGCCCCCTCTTTATGTATCAATATGGGGGGTTGCGCCTGAAAAAGCGCCACGAACCGTTGCTCGTCGCTCATTTGGAACAACCAAACTACACTCCTCGCGCCTTGATTGGCGCTTTTTCAGGCACAACAGGGCGTATTGGATTAGTGTTAACAGGCCCTAGTACTTTTTTTCGCTGCAAGATTGCAATATCTGCCTTGGGGACTGTTATCGCCGATCCGATCGGTGCTGTTGGACTATTTATCCGGGACAACACAAACAGATTGGATTAGTGTTAACAGACCCGTGTTCAAGCAGGCTATAATACTCCTTTTTTGTTGCTAGACCATTAATAGATCCATGGAAAAAACCTATAATCCACACGCCATTGAGCAAAGCTGGTATCAGACTTGGGAGGAGCGCGGTTATTTCGCGCCGACCAAAACAGACGGTGACAGTTACTGCATCATGATTCCGCCACCCAACGTCACCGGCAGCCTGCACATGGGGCATGGGTTCAACAACACCATCATGGACACCCTAATCCGCTATCACCGGATGAAAGGAGACCAGACACTCTGGCAACCCGGCACCGACCATGCCGGTATCGCCACCCAGATGGTGGTGGAGCGCCAGCTTGAAGCGGAACAGAAAAAACGCCACGACCTGGGACGGGAGAAGTTCATCGAAAGGATCTGGGAATGGAAGCATGAATCCGGTGGCAACATCACCCGACAATTGCGCCGGCTCGGCTCCTCCCTGGACTGGCAGCATGAACGCTTTACCATGGACGACGGACTCTCCGATGCGGTCAAAGAGGTATTTGTCCGGCTCTACGAGGAGGGACTGATCTATCGGGGTAAGCGCCTGGTCAACTGGGACCCCAAACTGCACACCGCGGTCTCCGACCTGGAGGTACTCTCCGAAGAAGAGAATGGCTACATGTGGCATATGCGCTATCCACTGACCAACGGCCAGGGCCATCTGATCGTCGCCACCACCCGCCCGGAGACCATGCTGGGTGACTGTGCGGTAGCGGTGAATCCGAACGACGAACGCTACAAACATATGATCGGTGAGTTGCTGGAATTGCCGCTGACCGGCCGCCGCATCCCGATCATCGCCGATGAGGAGCATGTCGACCCGGAATTCGGTACCGGCTGCGTGAAGATCACACCCGCCCACGACTTCAACGACTATGCGGTCTGGCAGCGTCACCGGGATGAGATCGCGATCAGTGAACAGATCCACGGTGGCCTGATCAACATCTTCACTATCGATGCGGCAATCCGCGACAATGAAGCGGAAGAAGGCAGCCTGCTGCCGCAGAAGTACGTGGGTCTGGATCGCTACGAAGCGAGAAAACTGATGGTGGCCGACCTGCAGGAGCAGGGTTTACTGGAGAAGATCAAGGATCACAAGCTGATGGTCCCCAGAGGAGATCGCTCCGGCGCGGTCATCGAGCCCTTTCTCACCGATCAGTGGTATGTGAAGATCGCCCCCCTGGCGAAACCGGCCATCGAGGCGGTGGAGAGCGGTAAAATCCGCTTTGTCCCGGATAATTGGAAGAACACCTATTACGAGTGGATGCGCAATATCCAGGACTGGTGCATCAGTCGCCAGATCTGGTGGGGACACCGGATACCCGCCTGGTATGACGACGAAGGCAACGTCTATGTGGGCCGCTCCGAAGCGGAGGTCAGAAGCAAACACAATCTTGCGGATGACTACATACTGCGACAGGACGAGGATGTACTCGACACCTGGTTCAGCTCCGCCCTGTGGCCCTTCTCCACCCTGGGATGGCCGGAACAGACCGAGCGTCTGAAGGATTTCTACCCAACCAACGTACTGGTCACCGGCTTCGATATCATCTTCTTCTGGGTGGCACGGATGATCATGATGGGTCTGAAGTTCATGGGTGACGTACCGTTCAAGGAGGTCTATGTACATGGCCTGGTGAGGGACGGCGAAGGCAATAAAATGTCCAAGTCGAAGGGCAATGTGCTCGATCCCATCGATGTCATCGACGGCATCGATCTGGAGTCTCTGGTCAGCAAGCGCACCAGCGGCATGATGCAGCCCCATCTGGCGGAAAAGATCGAAAAGATGACCCGCAAAAGTCTGCCGGAAGGTATACCCGCCTTCGGCACGGACGCGATGCGTTTCACCTTTGCCGCACTGGCCGCCACCGGCCGTGACATCAAGCTCGATATGGGACGTATCGAGGGCTATCGCAACTTCTGCAACAAGCTGTGGAATGCGGCCCGCTATGTGATGATGAACGTGGAAGGTCAGGATTGCGCCATCGGCGAAATCAAAACCGGACACTCTGTGGCGAACGGCAGCCTGCAGCGCTCCCTGGCAGATCGTTGGATCCTGTCGCGCCTGCAGAAGACCAAACAGGCGGTAGCCGATGCCATCGACGGCTACCGTTTCGACCATGCCGCCCAGGCGATCTATGAATTCACCTGGAACGAGTACTGCGACTGGTATCTGGAACTCTGCAAACCGGTACTCAACAATGAGCAGGCCAGTGACGAGGCGAAACGGGGTACCCGACGCACCCTGGTGCGGGTACTGGAAAACCTGCTGCGACTCACCCACCCAGTGATGCCTTTCATTACCGAGGAGATCTGGCAGCGGGTTGCGCCGATCGCGGGTGTCATTCAGGCCACTGCGGGAGACACGCCGGCCGAATCAGCGGCTACGATCATGAATCAGCCCTACCCAAAGGCGCGTCAGTCTCTGATCGATGAAGAGGCTGAAAGTGAGATGGCCTGGGTGATGCAGTTCATCCTTGGAATCCGAAAGATCAAAGGTGAGATGAATATCGCTCCCGGCAAACCGGTACCTGTGCTGCTGGCCAATGCCAACGACAGTGACAAACTCTATGCCGAACGTCACCGCCCGTTTCTCGATTTTCTCGCGAAGACCGAATCGATCGAGATACTGGCCCCGGAGGATAAGGAGCCGGAATCCGCCACTGCCCTGGTGGGTGAGATGAAGGTGCTGATCCCACTATCGGGATTGATCGACAAAACTGCTGAGAAGAAACGTCTGGAAAAAGAGATCGCAAAACTGCAGAAAGAAGTGGATCAAGTTGAGAAGAAGCTTGCCAATCCCAATTTCGTCGACAAGGCGCCTGAGGCAGTGGTGCAGAAAGAGCGAGACAAACTGGTGGAACGCCGGAAAGCACTGGTGAGCCTACAGGCTCAGCTGGAGAAGATTCAGCAATTGTAGTCTGCGAGTAGAACTTCATAGCCGCGAATGAACACAAATCACCGCGAACAACCGCCAACCTGGATCCTCAACTGCATGTTTTGGTTGTCATCCTGGCGTACGCTATCCAGAAAATATCAGCGTATTTGGTGGGGCATGGCCCCACCCTACCATTGATTTCAGGGCGTAGGGTGGGGCCATGCCCCACCAAATAGGGTTTGAGTAAAAAGCAGTTAATCGGATTCGTGAACACCAATTGCGTTCATTAGCGTTCATTTGCGGACTGAATTGTCTTTTCCAATCGCGAGTATTTAGCGGTGATCAGCGTCCATTCGCGGCTAATCAAACACTCAACGAATCGGCGTCATACTATAGCGACGCAGAAAACACGCGAACTCCTGTAGCGCCTCCACCCCACTGGCCTCGGCCTGGGCACACCATTGACTGAGCGCTTCGAGACGCTTCTCATGGCTCGATGCCTGCTGCTCCCAGATCCTCTGCAGTCGC
>JAKSBX010000076.1 GCA_022360905.1 Chromatiales bacterium
CAAATTGTATGGAGGTGGTCTGGCAACAGACAGAACGCTTCAATTCTGAAGTAGTTTCTCTCACGAACTTCTGCGATCGTTCGATGTAGAACACGCCGTGCCCGTTCACAATTAAAGAGTGGTTTGCGATGGTAGGTAACAACGGTGAAGAAGTAGGTGCCACCTGCAAGACAGGCTCTACGATAGTTGGACATGTTACCTTTCCTTGGCTGAGTTTGATTAACTTTGGGTAGTTTTTTGGTGGGGCATGGCCCCACCCTACCCACTAACGTACAGGGCGCGGTACAACCGCCCCTAGTGCACAGACTAAAATATCAGTACCCCGCGAACACAAAAGACCATTTGCGTTAATTAGCGTTCATTCGCGGACTAAAAATCTTAAAAAGCCCGCGGCTTGCAGCACCGATAACCCTCAGCCCCGGCGCCAGGTTGTCCCTCCAGGTCCATCCTCGAGAATGATCCCCGCATCCTGTAGCTCGTCCCGGATTCGATCCGCTTCCCCCCAATCCTTGGCGGCTCTGGCATCGATACGGGCCTGTATCATGGCATCGATCTTGTCGTCGGAAAGATCACCATCAGCGGATGCCCCACCCTTCAGATAGCTCTCCGGATCGCTTTGTAATAGCCCCAGCATGCCGCCCAACTCTCTGAGTAGTGCACCAAGAGGGGCCGCATCTTCAACATTCGTCTCCTTAATGCGATTGATCTCCCGCGCCAGGTCGAACAGCACGGCAAGCGCCTCAGGGGTATTGAAATCATCATCCATAGCCTCATGGAATCGGCTTTTGTAACTCTCCCCGCCAGTAGACTGCCCCTCGGGGAGGCCCCTCAGTGCCGTATAGAAACGGGTCAACGCCCCACGGGCATTGTCCAGATGCTCGGTATCGTAGTTGAGCGGTGACCGATAGTGGCTGGTGAGTATGAAATAGCGCACCTCCTCCGCCTGGTAACGTTCGAGAATCTCCCGGACGGTGAAAAAATTACCCAAGGATTTGGACATCTTCTCATCGTTGATGCGTACAAAGCCGTTGTGCATCCAGTAT
This sequence comes from Chromatiales bacterium, assembly GCA_022360905.1. Classification (GTDB taxonomy): domain Bacteria; phylum Pseudomonadota; class Gammaproteobacteria; order Chromatiales; family Chromatiaceae; genus Thiodiazotropha. The sequence continues at coordinate 1,044 of JAKSBX010000076.1, forward strand.
TTAACAAAGGGGTGCCCGGTTGCCCCTTCGGACTGGGCAATCTCATTCTCATGGTGGGGAAAGGTCAGATCCGCACCACCGCCATGGATATCGAAGCTGTCACCCAGCGCATTGGTGGACATGGCGGAACATTCGATATGCCAGCCAGGCCGCCCCCTTCCCCAGGGGGAGTCCCAAGCGGGTTCATCGGGCTTGGCCGATTTCCAGAGCGCGAAATCCAGAGGATCCCGCTTGGCGTCACCAGGCTCCACCCGAGCCCCGGCCTGCAAATCCTCGATCGATTTTCCGGACAGCTTGCCATAGCTGGGAAAGCTGCGTACATCGTAGTAGACATCACCGTTATCCGCCGCGTAGGCATGCCCCTTGTCAATCAGCCGGTTGATCATCGACAGGATCTGATCCATGTGCTCAGTCGCCTTGGGTTCATCGGTGGGACGCAAAACCCCTAAGGCATCCGCATCCTGGTGCATTGCCTGTATGAACTGCTCGGTCAGCTCGGTAAACGGAATACCCTTCTCATTGGCCCGATTGATGATCTTGTCATCAACATCGGTGATATTCCGAATATAACTGACCTGATAACCGCTGGCCTGCAGATACCGGTAGACCACATCGAATACCACCATCACCCGAGCATGCCCCAGATGACACAGGTCGTAAACCGTCATGCCACAGACATACATGCTGACCTTTCCCTTCTGCAGGGGCTGAAAGGTCTCTTTCTGGTTGGTGAGGTCGTTATAGATTGTCAGCATTGCTCCAGGCCTATCCTACTCAGATGAAACCTGGGCATCTTAACCAAAAGGCGGTTGGCTTCATAGCCAATTCATTGGACGACCAATCCGAAACAGTGATTTCAGTGACCCGGAAATCAGAAACCCGGCCGACACAAATGTGAACGGCCGGGCTGCTTAGTCTCCAAACATTGCTGACTCTCCCAGGTAGCTATAGCAAACCCGGGAGAAATGTTGTGATTACGCTTTGAACTGATTGACCATTTTGTCCAGTTGCTGAGAAATTTGCGCCACTTCCTCGCTCTCTTTGAGGGTCCTGCAGGTACCTTCTGCCGTTTGATGGGAGACCTCATTGATCGCAATGATGTTCTTGTTGATCTCGCTGGCCACACTGGTCTGCTCCTGTGCCGCGGTCGAGATCTGTGCATTCATCTCACTGATCATCTCCACAGCACCTGAGATCTGCTGCAGCGCTTCACCCGCACGACTGGAATCAGAAACGCTTCGATCAGCCTCCTGCTTACTGCTCTCCATGACCTTCACCGCCTGCTCCGAGGAGGAGATCAGCTGTTCGATGATATCCTGGATCTCATGAGTCGCTTCCTGGGTTCGCTGGGCAAGATTCCGTACCTCGTCCGCCACGACCGCAAAACCACGCCCCTGCTCACCGGCCCGCGCGGCTTCAATCGCGGCGTTCAGTGCCAGCAGATTGGTCTGTTCTGCAATCGATGTGATCGATTCCGATACTTGACCGATATTCTGGGTACCTTCGGCCAGACGTTTGACCACATCGGAAGCATCATCGATCCGCTTGGCCAGGCTGACAATCGAATTGGAGACCTGACTGACAACTTCACCACCGGCATTGGCGTTGGTCTTCGCCTCTACGGCGGCATGTTCCGCACCAGAGGCGTTCTCGGCCACCCGTTCAGCCGCCACCGTCAACTCACCGATGGCCACCGTCAACTGTTCGGTCTCTTTCTCCTGCTCATCCACACCGTCCCGGGTTACCTTGGTTACCTGGGCCAGGCGCTCGGCAGAGCTCGCCAGACCATCCATATTTTTTGTCAACTCATTGATTGTCGGTTGAAACTGATCCAACATGCTGTTTACCGCTTTACCTACCTTGCGGAACTCATCATTGGCCCCTTCGGGCACTCTTGGCCGCAGATCGGAATTCTCTCCAACCTGCTCCATCGTTTTCTTGAGGCCGTACAATGGCTTGATCACGACCTTTCGGACGATCACACCGATGATAAACAGCCCCGCCAGTAAGACCAGAAAGTTGATTCCGGCACCGATCATCAACTCATGATCAATCGCTTTGTCACGTGCCCCCATGGAGAAGGTCAATCGCCCGGCACCAAGCACGGTACCTTCGGGAACTTGATGGCAGGTCAGGCAGTTCGTGCCGTTCCGGTCAGGAACTGCTGGAAAAGGCTCGATGACCGTCAGAATCCGCTCACCCTTGACCTCTTTCACCTCGATAATCTGCTCACCGGTCAATGCCCGGCGATCGAGATCATCCAGTGGTTTTTCGTGATCGAAGCCTGCGCCGAAGGTCTTGTTGACCGACTCCGCACGCAGCATGCGCACTTCCAGTACGCCATCCCGCTGGGAGATTTTTTCCCTAAGCATCTCACGATTACCCATGGTTCCGGTGAACATCATGGCGTTCATGCTATCGAGATATCCATGCAGCACATCAAAAATCTGGTGTTCCGATAACCTTAAGAGCCTGTCCTTTTGCTGCTGTGCTGAATAAACTGTAATTACTGACATTATCAGGATGAAAATCAACGCCATCGGCGCGATTATCTTCCATTGGACAGAGATATATTTACCCATCGCTCATCTCGGTGTTCTTGGAGTGTTTAATACTTCTAATGACTATTTCGGCAAATACAAATATCTCTTGAATTTAATTCGTTGTTGTTCTAAAGACCGGGAATCCGGTGATGGGTGGAGTAGAGTGTATATAAATAAGAATAGCGGGGTCATGCAGCCAAATTTAAACCTGTATAAAGCACGAGAAAGGCTAAAGAATCTTTAATTTCTCCCGACAAATAGAATGTACTTAATTGAGACAGGACGTCTGGTTGGCCATCGTGTTGACCTGTTCCCTGGGCCTATCCCACAGGGAGCCGGCCTGACTATTTAAAGATTCGGAGTTATCCAATGGGAAAATTCGCCTCTGCTCTAATTCTTGCTGCAGTTATTTCAGCACCATCCGCTCAGGCCAGTGAAGCCCTGGCCATGCAATCCGGTTGTCTCGGCTGCCACAAAGCCGATGCAAAGCTGGTTGGCCCGGCGTTCAAGGATATTGCAGCGAAATATGCGGGTGATGCAACTGCAGTCGACCGTCTGACCAATAAGGTCAAATCGGGCAGCAAACCGGGCGAGCCATTAGTGTGGGGTACCGCAATGATGCCAGCCAGCCCGGCGAGTGAAGAGAACATTAAAGGTGTAATCGAGTGGATCATGACATTAAAATAGGAGGCGTAGTTCGATTGGATACCAATATTCCCTGGAGACGGGTTTGCCCATAGGATCCGGGCAGAAATCACCTACAGCTATGGTTGGCTAAAATGAGATAGTCAGGCAGAGTGTGCAGCGCTTTGCCCAGGCTATAAATAAGCATAATTATTCAGGAGCACTCTATGTTCAGGCCTAAAACACTGATTTTATTAACAACCCTTACATCCGTATTACTGGCGGGTTGTAGTGCCGGGCCGGCACCGGTCAGTTTTAAATCTGAAATCAAACCGATCATTGACAAATATTGCACAGAGTGCCATTTGGCAGGTGGCACAGGTTCTGAAGCCAGCGGTTTCATTACCCAGGACTACGATTCAATCATGAAGGGTACTAAATTTGGTCCGGTCGTGGTTGCAGGAGATCCTCTATCGAGCTCTTTCTACCGTCTGGTCGCGGGCAAGGTGGATCCCTCCATTCGCATGCCACACGGTAAAGAAGCCCTGACTGAAGCTGAAATCGGTAAAATTGAGCATTGGATAACCCAGGGCGCGAAAAATAACTGAGTTAACAATCAGTTTCTGATTCTGACAGATCTGAAAAATCCGTATTCCGTGGTCTCTCATGGTTTACGGATTTTTTATTGCCAACAATAAGTTAGGCTCTGTTAGCTCCGATTCGAATAGCCCAGAGCAATCGGCTGAGGAATCCGCGAGGAAACAGAATACAGCAGCCAGTTTCAGATTGCCGGACGAGCACTTTGAGATGATGGTTTGTAACCGCTATCATGCTCCCTGATTCATAATATGGAAGCTGATTTAACCGTGCCGATTCAGGCCTCGGTTCGGAATCCTAACCAATGCCACGAGGATGATATGAATAAAATATATAAATCCCTGCTACTCTCTCTAAGCCTGTTTTTTGCACTCTCAGCCGATCTTCTGGCCGAACCGGTAAAGGTATTAATGAAGACCTCGATGGGCGACATCACCCTGTCGCTCGATCAGGAGAAAGCCCCCAAAACGGTGGAGAATTTCCTGCAATATGTGCGGGACGGTTTCTATGACGGAACTATTTATCATCGCGTCATCAAGGACTTCATGATTCAGGGAGGTGGTTTTACCGCCGACATGAAGAAGAAAAAGACCCGTGAACCTGTCGAGAATGAGGCGAAAAACGGGCTTAAAAACAAAAAAGGCAGCATCGCCATGGCACGTACATCGGCACCCCATTCAGCTACAGCCCAGTTTTTCATCAACCATAAGGATAACAGCTTCCTCGACTACCCTAGTCGAGATGGTTGGGGATATGCGGTATTCGGTAAGGTCACCGAGGGCATGGATGTGGTTGATGCCATTGCCGAACAACCTACCGGGGTCAACAGCGGTATGCGTGATGTGCCTCGCAGCACAGTCACCATCGAGAAGGTCAGCATTGTAGAATAGCGCGATGCGCCTCCGATCTGGGGCTGTTTTAACCCCCAGCTGCGTTATCATTCGCTGATGTAGAATATCGACACTAGACTCATTCTGCCTTGCTGGATGAAATAGTAGTCCCAGCCGGGCCGATTGGATTCGTGTTAACAGGCCTTACCAAAAGAAACTGATAGGAAAACTGATGATTACAATGACAACCAACCTAGGCCCCATCCAGATCGAACTCGATGAGGAGAAAGCCCCTAAAACCTGTGAAAACTTCAAACAGTATGTGCAGGATGGTTTTTTTGACGGCACCATCTTTCATCGGGTAATCGATAATTTCATGATTCAGGGTGGCGGCTTTCTGCCAGGCATGATCCAGAAGCAGACCAGAGATCCGATCGAAAACGAAGCGAAAAACGGTCTGTCTAATGAAGTGGGTACCATTGCCATGGCTAGAACCATGGAGCCCCACTCGGCCACCGCACAATTCTTCATCAACGTGGCGAACAACAAGTTTCTCGACTACCCGGGACAGGACGGCTGGGGATACTGTGTGTTCGGCAAAGTGGTCGCGGGTATGGATCTGATCAATCAGATCAAAGGGGTGGACACAACCACCCAATCCGGACATCAGGACGTACCGGTGGACGACATCGTCATCGAGAAGGCCGAAATCACCGAGTGACCCAAGCGCTTTTCATCTCAGACCTGCACCTGTCTGCCGAAGGGCCAGACAGGTTGCAGCTGTTTTTGCATTTTCTGAGATCCCGGGCTGCTTCCGCTGACAGCCTCTATATTCTCGGCGATCTGTTCGATGCCTGGCTGGGTGATGATGACCAGCAGCCGATCGCCATGGAAGTCAAACAGGCACTGCGACAACTGAGAGAGCGCGGTACTGAACTGAAGGTAATGCATGGCAACCGGGATTTTCTGCTTGGCGAGGGTTTCTGCGAAGCCAGTGGTGCAGAACTGATCTCTGACCCCTGTTTGATCGATCTTTATGGCACTCCCACCCTGCTGATGCATGGGGATCTGTTGTGTACCGATGACCAGGAGTATCAGGCATTTCGCAAACAGATCCGCTCGGCCGAATTCGCCAGCCATTTTCTCTCAATGACAATCGCACAACGTATCGCCGTTGCCCAGGAGTACCGGGCCAAAAGCGGTGAGGCCAATGCTCAAAAATCTGAAGATATCATGGATGTGAATCAGCAGGCCGTTGAGCGCACCCTACAACAGCATCGGGCACAACGGCTGATTCATGGCCATACCCACAGACCGGCTGACCATCGTTTTACGCTCGACAACCAAACAATCACCCGCCATGTGCTGGGCGAGTGGCATGGGGATCATGCCGAAATCGTCTGCGTGACAGAAGACGGGGTTAATCGGGAGACCTTCACCCTTTGAGCGTTTCGAAGTCCGCAAATGAGCGCAAATCCCTCATTGAGGCATAGGCTTCCGAGTAAACGCCTCCGGTAAGGCAAACAGACCGGCATCAACCGACTCCGATTCAGCGTAGTCCGTCAAGGCCTGCTGATTTCCGTTGACATCCCACAGGCGCAGCGGCAGACCCTTCTCAAGTAATGCATTCGGTTCATAGACCTGGATCGCATCGGCACAAGCATCCCGATAGGCCATGGGTATCCCCGACAGGCTGATTTTATGTTGCTCGGCCAGTAGCCCCAGATACTCCCCCTGGGCTGCTACGCTCATCGCCATCATCTCCGGCAACACCATCGCCTCCTGACAAGGCTGGCCATTGACCTGCAGGGCCCAGCGTTGTGCTTTACGACCGGCAACCAATGGCGCCTCACCGGCATCCTTCGCCAGGACCTCGATGTCGGGTAACCGGACATCCGGCTGGTTACTAGGCTTGGGCTGGATCACCAGTATGCTGCGCTCTTCACTGTCGATGCTGTAGATAATCCGTTTGCCACGATCAAACAGAATAAAATCGGCCGTCTCGCCCCCCTGGTCAATGCGCATCATTTGTGCTGTCACCAACATGCGGCTGAGATAGGGGGTCTGGCCCGCTTCGGTTACCTCATACTGCAGCCGTTGGGCTTGCAGGGTCTGCGCCATCAGAGTGCCGCTCTGCAGCAGACAGACCAGCATTAAACACGACATTCTCATTCCCGTTTGCATAGTGCCTCCAACCGTTCCAGCTCGGACTGACTGAATCCCGCCTCACGCCGAGCCTGATGATGCAGGGGACAACGAATCTCGCCGTTAAGAAAATTCTCCAGCAGATCGAAATAGGTCTCTTCGGGCGACAAGCCCCGCTGTTCGCAGAGATAGTTGAACCAGCGACTGCCAAACTGTACATGTCCCACCTCCTCACGCAGGATCACTTCCAGTGCAGCCACCGTCTCGCGATCGTCGATCTCCCTGAAACGCGCCATGATGCCCGGTGTCACATCAAGTCCCCGGGCTTCCAGCATGCGGGGCACCAATGCCATGCGTATCAGCGGATCGTGGGCCGTTCGCTGAGCCATCTCCCATAAGCCGTTGTGTGCCGGAAAATCCCCATAGGCCACCCCCGCCGCACTCAGTCGTGCCTGTAACAGTTGGAAATGGTCAACCTCCTCTACCGCCACCTGGATCCAGTCAGTGTAAAAATCAGCAGGCATGCCGGCAAACCGCTGTACCGCATCCCAGGCCAGATTAATCGCATTGAATTCGATATGGGCAATGGCGTGAATCAGCGCCAGACGCCCGGTTTCACTGCCCATACGGCGCCGGGGCAATTTGCTGGGGTGCACCAGAACCGGCCGTTGCGGATGCCCGGCCCGGGTAATCTCGGCGGCATCGGTCCAACCAGTGAGGAGCAGTTCACCCTTTGCCCAGGCTTCAGCGATCTCTCCGGTCATCGCCATTTTCTCATCCACCGAATTACACAACAGACAGGCTCTGGCTGCCTGATAGAGCGATTTATCAGGATTCATATTTCAGTCCTACCACCAGATCCATCACATTGGTGCCAGTGGGCCCGGTGGTAATCAGATCGCCACTCGCCTCCAGCAGATGGCCCGCATCCGCAGCAGCCAGCGTTTGCCCAACCTCAAATCCCAAGCCATCGACCCGTTTCAGCGTATCCCCATCCACCAGTGCGCCGGCATCTTCCGTTGGTCCATCGGTACCGTCTGTTCCCGCCGAGAGCAGCAGACAGCCATCCACCCCGGACAACACTTCCGCTGCGGCGAGCGCCAGGTGCTGGTTACGGCCACCTCTTCCCGGCTGCTCAGGTAGATTGACCCGGGTCTCACCACCCCAGATGGTAATACCTGGCGGGCCTTTAACGACTTGATCTGCCAGTTCCCGCCCTGTGTGCGCCGCTTCCCCATCCAGAAACTCAGACTTCAGACTGACTTCATAGCCCAAAGCTTCAGCCTCCTGGGCCGCAGCGGATTTCGCCGCCTCGAGATTGGCTACGATCTGCAGCTGGGGAATCTCATCTTGGGGAATCCTGACAACCCGCTGCCCTACCCCGGCGGTGAGCTTTTCACTCAACCAGTCGGGTAGCGCCAGTGTCTCAAGCCGCTGTTGAAGTTGCGGTTCCGGGGTGAGCAGACCGGATCCGATCGCAGCGGGAATATCACCGGGCACATCCGAGATCGCCAACAGAGTGGTCTGCCTACCATGCAGCCAGTTCAACAGCCCACCCCCTTTGATCCGGGAGAGCCCCTTGCGTACCCAGTTCATAGAGACGATATCCAGACCGCTGCCCAGCAGCCACTCATTGGTCCGGACCAGAAATGCCAGATCCACCCCCTCGATCGGCACCTCGACCAGACTGGAAGCGCCACCCGAGATCAACACCAGCAGGGGGGTCGAGTCGGGCTCGTTGAGCATCTCAAGCAGAGCCTCGCCAGCCTCAAAACTGGCGGCATCCGGCACCGGATGAGCCGACTCCAGCGAGCGCCAGCCGTATCGACGGCAATAGCGATCATCCAGATGGCCATATTTCGAGATCACCAACCCCTGCTGAATAGCCTCCCCCAACTGCTCCCGGGCACCCATCGCCATCGACTGGGCCGCCTTGCCGATGGCAATCATTCTCACCGGTGTGGCAATGGGATGCTGTTGCAGCCAGCCGGCAACGGCGCCATGCCCTTCCACCCGCGCCAATCCCTTCTGATAGATCCGCAACAGTGCCTGCCGGGCTTCCGTTGGCGTTGTGTGTTGCAACATTCAAGCTACCTTCAATTCAAACAGGTCAGCCTTAACGCTGATCCCGACTGTATTTGCATAAATTTGCAGAGCAATGTATCAGGATTTATTCCATGAAACACGGCTACTGAGTTACACTGTACGATCTTTTCAGTATCACGCCGGGAGTATCGCTTTGGGAAGCATACAGCTACGCCGAAACTTCAGCCGTAACATCCTGATCAGGATGATTCTACTGTTCGCAGTGATCGCGGCACTGATGGTATGGAAATTCGAGTTTATCAATGATGTCTATTTCCGCGACCAGCTCACCAGCACAGGTCTGATCATCAACGGCACCATTGTCGGCCTGTTTACCATCGGCATCCTGCGCATGATCACGATTTTTCTGCACTACGCCTCGGAAGAGAATGCGCTGCTGCGTTTTTTACGCAATCTGCGCGAGGGCGAGAGCGATCCACTCAAGCGGATCCATAAACGGGCCATCATCGCCAACCGTTTCCGTACCATGCAGGGGCTGCACAAAGCGAACTGCCCAATCAATCACGGTTCACTCGCCTCGACCCTGGTGGCCAGTGAAAGCACCCGCAACAGTCTGCCCAAATTCATCAACAACATTCTCATCCTGACCGGTGTTTTCGGTACCATCGTCTCCCTCTCGATCGCTTTGATCGGCGCTTCGGACCTACTTGAAACCTCGATCAATGTCGGCGGCATGGGAATGGTGGTGCACGGCATGTCCACCGCACTCTCGACCACCATTACCGCGATTGTCTGCTTCATCTTTTTCGGCTACTTCCACCTCAAGCTGAGTGATGTACAGACCAATCTGATCAGTGGTATCGAACAGGTCACGGTGAATGAGCTGATCCCCAGATTCCAGGTTCAGACCGACAGCGCCCTGTATGAGTTCACCGGGCTGGTCCGCTCACTACAGAAACTGGTGAGTCAGATGAGCAACTCCCAGGAGACCTTTGAAAATATCGAGAAGCGCCTGCTCGACTCCCTGGAGAATGTGGAGGAGAAAAACCAGGCACTGCACAACGACCTATCAGAGATCAAACATGTTCTGAAGATAGGCTTCCGCCTGCATGAAGATGACTAAACCCTAGGTTAATCCATATGGACGATAGCTTCATCGATCTGCGGCTCAACAGCCAAGGTACCCAGGGGGACGACAGCTTCTGGCCCTCTTTCACCGACATCATGACCGTGATCGTGATGATCTTCATGCTCGCGATGGTGATTCTGTTACTGCGCAACATGGAGCTGCTCTCCCAGCTGCGTGCCACCATGGAGGCGGAGCAGCAGGCCATGGAGCTGGTCAGAAGCACCGGCGAAGTGAATGAGACCCTGGAGGAGCGGCTGATCGCCCGGGAGCATGAGCTGACCATGCTGCGCATGCAATTGATGCAGATGCAGGAGCGATCCGAAGAGCAGGAGGCGGCGATCTCCAGTCAGCGTTTTCAGATCAGCCAGCTGAATCGGGAGCGGGATGAACTCAACAGCCGGGTCAATACCCTCAGCAGCGAACGTACCCTGCTCAATACTCAGATCAGCCGACTCAACCAGGAGAGCGAAAGACTGCGCAATCAGATCAGCGAGGCGAATCTCAATATCGAGACCCTCACAGCCGATCTGGATCAGGCCAACAGCCGTCAGGCCGCCACCCTCCAAGATCTGCAGCAACTGCGCATCACCCTGGCCAGTAAAGACGAAGAGCTGTTAAAGGCTTTGGCCCTCAATCAGGAACGGGACGAACAGCTGAGCGACCTGAAAGAGGACTATTCCGACCTCAAGATCCAGTACAACAAGCTGCTGCGTCCGGCACGTACCGCCAAGGGCAAAACCCTGGTCGAAGTGCGTTACACCAAAAGGGGCAAGCAGACCCGAATCGAGTATAAGGGACCGAAGGACAGCAGCTTCAGTGCCATTTCCCGCAACAAGCTGGAGCAGAAACTGGCGGTGCTGAAGAAACAGCACAATAACCTCTATGTGAAGGTCATCATCCCCAAAAATAGCGGTCTCTCCTACAACGAAGCCTGGAGTTTCACCAACCATATGCATCGGAAATATGACTACTATTATCAGGAAGAGGCGAAAAAAGAGCGCATCGTGGAGTAACAACCCCATGATCCGTATAAAACTTGCCTAAGGGGAATGAGAATAAACCGTAAATGAACACCAATCACCGCGAATCTACGCAATAGACGCTGCAATGTGAAAGTTATTCGCGGCATTTTGCGGTGATTAGCGCCCATTTGCGGTTAATCTTTTAGGAAGGCCCAACTTTTCCAGTAATATTGGGGCGTAAATGGCTTAAGTAAGCGCCCTTCCCGCCTCGGGGAATTTACCGAAGAGCTGGCAGTCCAACAGTTGGGAACTGCATCGGAAGTCTCGGGAAACATGAACAGACAAAGCAGACGTATACTTCTCATTGTTGTCAGCAGCCTGATCATCAGCAGTTGCGCATCAAAGATTCCACTGGCCATTCGCACCCCCGTTGATGGCGACATCCGGGTCGATGAAGTGCAACAGGACGCAGAGCCGTTTATCGACAGTCGGGTCCGCTGGGGCGGTGAGATTATCTCAGTGGAAAATCTGGTGGATGAAACTCACATCGAAATCCTCTCCCACCGGCTGAACAAATCGGGTAAACCGATGGACAGCAAAAAGAGCCGAGGCCGTTTCATTGCCCGCATGGAGGGTTTTCTGGAACCTGAGGATTTTCCCGAGGAGCGTCTGATCACTGTTGTCGGGCAGCTTGAAGAGGTGATCGAGAAACCGGTTGGTGAATACCCCTACAGCTACCCACAGGTCAGGGTACAGAGCTATCACCTCTGGCCCAAACAGATCGATCCGGCCTATCACCACCGATACTATTACGATCCGTTCTATGACCCGTTTTACTACCCCTATTGGCGAAGACACCCGATCTACTGGTAGCCCGAGCCATGCTTGAAGCCCTGAGAGAGAACTTTCTGTTCGTCGGCTTACTCGGCCTGCTGCTCAGCCTCATGGGCTGCAGCAGCAATCCGGTGATTACCCCAGCAGACCGAAGCCTCTCCCCAAAACAGACAGCCACAGCCTCAACGCTTCCCGATCAGCCGTTACAGTGGGGAGGTGTGGTAATTGGCATCACCAACCTCGCGGATTCGAGCGAAGTGGAGATCCTCGCCTATCCACTAGATGAGGAGGGGCGACCGATGAAGGAATCTGCCTCGATCGGGCGCTTTATTGCCACTCAACCAGGCTATCTGGAAGCCGGTGACTACGCCTCGGGAAGACTGGTCACCGCAACCGGTCGGATATCAGCGATACGCACAGGTCTGATAGGTGAAGCGGAGTATGAGTTTCCGGTGATGCTATGCGAGCAACTCGCCCTCTGGCCGGAACAACGCGAATCCCGGGGTAAACCTCGGATCCGTTTCGGCTTCGGCGCCAGCAGTGGTGGCAGCAGCTATGGCGGTATCGGCATCGGCTTTGGTTTTTAAGAATTGTTAGTCCGCTAATGAACGCGAATAAACGCAAATGGCATCAGGGTAATTGCAAAGCAATCGACCGGTGACCAAACAGTTCAATTATTAGGCTGTATTAAAATAGAATCCTGAGTGGATACTCTCTTATTTCGGAAAGTCCTTTAAGCAGCATCTGCCAGATGGATTGCGAACCTCGCAGGCGCATATACCACTACTCGTTTTCTCAGAAATGAACTGCTTTATTTCCTGATTCTCAGCTGCATAGCGATATGACACACCAAAACAGTAGCAAAACAGAGAAGTGGAGCTGTTCTCTTTGATTCCCACAGGGTTTCGGAGCTCATCGGTATTGATAACTGAATTATCCTGACCGAAATAGACCACTTCACAGTTTGGATCTTCACAGAAGTAGTAAGTCTGCTGCTTAGCGTTCCATCTCCAAGGCTCTTTAATGTGATGCAAGATTGTCCTGCTGGAGACCTCCTTATACGCCTGACCATTCACAGGACAACGGTGCCTTTTGTTATGTGGAACTGCATTGTGTAAAGACGAACAACAATCAGACATTTCTCAAATACCCATCTCTAATTAGACGCCATTTGCGTTCATTCGCGTTCATTTGCGGACTTAACTTTCTTATGCGCCACTTCGTTGCGCAGATAGACCGGCAACGCCCGTTCGGCCGGTACCGCCAGGCCTGCCTCGAAATCGACCGCCGCTAGTGTTGCCACATCCCGCGCGCTGCAGTAGAGGTCCGCCTTGTAACCGAGCAGCGACTCACCAAGCCGAGCTCCCAGTTGGGGACCGTAGACACCCCACCCGGAGCCAACCCCATACCACTCCTGGTCCAGCGGCAGTTGCACCAGATCGCTGTTCGCCACCTGCTCATCGATGACCAGACGGACAATCTCGTTGCTGTCCACCCGATAACCAGCCCAGTAGAGCTCCCCCATTCTGGCGTCAAACGCCGTCAGCAGGTTGGGCTCGCCCTTTTCTCGATAGGCCCGCTGGGCCAATGCCGCCAGGGTGGAAACTGGAACCACCGGCAGATCGGCCGCGAAAGCCGCACCCTGTATCACCCCGGTGGCAATCCGCACACCGGTAAAAGAGCCCGGCCCCCGACCAAACGCCATGGCATCGAGTTGGCTGGCTGACAATCCAGCCTCGGCCAGCAGTTCATCCATCATGCTGAGGATCAGTTCACTATGGCCTCTCGGTTTGATCTCGTAGCGCAGTTCTGTCTGATCATCGATAAGCAGTGCGGCAGAGCAAGCCTCTGTAGCGGTCTCTATGGCAAGTAGTTTCATATTGAAAAATGTGGCTATTACTTGGAAATTTCTGAAGATACATCCCCGCCCGCCCTGTGTCTCGCTAATCTTTCCTGCAGCCCCAGTAACAGATCCCATAACACCGGGATGATAAACAGAGTCAAAGCGGTTGCCGCGGCGAGTCCGGTAACGAAGGTCGATGCCATGGTACCCCAGACCAGGGAGTAGCTGGGAAATCCCACCGCCATCGGCAGCAGACCCAGGCTGGTGGTCAAGGTGGTGAGCAGAATCGGCCGCAATCGAATATGGACCCCTTCGGTGATCGCCTCGCGTCGAGTCATACCGCTGCGGTATCTTTTATTGATGAAGTCGATCAGCACCAGCGCATCGTTGACCACAACCCCAGCCACACCGATTACCGCAATAAAGCTGTTGACGGTAAACAGAGACTGGGTGACCAGCTTACCGAACACCACGCCGATCAGCGCAAACACCACGGCAGAGAGAATGATCAGCGGCTGCAGGTAGGACTGAAACTGGGTGGCCAGAATCACATACATCACCAGTACCGCAATGATGAAGGCGTAGGCCAGCGACTGGAAGGAGCGTTGGGTATCCTCATGCTCACCACCGAAAGTCACCGTTGCCCCCGGATAGTCCTCACGAATGGTTTCGTAGTGACGTCTCACCGCCTCTACTACGGCCGGTGTCGAGGTAGGCGCGCCTTCACGGATATCCGCCTTCAGACTGATCGCCCGCTGACCCTGGTAGCGTTTGATCTCACCACTCTCATTGTAGGCTTTGACCTGTACCAGATCACTCAGATAGACCGGCCGCCCGGCATCCTCGATAACAGGAATATAGAGGGCATTTTCCGGCTCCTTCAACGCACCGGGATCGATGCGCAGTTTGATATCCACCTCCTCATCGATGTGCCGATACTTGCCGAGATAGCGGCCATCCAGAACACTCGCCGCCAGCTGCGCCACCTGACTGGTATCCAGACCATACTCAGCCACCCGCTGTTGATCCACCACCAGGCGAAACACCCGCTTGGGCACACCTCTGTCATCCTTCAGATCGATCAGGTTTGGTCCGATATCTTCAGATGCTTGCATGAACTCCAAGAGTGTATGGGACAACCCGGATACGGCTTCAACATTCGCACCCACCACCCGCACATTGATATCCTTACCACTCGGAGGCCCATCATTCTGCGGATGCACATGCAGATAATAACCCTCTTTTTCGTAGATCGGTTTCAGCTTGTCGCGCATCCTCTGCAGATGGGCCAGAGGATCATCGAAGGTCTGCTGCTTGGCACTCGGCATGGTGACAATCACGGAACCGTGATTGTTGCCGTAAATCGGCTCGTAATCCTCATTGAAGTACATGCCGGCCAGACCGGATGCGGCACTGGCCATCCCCGGCCCATCCTCCATCACCGTCTGTGCGATCTGTTTCACCCGGCTATCGATCTCATCAAGGGAGACATTGCTCGGCCCAACCACATCCACATAGTAGATTTTGTAGTCATCGGGAAAAAACTGAATCCGTATCAGCGGCACCTTGCCACTGGCGGAGAGACCGATGATCGCCACCGAAACCACAAACAGCACAGAGACGATGAAAACCGACAGCAGCCGGTAGCGCATGGTCAGATTGAGCAGCCAGTCGGTAAAGCGACGGGCGACCCGCATCATGGCGTTGTCCCGCTCCAGCAACTTGACGGCATTCTGACTGCGCGGACCGAAGTCCAGGTAGTGTATCGGCAAGATCAGCAGGCACTCGATCAGTGACGCGACAATGGCGAAGGTGACCGCTTTCGGCACCAAGGCAAAAAACTGTCCGGTCGAGCCGGTCATGATCAACATCGGCAGGAATGCAGCCACCGTGGTCATGGTGGCTGAGATGACCGGTAATGCCACCTCTGTCGTGCCATTGATAATCGCATCCCGCAGGGGGTTTCCCTCTTGCACATGGCGGTAGATGTTCTCTGTCACCACAATCGCATCATCCACCACGATACCGGTCACCAGGACAAAGGAGAACAGGGTGATCTCATTGAGACTGTTACCGGTGAGATACATGATCAGCATGGTAATCATGAAGGCGAAGGGAATGCCGATGGTGACCAACCCGGCATTTCTGACACCCATAAAGTACCAGATGATCAGCGAAACCAGGCTGATCCCCACCAGCATGTTCATCCCCAGGGTACTCAATCCATCCTTGATATAGACGGTCGAATCCTGGGTCAGAACCAGATCTACCCCTTGCGCCTTCAGGGTCGGGCGGAACTCCTCCACAATCTCGATCACCTGATCACGGATCTTCATGGCATTACCCTGATCGGATTTGATGATCTTCAACCCCAATGAAGGTTTGCCGTTGACCGATGCAATGACGATCGGATCCCGGTAGTCCATGCCGATACGGCTGGCCAGATCGGAGACCTTGACCAGACTGCCATCCGCATCCCGCCGCACCACGGTGGACTGGACCTGTTCCAGATTGTTGAATCGCTCATCCATCTTGACCAGAAACTCACCGCTGTCGTTGGTGTATTTACCGGCCGGGATGGTTTGATTGGCGCCGACCAGGGCCTGAGCCACCTGATCGAAGCTAACACCGATTTCGCGCAGTTTCTGCGCATCCAGATAGATGTGGAACTCCTGGGTCTGCTTACCGGAAAACTCGACCTGCTGTACATCGGGCACTTTAAGAATTCTGGTCTTGATCTCTTCACCCATCAAAGCCAGCGCTCGATTGCTCTGGTCACCAAGCAGGTTGACGGCAATCACCGGCAACCAGTCCTGAACTTTTGCATTCAGCAGTTGCGGAGGATCGACACCTTCCGGCAACTCGCTGATCACATTCAGGACCTCGAATCGAACTTCATTGAACAGGCTGTCATAATCCGAGTCGTCGATGAACTTGACCCGGATGTTGGACCGACCACTGAATGAGGTGGAGTTGATCCACTCCACATCGTCGACTTTTTCCAACGCATCTTCGATTTTGCGGGTCACCAGGCTCTCCACCTCCACCGGAGAGGCTCCTGGGTAGACCGTGGAGATAATCACTTCCCCAAAACCGAAATTGGGATAACGCTCAGCCGGCAGTGCGAAGAGGGTGATGAAACCCACCACGATCAACACCACAAACATCAGATTGTAGAAAACCCGCTGTTTCAGCGAAAAGGCGACAAGATCATGCATGGTTTACTCGCTGATCATCTGGAACTGATCCCCTGGTTTGACCTGCGGCGAAGTCACCCGGACCCAATCTCCATCGGAGCCATTGGCTCGCCCGAGGTAGACTACCGGAATTTCACTGCCGTCGGGACGCCGCATCCAATATTGCTCGTAGCGCTGCTGAAGCGCTCGCTGCGGCACCAGCACAGCACCGGAGCGGGTGGGAATCTCCAACGAGAGCTCAACTCTCAAGCCACCCCGTTTAACCGGCAAGCCTTGCTCCAGCTGCAGTTCGAAATGTATCTTGCGTGACATCTCATCAAAGGCGGGAGAGAGACGTATCAGTTGAGCCGGTATGGCAAGCTGATGATCCGGTAAAGTTACCGACAGCCCGCTTTCCTGTTCTGTCAACAGCGCCTGGAACTCC
>JAKSBX010000063.1 GCA_022360905.1 Chromatiales bacterium
TCATTTGGAACAACCAAACTACACTCCTCGCGCCTTGATTGGCGCTTTTTCAGGCACAACAGGGCGCATTGGATTAGTGTTAACAGGCCCTAAATGGATTAAAAGCTTGCGACGGTAAACAGCAAAGATTTGATTAGAAAAACCGGAACCCTGAACCTGACCCATAACGGGTGCTGTATTATTATGCTAATAGCAGGAGCTGTAGTGAAGAATCAAATTGGCTCTGTTGCATCACAACAACGACCCGTAACGATACCAACAGCATATGAGCAGTGACATAAAACACAGCGCATTCAAATACGACTACCTGGGTTCAGACCCCAAGGCGATTCAAAGATCCGTCTCAAACCATCTTGTCTACACCATCGGCAAGGATCCCTTCACCGCAACCGATCATGACTGGATGATGGCGTTCAGCCATGTGGTAAGAGACCGGCTCATTGAACGCTGGATGGAGACCCAGCGCAGTTACTACAAACACGACGCGAAACGGGTCTACTACCTGTCGATGGAGTTTCTGATCGGTCGCAGCCTGATCAACAGCCTGTTGAATATGGATATCTACGACGCCTGTGGCAAAGCACTGAAAAAACTCGGCATCGAGCTCGAGCGGCTACGCAGTCTGGAACATGATGCCGCGTTGGGCAATGGTGGGCTGGGTCGACTGGCCGCCTGCTTTCTCGACTCCATGGCGAGTCTCAACATCCCAGGCTACGGTTACGGCATTCGTTTCGAATATGGCATGTTTCGCCAACAGATTGAGAACGGCAACCAGGTCGAACGGCCGGAGAACTGGCTGGTACATGACAATCCCTGGGAGTTTCCCCGACCTGAAGTCTCATACCGGATACGCTATGGCGGTAGAGTCATGGAGTACCAGGACAGTAGCGGACGTCGACACTTCGACTGGATCGATGGGGACGTGGTGATCGCCCAGGCCTACGACACGCCGATCCCGGGCTACCATAACGATACGGTGAACAACCTCAGGCTGTGGAGCGCCAAAGCCCATGAAGCCTTCGATCTCAATCAGTTCAACCAGGGGGAGTACACCGAGGCGGTGGTCGGCAAAACCCTCTCTGAGAACATCTCCAAGGTACTCTATCCCAACGACAGCTCCACCATGAACAAGTTGTTGCGCCTGAAGCAGCAATACTTTTTTGTCAGCGCTTCGTTAAAGGATATTTTGCGCCGTTTCTTCACCGACCACGACGACCTGTATGAACTACCGGAGAAAGTGGCGATACAGCTCAATGACACCCATCCGGCGATCGCCATCCCGGAGATGATGCGCCTGCTGATGGATAAACATCAGCTTGAGTGGCAACCTGCCTGGGAGATCACCACCCGGGTCTTCTCCTATACCAACCACACCCTGCTGCCGGAAGCACTTGAAACCTGGCCGGTAAAAACCTTTGAAGCACTGCTGCCAAGACATCTGCAGTTGATACTGGAAATCAACCGGCGCTTCCTGTTGATGCTCGGCCACCGGCATCCGGGTGACATGGATATTCTGCGCAGACTCTCGATCATTGATGAAGGTGGTGAAAGGCGCATCCGCATGGCCCATCTGGCCATCATCGGCAGTCATAAGGTGAATGGTGTCTCGGCACTCCACAGTGAGCTATTGCGAAACGCCACCTTCAAGGAGTTCAACCAGTTCTTTCCCGGCAAGATCATCAACATCACCAACGGCATCACACCAAGGCGCTGGCTCTATCTCTCCAACCGAAGACTCTCTTCTCTGATCAGTGATGCCATAGGGCCCAAGTGGGTGAAGGATCTGAGCAAGATCCAACAACTTGAAGACTTCGCAGAGGATAGTAGCTTTCAGGAGAAGTTTGCCGCGATCAAACTGGCCAATAAAAAGCATATCAGCAAGCTGATCAACTACTTCCTGGATAAGCAGGTCGATCCGCATACCCTGTTCGATGTTCAGGTGAAACGCATCCATGAATACAAACGCCAGCTGCTCAACCTGTTTCGTGCCATAGCGCTCTACAACAGACTGGTGGACGACCCGGGCTGTGATTGTGTACCACGCACCATCCTGTTCGGCGGTAAAGCGGCACCGGGCTACAGCATGGCAAAGCTGATCATCCGCCTGATCAACGACGTGGCCGATGTCATCGATAATGATCCTGCCGTGAGTGATCGACTGAAGATCATCTTCATCCCCAATTACGATGTCACCACCGCGACGGATATCATCCCCGCTGCAGAGCTGTCGCAGCAGATCTCCACCGCCGGTATGGAGGCCTCGGGTACCGGCAACATGAAACTGGCACTGAACGGTGCCCTGACCATGGGCACCATGGATGGCGCCAACGTGGAGATGCGGGAGCAGTTGGGGGATGAGAATATTTTCATCTTCGGTTTGAAAACCGACGACATTGCCAGACTCAACCAGCAGGGTTACCAACCGAGACGATATTATGAGTCGAACCCCGGGCTCAGGCGGATTATCGATATGATTGCCAACGGCTTCTTCTCTCCTGAAGAACCGACACGCTACCGGATGATCACCGACAGCCTGCTGCATGTGGACCACTTCAAGGTGCTGGCCGACTTCGATGCCTATATGGCAATCAGCGATAAGGCGGATGTCATCTATCGGCAGCCTGACGCCTGGAATCGTATGGCCATACTCAACACCGCCCGTATGGGATATTTTTCAAGCGACAGAACGATCAGTGAATATGCCAAGAAGATCTGGCAGGTTTCACCAGTATCCCGCTGAGGCGAGCAAAAGAAAAGGTCACCCTCGAAGCTCTGGATTTTTTGGGATATAATTCCCATATATAACAAAGCCAGGAACAGAAAAGCTAGGGAGTGACAATCATGCGTGGCAAATACCGGTGGATAACTCCGTTGATGCTAAGCCTCTCTCTGATCGCCTGCGGCGGCGGAGGTGGGGATGATGGAGATGACGACGATGAGGATGAAAACGGCCCTGGCGTCAGCGAGGTCAACGCCACACACCAGGTTCTCGCATTCAACGACCTGGGCATGCACTGTGCTGACCTGGACTACTCCACCTTCGTCATCCTGCCACCCTTCAACGTCATCCACAGCCAGGTGGTGGCCCGGGGTAACCCGCCCCGTCTGCTCGACGCCGGTGAGGTTCAGGTCAGCTATCTTGCCGCCACCGACCCGTCCGGCTCAATCAACACCACCAGCCAAAACCTGGCAGGCAGCGTTGAAAAAACCAACTTCTGGAGCACCAACCCCAATACCGGCAAAAGCTACGTATTCGATCTGTTCGGTGATAATCCCGCCCCAGACGAAGGGCTGATGTTCGAACAGAACATGCCGGGCATCCTCGACCCGTACAGCGCCAACGAACCCCAGGTGTTCAACCGTTACAACGAAGTGAAAAAGTGGTTCTCTGCAGAAGGCATTCCGATCCTGCCCATCGATGACAGCGGCCAACTCAACGCCTATCCACTGATGCGGGTGACCGCACAAGCCCTCAATAGTGAGGACTCACTCGCCTCTCTCGATGTTGTTTTACCCGTAGCTTCAGAGGCCGATTGTCAGAACTGTCATGCGGCCGGTGAGATCGCAGCCCCCACCGACAGCGAAATCCCGTTTGAGCTGCCCGACGACATCAACGACGCCAACAGCGTTCTGCAGGCCGCCAAACAGAACATCCTGCTCCTGCACGACGCGGAACACGCCACCAACCTGGTGGCCAGCAAACCGGTACTCTGTGCATCCTGCCACTACTCCGCGGCACTCGATCTGAATGGATCGGGCCCGAGCGGCCGTCAGCTCAACCAGGACAGCATGTCGGAGGTGATGCACAGGCACCACGGGGAACTGACCGATGAGAGCAGCGGTGAACCGATATTTCCCAGTGACGGCACGCTGCAGCAGACCTGCTATCAGTGCCATCCCGGCAAAGCCACCCAGTGCCTCAGGGGAGCGATGGGCGGTGCCGGCATCGAGTGTGCCGATTGTCACGGCAGCATGCTGGCGGTCGGCCGGGAGGAGCGCTCACCCTGGCTTGACGAGCCCCGCTGTGAGTCCTGCCATACCGGCGATGCCACCAGCCATCTGGGCAGCAACATCCGATTCAGCCAGGCCTGGACCGACGATATCGATACGGCAACACCTCGCATCGCGAGCAACAAGCGATTTGCAGAAAACGATGCCACCCTCTACCGAAACAGCCTGGGTCATGGGGGTGTCGCCTGTGAAGGTTGCCATGGCTCCACCCATGCGATCTGGCCCAACGCCAATCCACAGGCCAATGACAACCTGGCATCGATCCAGCTACAAGGTCATGCGGGGACCGTCAGTGACTGCGCCACCTGTCACACCAGCCTGCCACTGACCCTCGCCGGCCCCCATGGCATGCATAACGTCAACAGCCGGGGCTGGAACCTGGACCATGAGGATTTCTACGAAGCCGACCCGAACAGCTGCCGCAGCTGTCATGGTGCCAATTTGGAAGGCACGGTACTCTCGCAAACCGCTGCAGACAGAACCTACCTGCGGGACGATGACGGTGAACGGACCCTATTCCTGGCTAAAGGTACCGCGGTTAGCTGCACCCTTTGTCATGAATACCCGGAGGAGGATGACTGACGAGCCCAGCTGATCGACCCGACGACAACGGATTGTCTAAGGGGGCTCCTAAAAATTAAGTAATTGGTCGCCGACTTCATACTGTCCTACACTGGCGCCATGTACATCCCGAAACAGTTCAAGATATCCGACCGCGCTGAAGCCAGGGCATTTATTCAAGCCAACAGCTTTGGACAATTGATCTCCACGGTAGACGGCCGATTGTTCTCCTCTCACATTCCCTTTCTGTTGGACGAAACAAGGGAGTCACTGCTGTGCCATGTCGCCAGAGCAAACCCGCAATGGAAGGAGATCGAAAAACAGGAAATATTGGTCACTTTACAGGGCCCCCACGATTATATTTCACCCTCATGGTATGAATCGGCCGGAGTACCCACCTGGAACTATCAAGCGGTTCACGTCTACGGGTCTGCCAGAATCATCGACAACCCGTCTGATTTAAAAGCCCTGGTTGAAAGCCTTACAGAGGCACATGAAGCCCTGCGCCCCGATCCCTGGCAAAGTGAATTCAAGCCGCAGCTGTTGAATGCCATTGTCGGCATTGAAATCGAGATCGAAGAACTTCAGTGTAAATACAAACTCAGCCAGAATCGATCGGCACAGGAGAGAGAACGGATCACAGAAGCACTGCTTGCCGAGGATTCCGCACCACTCTCCAGGGCGATGAAAAAGCTGTAATCCTAGGAATTTCTACCGGGTCATCCGGTGAGAAAATTGCCGGTCGCGTAGTTTTGAATCAAACCAAAAGCATAATGCCTTTCTTGATTTTAATTCATCTTCACTGAAGTTATTCATTTCTTTCACATCACTATCGCTTAGGAGTAGTACTAACTACATAGTTCTTCACATGTCTTCCTATTACGATAAATACAACACACACAACCAGGAAAATAATCAAAAATGTTGCCCAGTCCTGCTTTAATAAACCAAACTGCGAAATAAAAGCCAATACTAAAAAAAACATCGAAAACAAAAAGAACGCGTAAAACGTCCATTTTTTCTTGAAGAGAAAACCTATCCCTGAAAGGAGCAGCAACAGATCAAGCACAAGAATAAATATTAGAAGATATATAGGGTATAAGCCCTGAATTACACCCATTGTGATTATATTTACAAGGCTAACTAGCGCTAACAAAATAAATACAGAACCCAATACAATGTAATTCTTATCTTGCATTAATTTATGCTAAATTATAAGTGAAAATATACTTTTTATTCTACCTACTGGGATGCGCGGTAACATAACCTGCACCATAAGTAAAAATTGGTAAAAAAGGTATATGAAATGGCCAGTATTTACCAAACCCCGGAGAGTACAGATAACCATCCGGTGCAGTTACTGAGGTGTTCATCTCATCAGCTAATCGCTGATGGTAATCTTCATCACCAGTATTGCAGGAATAAAGAAATATTGGTTCACCTGGTTCCCACCCATTATCCAGAATGAGATTAGCAAGCTCGCTTGGTGAAAGTTGCGGTCCAGCTTCCGCGTTTCGACCTAATTGCCTATCATCCCATACACCATTCTCATCGCCATGGCCTTTGACGATACATGGATACACCGATCACCTTAAAGTTATGCTTCTGATATTAGCAAATACTGTCTATTTATATCTTCCTTATCTAATAAGGATGTAAATATGTATTCCGCCCCCCCACGATAAAAGATAAACAAAAATTGATCGCTTGGCGAAATAGCAACCTGCCTACCAACAAAAGTGTCTAATATTTTTTCCCAGTCCCAAGAAAAATGATTACCACTAGGCAATTCAAAAATAATGTCGCTGTTTTCACTATGTATTTGTTCATTAAATGTTGGTTTATCTGTAACAACATCCCATTCTATTTTTTCCTTACCTGGAAAAACAACTAAATATTTCCCATTATCAAAACTTACAACCAAACATGATCCATTAAACTGATAACCAAGTACGAGATGACCATTTATTGACTCACATTTTATCTTTTCTGATGCAGGAACAATCGTAGTAACTGATACTGCTTCAGAAATGGATGCATAAGCATTTGGAGAAAAGCCATGCGATACTTTAATCACCCTACTCATAAATTATTCTCTAAATATACACAATAGATACTGTTACCAGTATTTATCATTTTTTGAAGACTCATGACCACCTGTCCACTTTCCTGTCCTTGGGTTTCTAAATGCTGATTGATACTTTCCATCAGAATCAACACCCGTCCATTTTTCTGTATAGCCCTGATCTCTTAACCCTGGATTCTTTGTTTTACCCTCATATTCAACATCTTCCAAGGGATTAACACTACCGACAGCAGCCTCTAGTGAATCATATTCCTCTTCAACTGTATCATCATCAACTGGCGGGCAATCTTCATCATCAGCACTTTCATTATGCAAAGCATCCAAAAGATCCGGTACTGCAGTAGGGTTAATATATAACCATCCTGCCGTGATTGCTGCAATTCCTGCCCAAGTCGTAGGACTCGCAAGTGCGGCCAACTCAAAAAATTGCCCATCTGGATCCGTATAGAGAAGCGGATTTCCTTGAACATAGGCATAGGTATTGAGCCCACCATCAAGCCCAATCGGATCAGAGGTTACATATCTACCAGTTAACGGATCATAGTACCTAAAGTAGTTGTAATAATACCCAGACTCCCGATCAAGGTACTGTCCAGGATAGCGCAGATTCAAGGCAAACGCCTCTCCGTCGCCATCCACATCCGTCAGCTCTTCCACTTCACCAA
>JAKSBX010000173.1 GCA_022360905.1 Chromatiales bacterium
ATCCAGTGAGAATTTTTTGATGTAGGCAAGAGATGAGTAACCGGTACCGAAGTCATCTATTGCTGATTCTATACCCAATGTCTTTAACTGTTTAAACGTATCGAGAACATTACTGTCGCCCTGTAATAAAAGGTTCTCTGTTATTTCAATGCAGAGTTTGATGCCGGCGCTTTCAGCTTGTTCTTTAATGCGGGTTATCGCTTTACTGAAAGATGCATCACAAAAATAGTTAGGTGGGACATTCACCGACAGCCAAAAGTTGTCTGGTTTGTCACTCCATGAAGCTACTTCTTCCAGCGTTTTTTGAAATAACCAATCAGTGATCGGACGTATCAATCCGGATTGCTCGGCAATCGGAATAAACTCTGATGGTGGCACGTTGCCAAGTTGTGGATTGTCCCAGCGTAACAGAACTTCAGCGCCAACTAATTTCTGTTGTGTGATGTCGAGTATTGGCTGATACACAGGGTAAAGTTGATTCAGTTCAAGCGCCTGACAAAGTTCAGTTTCAAGCGCAATTTTCTCACTGATTCTATCGTTTAAATCTTTTGTGAAAAATCGAAAAGTATTCCTGCCGGCATGCTTGGCGTCATACATTGCGATATCGGCATTACTCATTAATGCGCTTACCGTTGTTCCATCTTCAGGATATACTGCAATACCTAAACTGGAGGTTATGTTCAGTTGATGATTGTGGAGTTCAACCGGGGACTCGGTTGTAGCAAGAAGTCTGGTGACAACGCTTTCCAGATCGTAAGACAAGTCATTAAGGTCAGGAATAAGCGCTAGAAATTCATCACCACCCAGTCTTGCCAATGTGTCCTGCGTCCTCAATTGATCGCTAATTCTTTTGGATAGAAGTATTAATAACTCATCACCAACAGAGTGGCCTAATGAATCATTGACATTCTTGAAATTGTCCAGATCAATATATATGACGGCTACGTGTGTATTGCTTCTTTTTGCATGCTGAATCAATTGCTCCAGGCGATCAAAGGCTAAAAACCTGTTGGGTAGTTTAGTGAGTTGATCGTGGGTCGCTTGCTCCAGAAGCTTGTCTTCAATCGCTTTTCGTTGGGTGATATCTTCTTTTACCGTGAGGTAATGCGTGATGATGTTATTATTATCACGTATCGGTGCAATTACTGCAGATTCCCAATAGATGGAGCCATTTTTTCTTTTCGTACAGAATTCACCTTTCCATACCTCTCCTTGTTCTATTGTTGCCCAGATCTGCTTCAGCTGTGTGTTGTCATCCACGTCAGCACCGAGTTTTTTAGTTGGGGCGCCTATAACTTCATCGGGCGAATATCCACTAACCTCAGTAAACTTTGGATTGACATACTCAATCAACCCATTGGTATCGGTAATGATAACTGATGCGGGGCTTTGTTCAACCGCCATGGAAAGCTTTTTCAACTCTTCAGAGGCTTTATGTCTATACTCAATTTCCTCTTCAAGTTGCTTGTTGAAACCGATTAATATCTCCCTGTCTGTCTTGATCTCACGCTGCATCGTGTTGAAACTGTGCGCCAAACGACCAAGTTCGTCATAGGAAATGATTGGAACATCCTGGTTAAATTCTCCATCAGCGGCACGTTTGGCACCCATGGTTAATGCATTCACAGGGTTTAAAACCTGCATCTTGAAAATAATAAAAATTATGGTGCCTAAGATAATAACAATAAGGGTATATATCTCGATCAAGAAGACAGTTGCTGTCTGTGTTATGTATTCTATTCTTGTGGTGCTTAGGCCAATAACCAACCAGCCAAGATTGATCTCACCATCATTGATCGGGAATTTTAGGGTGATTAAGCTGGCGTCCAGGCTGTTTTCAAAGCGAACTTGCCCTGGATTGTCTGAAATCCAGTTGGCAATAGTTTTGGGGTCGATATCTTCCGGTAAGTAAGTGGTTAACGGTAGGTTTTCCGGTGTTAAGATTTGCGCATAATGCACATCAACATCATTTGAGATCTGTTGCACAAAGCTGTCTAACGTTGTCACATCGTAACTGTAAATAGCATCAGGGCTGATTAATGCAATAAACTGGCCCATCGCATAAGCTTTGTTTTTAAGGCTGTATTCAAGGTGCGTTTTCTGCGTGTTATAGATATAGTATGTTGCACCACCGAGCGTTATTGTCAAAATAATACTAATCCAACTCAAAAACTTTAGGCGTAACCTTCCTTTGAACGTGGGGTTTGTAGAATCTGTTTTCTCTCTATTTACATCACTTGGCATAGACAAAATCAATAATTACACGGTGTGAGTCATACTCTGCATCAGATGCAGGATTAATTGCACTTAAACGTGCAGATTTAAGAATTTTTTTACCTTCAGTACTATTTTTTAGATTCAGAAGTAAATCCGTTATTTTGCTTTTAAGGTCGTTATCCATCTCTTCTTTTACAGCCCATGGCAGATGGGGTAATGGTTGGCTTACAGCAAGTGTTTGTAACTCGCTAACATCAATCTTCTTTTTTACCAAGGGTAGCCTGGCTACTACTTCACCTGCACCTCCGGCATCAGCCTGTTTTTGGAAGGTGGCTAATACGGCATTTGGTGGGTTGGAGGCATAAATCTCTTTGTAGTCTCCTTCCATAAGTCCGGTCTGTCTTAGCAGGTAGGTGGGTACGATATAACTCATCATTGCCCTCGGGCCACCTCCAAAGAGTATTTTCTTTCCTTTCAATTGACTGGTTTCAACGATACCGGAGTCCTTTCTAACATAAATCGCACCACGAATTGTACGTTCACCAAACTCTTCATTCTGCGCTATGACGATATAGCCAAGTTCTTTGTTGGCATTGATATATTCAAACTGGTTGAGGTGTACAAGGTCGTAACGCCTCTCTTTCAGACGATTCAGAAAGATTTCGAAAGTAGGCGAGAGTTCCAGTCTTACCCGACGATTCAGATGCTTTTCCAAATGTTGGGTCAGCGGGCGAAAGAGCTTTGCAGTGACAGCCGCATCTCGTCTGGGAAAAACACCGACCACCAGTGGATCGGCCAGGACAGCATTTAACAATTCGCAGGAAACGAGCAATAAGACAAGCGCGGCTTGTCGGCCATATCGAACAAAACGGTTTGTTTCGAGTTTATGTTCCATGGGAGCAATCAATAAGTCCGAAAGTGGCTCGCCCTTCCAAAAATACTCACTATATCCGTTAGTTAACGGCAAGAATACAGGTAACTTAATGTATAAACAGGATTTTTCTTGTTAAATTTCCAGTTTCTCCGACTGAGTCTCTCCTGGTTATGTATCAAATAGTAGTCGATATGAATAAATTATGCAGTGTTCACAAAAATAGTGTAACCGACGGATTGTAAAGGATAAAGCCATCCTTGGCTTATTTGAACTAGGCGGGAGGGACTGATTGGCTGGAGATCATCCCAAACGATCATCTGCCACTCTGTAGACAGGATCTTCCATCATGTTGACTTCTACCAGGTCTCCGGCCTTTACCAATAAATTCTGGCACTCCTGGCTGAGGTGACGGATATGCAGGGTTTTCTGTTCGCGCATGTAGCGCTCTGCCAGACTGTCGATGGCCTCCAGGCCGGAATGGTCGAAAACCCGGGCGTTGGCAAAATCGACGATAACCTCCTGGGGGTCGTTCTTAGGGTCGAACAGGTCTGCGAAGTTCTGCACTGAGCCGAAGAACAGTGGACCATTCAGGTGGTAGTATTTGATGCCATACTCATCGATTCTGATCTCGGCAATCATCTGCTTGGCGTGCTGCCAGGCGAATACCAGGGCTGAAACAATCACGCCGACCAGTACTGCAATGGCGAGGTCGGTCAGTACCGTGACAACGGCGACCAGGATGCCAACGAAGGTGTCAGCGATTGGAATTCTGCCCAGCAGTCTGAAGCTGGCCCATTCAAAGGTGCCCAAGACGACGATAAACATCACACCGACGAGTGCCGCTATCGGGATCTCTTCAATCAGGCTTGAGCCCACCAGTACGAACAGCAGCAGGAAGAGTGCCGCGGAGATTCCGGAAAGTCGTCCACGTCCTCCGGAATTAATATTGATCATACTTTGACCGATCATGGCACACCCGCCCATGCCACCGAACAGCCCGTTTACTGTATTGCCGATCCCCTGACCGATACACTCCCTGTTTCCCCGGCCCCGGGTTTCCGTGAGTTCGTCAATCAGAGTCATGGTCAGGAGGGATTCGATCAGACCGACGCCGGCAAGAATGACCGCGTAGGGCAGAATAATGTGCAGGGTCTCAAGGGTCAGTGGAACCATTGGAATGTGGAAAGAGGGTAGCCCGCCTGCAATCGTGGCATTCGGGTCTCCGGATAGATCCTGCAGCACATCCTGCACCGTACGTGCATCCAGGTCGAACAGGGTGACCAGCAGGGTGATCGTGACGATGGCAACCAGTGAGGCTGGAATGGCGGAGGTCAGCTTGGGAAGATAGTGAATAATCGCCATCGTTAAGCCGATCAGGCCTAACATGGTCCATAATGACGTTCCCGAGAGCCATACCATATTTCCTTCTAAATCAGGCACCTGGAACTGCTTAAGCTGGGCAAGAAAGATCACGATCGCCAAGCCGTTGACAAAGCCAAGCATGACGGGATGGGGCACCATGCGGATAAATTTTCCCAGTCGAAGTATACCCGCTCCAATCTGAATCAAGCCTGCCAGCAGAACGGCCGCGAACAGATATTCCACACCATGCTGAGCAACCAGCGCAACCATCACCACAGCCATAGCGCCGGTAGCGCCGGAGATCATGCCCGGCCGACCGCCGATGATCGCTGTGATGATGCCCATCATGAAGGCCGCATAGAGGCCTGTCAGGGGCGTCACGCCCGCAACGAACGCAAAGGCTACCGCCTCTGGGACAAGGGCTAGGGCTACGGTGAGGCCCGACAGCACATCATTTTTTACACATTGTCTGCCCGGGCAGGTTAATTGAAACATCTATTTTCTCTTGGGGGTCGGCAAAAAAGCGCAGAAGTATATCAGGAAAAACTAATGCAGGTAACCTCAAAAAACACCGATTTCCTGCTCATCTCGGATTATTTTTCAGCTTCAGAAAGGCAATTGTTTGAAAAACGCTCTATTTGACTAAAATCCAAATTCAGGAGAATGGACCGCTATCAGATACCCACCTGGTCGCCAAAATTGAAAACAGCAACACCGGATCACTGACGTGACGGAGTTCTTCCGAGAACACTAATAAAATCCAGAGGAGCTAATAGTGACCAACCAGAAAGATGGAGTATCCAGACGGGAGCTATTGATTGGTGTCGGGAGTGCCGCTGTGCTGAACAGCGGCATCCTAAAAGACGGTCAACATGGGCATGGCGATCATGCCGGGCGCAGACATGAGGGCCACACCCCAAAACATGAGGATTTACTTGCACTGGTGAATAACTGTCTCGACAAGGGGCAGCGTTGCTGAAACGGCAAACTATGAACATTTATCGGCTTGTAGATCAAACTGCTCTGTTTGGAGTGGTCACCAATCCTCACTCAGGTTGCCGGTTGCTTGATTGTTAGCATTGCTGGTTTGTTGTCTCTTTGTCTGGGTCTTTTTCCTATCGATACAGCTGAGCAACTGATTCGAGTCGTTGCTGTTATCGATACAGGTTAGCATCGTCGATATGCTGTTTATGCTGGTATCCAGATAGTCGACGATCTTCTGGTTATTGCTTTGCGAGTACGAGAGTCTCTTCTCAGACTCGGATTTCAAATTAAGGACATTGTTTGACGTGGAAAACAGATTCAATAGATCGGGTTTTAACTTGTCC
Source organism: Chromatiales bacterium (assembly GCA_022360905.1). GTDB lineage: Bacteria > Pseudomonadota > Gammaproteobacteria > Chromatiales > Chromatiaceae > Thiodiazotropha. Next base: position 5,782 of record JAKSBX010000173.1, read on the forward strand.
GGTACGGCAGATACGCACTGATTGAAACTCGCCTCATTATTGACTTTGTCAAAGCACGATTTCGACTGAGTCAGGATAGACAAGCCATCGTTTGATATGGATCTTAGCTTTGTCTTGAGGCTGTGTAGTGAAGATTGGTTGGTTTGTTGTGCTAGAGCGGGGGATAGAGGTGTGGCTAATAGTACGGTCACCAGCAAAACCAGGGAAGTCCGTTTCATTTTTAAGTCTCCTTTGTGAACAGGGTAGAGCAGCTCGCCAATTTCAGTTTGCTGAAGCTCCTTGAATTATCTTAACAGATCACGATAAAAAAAATGGTATTCTTTTCGAGAGCCGCTTAGCAATATGCGAAGAAGAATTGTCGGTATGTTGCTGCGGTATTAAATCTAAGAAATGCTAGATAAATCTGTCGTTCTGGCAGATTCTGGAAGCTATGTGCCTGATCTTCCTGAGTCTCGGCGTTCGCGAGAATTAATAATTGCTAATTTATAACATTTTCTTGTGTGAAAGCCATTTGGGATGAATGTTTCATTATTTTCACAGTACTCAACAAGCCTTTCTCCATAAGTCTTTTTAAGTAGAGGGTTTATGCTATTCATTATGCAGCGACACTACTTTATTAATAAGGCCTCTTGTCTTGTTATGCATTTTTAGGCATTTTCATGAACACTAAGCTCCATTGTAGTAACACCGCCAAACCCGAGGAAGCTCTTCAAGTACGGAAAACTTTCTGTCTTCACTGCCTTAAAACCCAGGCGCTCATAAAGCTTCTGTGCCTTGGGGTTGGTATCAATCACGTCTAGGCGAACCCGATTGTACCCATGCTGTATTGCGTACTTTCGGATCTCATCGAGCAATGTGCTGCCTACGCCCATTCCCCGTGCATCAGAACGAACCGCAATGCCATCCATTACCAGCTCTTCGGGCTTGGGTTTTCTTTCGTAAAGACTGAATACGACTGCTGCCCGGTTGCCTTTGAAAAAGCCTAGCTGTGACACCAAATCTCGGTAGCTAATAGCCCCTGTCAAGGAACCCTCGGCAGCATGAAAACCCGCGATACCTAGAAGCCCATTTTGGGAAACTGCACCTATTGCATAGTTCAATGCCAGACCTCTAGTAAATAACTTCTTTCGGTCTTCTCGATTTCTAACTGCTAACGAAAGCTTTTCTCCAAACGCCTCATCATACAGGTCCACAGCGGCCACCCTGTATTTTTCCGGGATTCCAGTTTGATACGAAACTTGATCGGTTCTCATCTTACCTTCTGCTGTTTAGCAGCTTTATTAACGAGCCCTCTAGTCTTGAGGGCCTTATTTAGTTACATAGCAAATATACCTGCTTTAGTTCTCCCCAGTCTGCATCGTCTTCAATTTGGAGTTCAATTGGTAATTTTGGAAATTCCGCAAGCGCTTGATTAATTCTATATTGAATCTCAGATACCTTATTTACATAAAAGTGCCATTCACGTGTGCCTGCACTTGTGTAAGCGAATGCAAAGATACCAAATAGACCTGGATCTAAAGCATTTACCAAAGCATCTTCGAATACCTTCATTTCATCGATTTGCTCTGAAGTTGGCATGCCGCTTAATTCATCATCTCCATAATCCCAAAATATGGTTAGCCTTTTAGGATATTTAGGATTACCAAGATGCCCCTCTAGATTTGGACGAAATCGAATGAGGCTTGGTCGACCATTCATTTTTCCTTCAGCGGTATTCCACGCGTCATTATCAGCCGATGGTATTTCCATTGTTATTCCATCCTTATGCTGTATTATGCCCTAACAGCTTTATTAACGAGGCCCCTTGTCTTGTTATACATTCTCAGAAATGTCGTGACGGTGGCAAACTGTGGATTTTGGAGCAAAACCATGGGGCCAGCCCACTGAACCCCGCAAGCCACGCCTGCTTTATCAGGTCCGTATCGCCTGTCTGCAGAAACATTTCAGTCATAGAACTGAAAGATTATACCTCTACTGGATACGTCAGTTCACGCTCTTCAATGATAAGCTAAGGCGAATCAAGCGCTACAAATCCATCCCTGGGGTAATGTCTCTATAATCTTCTATGATTATTTAGTGTTAGTGAAGTTAACGTTTCACTCAGTAGACGTTGTCGGAATATCTGAGTTCAAGTTCATGATTCTAGATTGCTTCAACTCTGTTTTTACCTGTGCGCTTTGCCATATAAAGTGCGATATCTGAGCGCTCAAGAATGTCTGTGTAACTTTGATCGTTCTGATCTATCTGGCTAACGCCAATACTTACAGTAGTTGTAATATTACCGTAAATTGAATCAACAGGGTTATTTCTAACATCCTCACAAATCCGTTGTGCTAGCATTCGTGCTCCCTCGATATCTGTCTCAGGTAGCAGCATGACAAATTCTTCACCTCCGTAACGTGCTAATAAATCCTCGGTTCTGGTCGAACTTAAACAAATGATCGCGTTATGCTGAAGTATTTGATCCCCTATGCTGTGTCCGTATGTATCATTCACTTTTTTGAAATTATCAAGATCGATAATAAGAATGGAGTAATCGCGATTAAACCTCTTAGCACGTTTAAATTCTTTTCCTGCTATTTTATTAAGCTCACGGCGGTTATAGAGACCTGTCAACTCGTCTGTATTTGCCTCCTGTTGTAATTTTAGTGAAGCTTCTTTTTTCTTTACGGCGTAATTGGTTGTAAATCCACTAATGAGGCTAATTACAATGAGTAACAAGATGTATAAAATCGTAGACATATATATAGGAACAGAGGAATGGTGGCTGATTTTCTCGTTTGACAGATACGATATATAGACCCAATATCGATCACCATTTTTCCGTACAAATGCGTCCGCTCCAAGTTGGATATTTTCGAGTGTTCCTATCGCGTGCCGGTTAAGTGGGTAGGCTCTTTGGAATATATAAACACCTGTGCTTGTAGTAATTGATCCACTATTGTTACCCTGCTTTATGGCATTCCACACGTCTGGCTCTTCATTTTGAAAAGTCTCATTACTGCCATACATAAAGCCCCAGAGTTTTTCTGGTTCTACCCCCATTAACCAATATCCATCGCTGTTGTGCATAGTGACATCCCCTCGTAGAGATTTGAAGATCTCCTTTATCTTCTGAAGCAGTTCGATGGGGGTGTAATTAATGATAAGAATTCCGCGTTTTGTGCCATAACCGTCATAGACAGGAGTGGCGAATCGAATGGTGGGTACGATCGGCTCTTCGATCTTTCCCTGTTCCATATTCAGATCTAACGGTGAAATATAGATATCGCCCTGATCTAGAGTCACTGAATTCTTGTAATAGTAACGATCACTTTTATCCTGAAGTTTCGACTTCGGTACTATTTCTGGATCGCCAACTGCTCTGTTGACTCTTGCTATCTCCTCACCATTTACATTGATTAAGCGAATTTGGTCGTAGTAAGGTTTTCGCCTTACAAAAAGTGAAAAAGAACGATTTAACTGAATCCAATTCAGCATATTGCCATTGTGAAGATACTTTCTGAGTGTCTCGCCCTCAGAGAGTAGGAATAGGTCAGATAGCTTGTCCTTAAACAAGGTTGAGGTAAAATCACCCGCGCTCTTTAGTGCCGATTGTTCGCTGGATAGTAGTTTTTGCTTATCCTGAGAGTAGGTTTGTTGGGCAATAAAAAAAAGACTACCGTATAGTGTTATGCAGGCAGGAACAAATATCTTCAAGAAGAAGAAAATGTAAGACGGTTTTTTTACCAACTTAAGCTTGTTTCAATTCCAGCGGCGATAAGATCATTTTCATGGTATCTAGCGACATCTTTAACATCTCATCGACATGAGGAGAGATATCGTCTGGACTAAGTCCCGTCTCTTCCCACACAGGTGGTTCAATCGCCCACAACATCTCATCCACAGATAATCCTGTCATTTGCCCTCGAGCAATGGCTAGAGCAATGTGTACAAGGGCTACATCGAGTTCATAGTTGGTGGCTAGAGTAGGGGTATGATGGTTTTGGGTGACGGATATAAAGCTATCCGGCAGTTGCCAAGATTTCATCAGTGCAGCACCTACATCCATGTGATTGAACCCTAAGATGCGGTCTTCCACTTCCGCAAGTACCCACTCATCTCCACCAGTGATAGTTAAAATTTCAGTGGCTTTCTCGGGTAACTTAAGATAGATAATCAACCGTCCAACATCATGTAGCATGCCTGCAACAAAAAGACGCTCACTGTGCAGTACATTACTGTACCGGGCCAACATCTTTGCCATAACACCGGTTGTAACCCCATGGCGCCAATAATCCTCCATATTGACCAAGTGTTCAGGGATACCAGTAAATGATCTGACTGCAGATGTTGCAAACACGAGGTTTCGCAACTCCTGGGTGCCGGCAATAGTAACTGCTCTGGAGATCGTATCGACTTTTGATCTCAACCCATACAATGGGCTGTTGACCAGTTTTAACAATCTGGAGGATATGTCTGTATCAACTGAAATTATATCGGCAAGCTTGGCTGATGAGCAGTTGGGCTGCTCCATCAAGTGATTGACTTGTATAAAAACTTCGGGGAGAGCGACCAGCTGATCGATATCTCTCACAAGCTCTTCTGGTGACATAACAATAACAAACCCTAATAAGTAAACCCTGGCAAAAAAGCCAATGGTTCTATGATCTATATAGGTCGTTAATTGGTATCACTCATTGGTGATTGCCTATCCATAGGGTTTGATATTTGTATTCCATTTGAGGTAGCTAATCTAACAAAGAGTCACTGTCGATACCTAATAATTAAGAACTCCCCCGAGGGTAATATTTGAACTGGTTCTCACTTTTTATAAACACTTTAGAATTAGATTTATTCTAAATTAACTCATGTAGGGATTGGCAATAGAGATAAAGTTCACAGGCGCTCTATCAGTCTATACATTTCCATGACATGTAATAATGAGTATAGAATTATGGAAAATGTTGTAATTGTGCGGATATGTAATGAGCTGCATAGCACGATATCAAGGCGGCGTAGATACTCAATCTAAACTAAATTGTTGGTGCAGTTACGGCATCTAATGGAAATAGCATGATATCATCGTTACATACATATTTTCCTACTCACCCCTTTCTTTTATCATCGATCAATAGTTTTCTCTATTACGAGTCAGTTTCTACATCCAGAAGGTAAGGAACAATTAAGTATGGCTTTGTTGACATAGGTCAATAGAAAGATTCTGTGTACTGGTAAGTTTGTCCACTTTGATTGAAGTGCACCTTGTGGCAGTAATTAGACACTAAAGTCTTGTACTAAAAACAAGTGCAAAATTTAAGTAATTAATTATTTATGAGGACTTGTCTGTAAGGGTATAGAAGTAATGCTCTCTTGCTTGCCGTAAACTCGGTATGAAGAATCCTATAGATAAAGAAAGCTATGTCGGTAAGCAAAGAACAGATTAGAGAATACTGTAGGATAAAGTATGTAGAAAACGCTCGTTCTCTCGGTGACACTCATGTAACGATAAGATCATCGGATGTTTCAAGCGTATTTCAACTGGAACCTAATGACCCTATCGTATGTGAGGCGTTATGGTCGAACGAGTTTGAATATGAGAACTATCTATTCAGGGTGTTCAATAATTGTCAACGCGAAAATGGCGTGTCAATTATGGTCTACCGTATTCTCGATATAGAGGATAAAGTAGATGGAAATAATTGAGTAGATGCTGTTAGGATCCAATATGAACACGCTTTCTGGCGTACTAAACACAATCTGCCAAATTGATGTCGCTTAAGTTCCCGCTATTAGAGGTCATTTCTCTTCATTCAACTAGTTACAAATGTAAATATACCAGCCTAGCCTTAAATCAGTGATTAACGGATAAACGTTACGTATCATCTTATACGACTGCAGTGGACGTTCAGGTGACTCTGATTAATTCCGCACAGCGTGCATTTGCGATTTCGCTCAACGTAAAACTGTGGCATGCGGCATTATGACGCTTTCGTGGGTTAAGCCTAATGACATTTTATGACCCATTATTCAATCTTTAGTATCGACAAGATATAGGCTTGAAATTGAATATACGATTTCAGTTTCTGATCTTATTCCATGCTTATTTTTTGACTTGATAATTAAATTTTGTAAGGCCGCATCAATATTTGACTCAATCTGTGCTAGCTCCGACATCTTATATTTATTGTTCTTTAATATCGATTTTAATGCCATGCCTCGCCATTCTGTAGATAACCTTCTGATCAACTCCTTATATGAGTCTGTTGTACAGGGCTCTAATTCGAGGCAATTTGTGAAACTGGTAGTGCAACACCCAGAAGCCGGCATCGACATGGAACCCTGCGGCTCAGCTCATAGCTGAGGAGAAGTAACTGATACCGGGCGCGAACAGGCCCTCTTGCAAGGGTTGGTTAAGTACACTTTGAAGTGGGTAGCGCGCTACGATTGAGTCAGATCTAACTGGCGCTCGTTTAACAGGTCTCCTTATGAAGCTGTGTCAATTTCTGCTCCATCTCTTTCATGCGCCATTTGAGCCAGAGTGCGTTCTGTTTCATACCTCTTACGGAAAAGCTGCTGATGGTATCGTGATGCGTGGCAATATGGTCGAATGCTCTGCAGAGTTGTTCGCAGCGTAGGTTGAATTCCGTAAACTCGTCACAATAGCTTTTCAGTCTGTTTGAATAAGAGGGTGTTACTTTCAATTTTCCATTTAACAAGACTGGGTTCCTTTTTTTGTTTTCACTAAGGTTCAGGAGGAGAATTTCGGCATTTATGTTTTTTTCAGTTCTTTGGGGTAGAGGTCAGGTCGTAATTCATGCCTGCTCAATTTACCCTCGGAATAGCGTTCGAGTAACAGGGTTAAGCGACCACTGGGCCTTCGGAACCCAGAGGCGATCTGCGTCAGGTAGATGTATTTGGTTCCGCATTTCACAGCCAGGCGTCTGGCTGCATCACGACCTTCCGTTGCTATAAATGTTTTCATGTCCATATTGCGCATACATTAGCACAGCGCTAAACGAATAGCAATATGTAACTGGCCTGGCATATAGCAATTTGCTATTATCCGCAGACCATGAATATCAAGACGATACGTAAAGCCAATCTGTTGGAACAGATCGCCCGCTTTCATTCCCAGCGGGAGTTTTCTGAGCAGGTTGGGCTGACGCCAGCTCATGTGAGCCAGATGGTCACAGGAAGGCGCAATATGGGGGATGTGGTTGCCAGACGGATCGAGTCCGGTCTCGATCTGCCGGAAGGTTATATGGATATTCAACACCCGGTGGAAGGGGTGGAGTATCACTATCCGAAGATCAAGGGACGTAAACAGCCTGCCGTTTCCGATGGGGATAATCTGGAGACTTTGCTGATGTCGGTGCGTCAGATGAATCAGCGCCTCTCACCGAAAACCCGCGAGGTCGTGGCAAAAATTGAGCGGGCTGCCCTGAACGGCAAGTTGACGGATGAGGATTGGACCACTCTGGAACGTTTGCTGAACTGTTTTGAAAAAGGGTGCTGAGTATCTCAATAGAGTAGAGATCTCTACCTATGGTCGAGGCTAAAGGGTGAGAAGGGCTGAATCTGCACCCGTCTCCTTCAGTAACCCTTGCGCACCTTTCCGGTAACAGAACAAAACAGTAGCCCGACTCTATTGAGCCCAAAATCCACGGGCCCTGTTGACTAAAGGGTTTACCTGCCACTCCAGTGAATTGGCGTATCTGAAATACAAAGTAGAAAAATTTAATTGCAATGTACACGGATTGTACATACACTGAATTTATGGACTATGAATGGGATTATGCAAAAGCTAAAGGGAATTTAAAGAAGCATGGTATTGACTTTGCCGATGCTGTAATTGCTTTAGAAGACGAAAATGCATTAACCATAGAAGATAAAGATCATGGTGAGGTTCGGTTTAAGACGCTTGGAATGGGTTCCTATCTGAATATTTTGTATGTTGTTCATACTGAGGTGTCGGTGAGTCGTATACGCATCATTTCTGCGAGAAAGGCCACCAAGCGGGAAATGGCTTTCTACTATCAGGGCTTAGATTATGAGTGAAGATTTTTCCAAAGGTAGACGCGGCGCTGTTGTTAAGTCTGATCCCAACAAGCAACGAATAACCATTCGGCTGGATGCCAATGTCATTGAGCATTTCAAACGTAAGGTGCATGAGGCTGGTGGTGGCAATTATCAGACCTTGATTAACGACGCACTTCAAGAATACATCAAGGCTCATGACCGGGAGCTGGAGGAGACAATACGAAAAGTCATCCGTGAAGAGTTGTTGAAAGCCGGTTAACACCAGTACACCAGCAGCCAATGGCTTGGTGTGACGATGTCGTCACGCATTGGTATGTGACACTACACTAGGCTAAGGGATGAGAAGGGCTGAATCGTCACCCGCTCTCCTTCATTAACCCCGGCACAACTTTCCGGTAGCAGAATGAAGCAGTTGCCTCGGCTCATGGAAGTGAGAATCCCCGAACCCTGTTGACCAACGGATTTGACGGTGAGTTCGCCGTCCTCTCCGGTTGTAAATACGCCTCTTATGAATTCATAACGTCCCGGCCGTTTGCGTATTGCATCATCACAGACGGCCGAAAGGGTGAAGGGTCGATAGGGCTTGCCGGTGGCCAGGTAGTGTATGGCCGGCAAAACGAATTGATAGAAGGTGACCATCACCGCCACCGGGTTACCGGGCAGGCCAAAGAAGCGGGTCTCACCCAGTTCACCGAAGGCCAGGGGACGACCCGGTTTCATGGCGATTTTCCAGAAATGGATCTCACCCAGCTGCTGCAGAATGTTTTTCGTGTAGTCCGCCTCACCAACTGAAACGCCACCGGACGAGATCACCATATCCGCCTCTTCAGCAGCGGCTTGAAAAGCCTGACGCAAGGCGTCCGGGTCGTCTTTAATAACCCCCATGTCGAGCAGCTCCACACCACAGCTTTTCAGCATGCCGTAAAGGCTGTAGCGGTTGCTGTCGTAAACATCCCCCTCTCTCAGAGGCTCACCGATACCTCGCAGCTCGTCGCCGGTGGAGAAGAAGGCGACACGGGGTTTGCGTCTGACGCTGACTTCACCAAAGCCGAGTGACGCCATGACGCCCAGGTCGGCGGCGGTCAGGCGTCTGCCGGGCTCCAGCACGCTACTGCCTTTGGCGATATCCTCGCCGGCATGACGTACATTCTGTCCCTGCTTGTGCTGCGACGTGAAGGAGACCATCTGCTTCTCATCCAGCTTTGCCTGCTCCTGCATGATGACGGTGTCGGTGCCATCGGGCATCGGCGCGCCGGTCATGATACGGATACATTCACCGGACTGGCATTGGCCATCGAAAGGCTGGCCGGCAACGGTGGTGCCGATCAGTTTAAAGTTTGTGATCGCAGAAGATTGCAGATCTTCACCTTTGATGGCATAGCCATCCATTGCAGAATTGGTATGGCCGGGAACATCGAGTGGCGAGATGATCTGTTGTGCCAACACCCGGCCCAGGGCATCGCGCAGCGCCAACCTTTCGATGGTCTGGATCGGTTCGATACCGGCCTGTATCGCCTCTCTGGCTGCCGTGACTCTGAGGGTGCTGGACGGTTCGGGTTCAGCGCAACTGGTTTGAGGATGGGTGGCTTGCCGGGTCATGGATGGGGCGTTCTCCGAATCGATAGAGCTGTTGGCGAATGAAGTTTGCGATAGTTTCCGGTTGGTTGAGATCCAATACCGGTAAACCCTCAGGTAGAGAGCATATCGCCTCATCCGTGGCGATGGCAATAATGTTCGGGTCCGTCAGGCAGAGTAACGGCCTGCCCAGTTGCGGACGATGCAGTTCGATTTTTTGGATCGGGGCGTGCTTGAATCCCTCCACCAGCACCAGGTCGAGTGCCCGGTGATCGAGATGAGGCAGGGTGGACTGCAGGTCGGGTTCAGACCGGTCATCGGGTTCGGCAATCAGCGCCATGCGTCCCCTGGAGGCAACCAGCATCTGGCTTGCACCGGATTTACGCAGCTCATAACTGTCTTTATGCGGATGATCGATCTCAAACTGGTGCTGAGCATGTTTTACCACCGCGATCCGCAGGCCTTCCGCTTTGAGTATCGGCAGCAGTTTAGTCAGCAGCGTGGTCTTGCCGGTGCCACTGTAGGCAATGATGCCGAGCAGGGGGATGGGGTAATCGATCACCCCGGGATCTTTATCGCTCTGCGGCTTGGGGTTGTTCGAATGCATTCCTTTCCTCTGGCGTATTGATGTTCAGAAAGGTCTCAGGAATATCGGAAAAGTCGGCTGTGGCCATTTTGTGTTGCGCATACCAGAGATCGATTTTCCGATCGCCGCCATCCAGGTAGGCTTTTAAGCTGGGACGTAGTTTTTTCGCGATCAAGGCATACACTGGTTGCAGACGCTTGCCGTCGTGAGCTACCGCAATATCCGCCGCCTCGGCTTCACGGGCGCGGGCCAGTCGCGCAACCAGGTCTTGCGGCAATCTGGGGCCGTCGCAGGGTACTGTGATCAGATCCGGGGTGGAGATCTGTTCCAGTGCTGAATAGATACCCGCCAAGGGGCCCTGGTAGCCACTTAGTTCATCCCGAATCACCGGATAACCGAATTTCTGATAGTCTGCCATGTTTCGATTGGCGTTGATCAGCAGATGCCCAACCTGGGGGGCGATGGTAGTGATCACATGCTCGATCAGCGGTTTGCCCTCAAGCAGAACCAGACCTTTGTCGTTGCCACCCATGCGGCTTCCCCGGCCACCGGCCAGTATCACAGCGGTGTATTCTGAACGGTCGTTCACGCAGTACTCCTGAAGTTTGGATGAGTCTGATCGGATTCAATCAGGCTCTGGTCATCGATACGTACCAGTTTACCCCGATCCAGGTGTAAGTGCTGGTCGATCAGCGAGGGGAAGTGCATAGGGTCGTGGCTGGCCAGCAACATGGCGGTCCCATCGCTTTTGAATGTCTCCAGCAGACTGAGTGTGCGCTGTCTCGATTCCTGGTCCAGGTTCGAGGTGGGTTCATCCAGTAACAGAATTGACGGTCTCTTCAGCCAGGCTCTGGCCAGGGAGACCCGTTGCTTCTCGCCACCGGAGAGCGATTTGGCCGGGGCGTAGGAGAGCTGCTGAAGATCGGCCCACTCGAGGGCTTCATCAATCTGTTGCTGGCGCTCTCGCTTTGTCAGTTTCGCGGTGATTGCGTAGCCCAGGTTGTAGTTCACCGTGCCGTCAAACATATAGGGATGCTGATGAAGATAGAGGGCATGGTGCTGTAAGGTTTTTTTGACACGACGCCAGTTCAGCACGCCCGTTCCCAGGTCGATCTGTAGGCTGTCCGGCTTCTCCAGTCCGGCCAGGATACGTAACAGGGTGGTTTTACCCGCGCCATTGTCACCGCTCAGCAGCTGGGTCTGTCCCGCTTGCAGGGAGAAAACCACGTCATCCAGCACCTGTCGTTTGGCGTAGTGTTTTTTCAGGCAGTGGACTTGGAATTGATCTGGTGTCGTCATCAGGCCGGTTGCCCCTTACCTTGAAAGTGCTGTAGGAAGGCGTTCAGAGTGAAAGCCAGAATCAACAAAACCAAACCCAACGCGATACCCTGAGCGAATTCGCCCTTGCTCGATTCCAAAGCGATGGCGGTTGGTATGTTGCGGGTATAGTGGAGGATATTGCCGCCAAGCATCATCGATGCACCAACTTCCGCAATGATTCGACCGAACGCCGCGAGCAGTGCAGCCATCAGGCCGAAGCGCGCTTCCCGCATGATGGTGATCAGCGCCCGTAGCGGGGTAGCACCCAGGGTGCGCGCCGTTTCCCAGGCTCTGCGGTCACAGGCCTGCAGCGCCGAGTGGCCCATGGCGACAAGAATCGGAAAGGCGAGTGCGATCTGCCCCAGCACCATCGCCGTCTGGGTGAATAGCAACTTCCACTCCCCGAGCGGGCCCTGCCTGGAGAGCAGAATGAATAGGGTCAGGCCAACCACCACGGCTGGCACTGAGAGCAGGGTGCTGTTGAGGGAGATCAGCAGACGCCTGCCGGGGAAGTGATAGTAAGCAAGAATAAAAGCGACCAGCAGGGCTGGCGGTGAGGCCACCAGTATGGCGACCCCAGAGACCCTGAAGGAGATGGCAATGATCTCCCAGAGTTCCGGGTTGCCGCTGAACAGCAACTCCAGGGCTGCCAGCGTTGTGGTCGTTAATGATTCCATGTCATCAATGTTTGGTTGCAGCAAACTCTCCAGCATCCGCAGAGGGGGTGAAGAGACGATTACTGCCAATGCGGAAATTGTTGATGCGCTCCTGACCTTCCGGAGAGATCAGCCAGCGGATCAGTGCCTGGGCGCCCTGATGGTTGGTGTCGGGGTAACGCTGTGGATTGACCGCGATAATGCCATAGGGATTGAACAGCAGGGGGTCGCCTTGAAAGCTGACTTTCAGTGGGGACCTCTTTTCATAGGCCAGCCATGTGCCCCGGTCGGTTAGGGTATAGGCATCCATCTCTGCGGCGATCTGCAGCACTTTGCCCATGCCCTGGCCAGCTTCGCGATACCATTGTCCTTGTGGGTTGACGGCGGCCTTCTTCCACAAACCCAGCTCTTTTTTATGGGTGCCGGAATCATCCCCACGCGAGACGAAGAGCGCCTGATGTTCGGCGATCAGTTGCAAGGCCGTGGTGGCATCCCTGGCTTTCGATAATCCGGCCGGGTCCGCTTGTGGGCCGACGATCACAAAGTCGTTGTACATCACACCGAATCGTTTTTCACCATGACCTTGCGCGACAAATTCGTCTTCAGCGGCCCTGGCATGCACCAGTACCACATCCACATCGCCGTCACGTCCCATGCGCAGTGCTTTACCTGTGCCGACGGCAATCACATGGACGTTATAACCGGTGTCTGCCTGAAATTCCGGTAGCAGTTCTTTCAACAGTCCTGAATTGTCAGTGCTGGTTGTGGTGGCCAGTCTGACGATTGTGTTGGTCTCTGCATTGGCCGTATTGAAGGGGATAAGCAGTGTCATCAACAGGAGTGTGAATAAGTGTTTCACCATATTTTTATTCATTAGGGAATGCCTCATTGCGGTATGAATTTCCAGATCACTGAATCTTCCATATGAAGTGTGGGTACAGCGATGGACCGAGCGTTGTGGTTTACAAAAAAGCATAATTTAAGTGTGTTTTATTTCTTTTAAGCAAACTTAAACAGTTGTGTGCAACCATTGAACAAATGATTAGAAAGTCAGTCGTTAGTCATGGGTACATCGAATTGATTGCAAGAGTGGTGCCACTCTTATCTGCAATAGTTGTCATGGTATTTGCAATAGTAAATGACCCTGTATTGTCTACTATGTAGATAATGGCAGGATAATAAACACAATTTCTGCATTCTTTAGCTGTCGGTTTCTCCCTTCGCTGTTCAAGGGAGTCCAAAATTGAGACAAATGGTCCCAGATTGACACACTTTTTGTTGGACATTTTGTCTCACTCAGCCGCCGGTGGATTGCCTTGATAGAACAGTACTCAATGAATATTGAAACAGAAGAACTTGTGGTACGGGATGAGTCCACAAGTGTTTATCACAAGGAGGGTATGACCAGCCGAATGACCTCGGTACTCATCGTGGATGATGAACCGGGCATCCTCAGTTTTTTACAAAAAGGGTTGAGGCGCCATTTTGGGCTGGTGGAAACCGCAAAGGATGTGGTAACTGCGGAAGAGCTGCGTAAACACTGCCATTTTGATCTTATTATCACTGACATTCGCCTGCCGGGTCATCGAGGCGGGGTTGAGTGGGTCAGAGAGCTGCGCGAGCAGGGTGGGAACACCGGTGTTATCTTCATGACCGCCCATGCAGACCTGGAGACGGCCATCTCCGCACTCAGGGCCGGTGCGGAGGACTTCATCATGAAGCCCTTCCGCATGGAGCAGATGATCGCATCCGTGGAGCGCTATCTGGATCGACAGAAGATGCAGCGGGAGAACTTTGTGCTGCGACGCCAGGTCGATCAGATCTATGACAGCTCGGGCATCGTTGGCGAGTGCCAGCAGATGCATGCTCTGTGCGAAGTGGTCAAACGGGTGGCGCCAATGCCATCCACGGTGTTGATCGAAGGTGAATCGGGTACCGGCAAAGAGTTGGCTGCCCGGGCAATACACGACTTGAGCAACCGCTCAGGCAGTTTTGTACCGGTCAACTGCGGTGCGATGAGTGCCGAGCTGCTGGAGAGCGAGCTGTTCGGTCACGTCAAAGGCGCCTTCACCGGCGCTCATCTCTCCCGGGATGGACTGTTTACCTATGCCAATGGAGGAACCCTGTTTCTCGATGAGATTGGTGAGATGCCCCTGTCGATGCAGGCTCACCTGCTGCGTTCCCTTGAAGAGCGCACCATCCGCCCTGTCGGTTCCAATCGTGAGGTCCCTGTCGATGTACGGATTATCGCCGCCACAAACCGGGATCTCGGCAATGAAGTGCAACAAGGGGAGTTCCGCGAGGATCTCTACTACCGTCTCAATGTGTTGACCCTGCGTATACCCGCGTTGCGCGAGCGGCGTGAGGATATACCGCTGCTGGCCAACCATTTCATGAATACCCTGGCATCCGACCTGGGGATCGAAGTTCCGGTGTTGGGTGAGAATGAGATCGAACTGCTGATGCACTACGATTGGCCGGGAAACGTGCGGGAATTGAAAAATGTGATCGAGCGCTGTCTGTTACTGAACCGCTCTCCGAGTCTTTGCATCACCGGGACCGAGCAGCAGAATGGCGAGTCTGCGCCCCCGCAATCGGAAGCCTCGTTACAACTTGAAGCGGTTGAGAAACGGCATATCCTGAAGGTGCTGGAGCTTCATGGCGGCAACAAGTCAGCGGCAGCACGGGTGTTGGGCATTTCACGCAAGACACTGGAGCGCAAAGCCCAAGCCTGGGGAATAACCTGATTCCGTGCTGAATTTTATCCGGACCATTCAGAGCACCCTGCGTTATAAAATGCTGGTGCTGGTACTGTTCCCGATTCTATTGATCATGCCGATTGCACTTGGGCTGGCCATCTTCTGGGGCTCCCAGTTCAGCTATGAACAGCTGTTTATCAAGGTTAATACGGATCTCTCCGTAGCTGAGGATAACTTCCATCGTCTGCAGCAGGATTATCTCAATACCCTGGCTCGACTGGCCGAGTCCTATACCTTCAATACCGCACTGGAATCGAGAAGTGGTGGGGTGATCAACCAGCAGTTGGCAAAAATTCGCCAACAGAACGATTTCTCCTATCTGCATCTGCTGGGACTGGATGGCAGGGTTATCTTTACCACGGATGCCGAACTGCCTCTGCGAGCCCATCCCTCTCCCTCTTTGTTGATCGCCCTGCAGGGATCGCCGAAAGTCGAGATTGAGATCTTCTCTGCACAGGCGCTTGAAACCCAATCCCCAGGATTGGCGGGTAAGGTAGCGCTGCCGCTGCTTGAAACCCCCCGAGCCAGACCGACAGATCAGCAGGTGGAAGAGCGGGGGATGATGATTCGGGCCCTCTATCCAGTGAAAAACTCAAGGGGGGAGGTGGTGGCGATACTCGATGGCGGGGTGTTGCTGAATGGGAATTTCAAATTTGTCGATACCATCCGGGATCTTGTGTATGGTCCTGGCAGTCTGCCCGAGGGTAGTATCGGTACCGTAACTGTGTTCCTGGATGATGTGCGGATTACCACCAATGTGCCACGTGCTGTAAATGAGCGGGCACTCGGTACCCGGGTTTCGGATGAGGTGCGAACCCAGGTACTGGAGCATGGTAACAAGTGGATCGATCGTGCCTTTGTGGTCAACGATTGGTATATCTCGGCTTATCAACCGATCATCGATGTGAATGGTGAGCGGGTCGGCATGTTGTACGCCGGATTTCTCGAGGCGCCGTCCCGCAATGCGCTCTGGCAGGCGCTGGTGGTATTGATCCTGCTGTTCCTGGCCTTGATGCTGCTCTCCTCGCTGCTCTCCATCAAAGGGGCAAAATCGATTTTCAAGCCGTTGGAGATGATGATGAATGTGGTTCGCGCCACCCGTGACGGCTATACCCGGCGTATCGGTCAAATCTCATCCACCGATGAGATCGGTGTTCTGGCCAAAGAGTTCGATCTGCTGTTGGATCTTCTGCAACAGCGTAATCAGCAGATGCAGCAGTGGGCGGATCAGTTGGAAGAGAAGGTGGAGGAACGCACCACTGAATTGAAGCTGAAGAATGAGAGACTGCTGAGTACCATCCAGACCCTCAAGGAGACCCGGGCGCAGTTGATCAATGCGGAAAAACTGGCGGCACTCGGTGAACTGACGGCCGGTGTTGCCCATGAGATCAATAACCCGACCGCGGTGATGCTGGGAAACCTGGATCTGCTGGTTGCCGAATTGGGTAAGGATGCGGAGCCGGTGAAAGAGGAGATCGATCTGGTGATCGAGCAGATCTTTCGTATCAAGGATATCATCAACAGTCTGTTGCAGTATGCCCGCACCGATCAGATGAGCGGTGAGACGGTCTATACCGACGTCAACAATGTGATCGAACACACTTTGGTTTTAGTACGTCATCTGCGTAGTAAGAGCGATTTTGAAATCAATTTGGATTTGCAGGCCACCAGACAGGTCAAGATCAATTCCCAGGAGCTACAGCAGGTGTTGGTCAATCTGGTGGTGAATGCCGCCCACGCGCTGCACAAGCAGGATGGTGAAATCCGTCTATGCAGTTATGATTGGGACAACAAAGGTGTGGTCATTGAAGTGATCGATAACGGCAGCGGCATCGCACCGGACCGACTCGGTTCCATCTTCAATCCGTTCAACAGTGGTAAGCCAACCGGTGAGGGTACCGGTCTGGGGCTTTCGGTCAGCTATAGTCTGATAAAAAAATATGGCGGAGATATCGGCGTCAGGTCTGAATTGGGAGAGGGTTCCACATTTACCATCTGGCTCTATCAGGAGGCCGATATGGTCGATGAGGAGAAGGGTTGGTTTGAACTGTATAATTAAGAAACGATACAAAAAACTTGTCGCGAGCTATGAATAACAACCTACTTCAATTGATCGTCAAAGCGTTGGCGTTTTCCGCCCGGAAACATCGGGACCAGCGGCGAAAGGATGTGGAGGAGACTCCCTATGTCAATCACCCGATCACCTTGATGGATATTCTGGTGAATGAAGGGGAAATCTATGATACGGAGACGCTGATAACCGCCTTGTTGCATGATACGATCGAGGATACGGAGACCACGTTCGAAGAGATCGAGGCAGAGTTCGGGTTGGTGATCGCCGGTTTGGTCATGGAGGTGTCTGACGATAAATCCCTCTCCAAGCTCGAGCGAAAAGCGATGCAGATACACCATGCCCCGAATCTCTCGGAGAAGGCCAAACTGGTCAAGCTGGCCGATAAAATCGCCAATCTGCGTGACATTGCCCATAGTCCACCGATCGGCTGGGATCTGCCCCGGCGGCAGGCCTATTTCGATTGGGCCAAGGATGTCATCGACGGTCTGCGAGGTGCCCATCAGGGGCTCGAGTTGTTGTTCGATGACGCCTACAGTAAACGACCCTGACGATACGGTGTGCCAGCCAGCCAATGGGCTGAAGCGATGAGTGAATTCTGATCTTGATCAAGGAACTACCGCTTGCAGCTGGCATGCTATCCACTGTTTTTCAGATTAATATAATGAGACCCACGGAGCCTACAACATGAGTGACGAACGTCAGTTTATTCCTTTGAATATCAGCGTAATGACCGTTTCAGACAGTCGCACGGAAGAGAACGACAAATCCGGGCAAAAGCTGAAGAGCATGCTGGAAGAGGCCGGCCATAAGCTGGCCGATAAGCGTATCGTGAAAGATGACCGGTATCAGATCAGAGCGGTGATATCCGAATGGATTGCCAATCCCGACGTGCAAGTGATTATAAGTACCGGTGGCACAGGGCTGACAGGCAGAGACGGTACGCCAGAGGCGGTAGAACCCCTGCTGGATAAGACCATTATCGGTTTCGGTGAGATGTTCCGCTCTCTTTCATACGAGATCATCGGCACATCGACCATGCAATCCCGGGCAATTGCCGGTGTTGCCAACGGTACCTTTGTCTTTTGTCTGCCGGGTTCAACCGGCGCCTGTAAGGATGGTTGGAGTAAATTGATCTCCGCGCAACTCGATTACCGGACCCGCCCCTGTAACCTGGTTGAACTGATGCCCAGATTATTGGAGCGATGAAAATCCCGCGAATGGGAAAAGAGATTGGTCCGCAAATGAACGCGAATGAACGCAAATAGGAGTCGCAAATTGAAATAGTGTCTGAGATTGGGTTGGGCACATACATAAACATGCCCAATGATCATTTTGCGGCTTAAATAACACACTCCAATCCCAGCAGAATCATCAGCGACAATTTGCGTTTATTCGCGTTCATTAGCGGACTGATGTTCTTA
This sequence comes from Chromatiales bacterium, assembly GCA_022360905.1. Classification (GTDB taxonomy): domain Bacteria; phylum Pseudomonadota; class Gammaproteobacteria; order Chromatiales; family Chromatiaceae; genus Thiodiazotropha. Next base: position 24,195 of record JAKSBX010000173.1, read on the forward strand.
TCCAATCGCGGCCAATGGCCTAGAAGCCACTGATCAGATTGAGGAAGAAAAACAGCAGCACAAAAAAGCCGCCGACGATCATCCAGGTTCGGTTCCAGAGGGCATGTCGACGTTTGAGTTGAGCCGTTTCCGTATCGATTGCGGCTTTGGTCTGCGTGTCAATGGTGGGATCTATCCAGACCTGTTGATGGCGAAGATCATCCGATTCCACCGCGGAAATCGCGTGGGAAACCTCGGTCTTGTAGAGTCGGCTGTCCAGGTCGACCAATCTGTTGCGAAGCTGGTTATGTAAGTGCATCAGACCGGCTTCGATATCATCGAAACGGGCGATATATCGGATTTCAGATCCCGCTTCAGACTCCTGGGTATTCGGCAGTTCGTCTCTGATCCTGGCTCTGATCATGCCGACGTGATCAGGGTGGGTTTCCAGTACCAGGTAACCTGTCTTCATATTATGGCCTGTTGATTGAAAAAAACCGGGACGCTAACCCATCATACCATTGAGTTTTTTTTCAAGTGAAGTGGTGGAGAAGAGAGTTCAGTCCGCAAATGAACGCGAATGAACGCAAATGGAAAAGAGAGTTTTGTGTGCAAATGAACTCAACCGTTATGTTGAAGGAATACTCGACAAGTAGAGACTGATAAAATTCTCATCCTCGCGCAGTTCCGGACGACAAGGGTTGATCTCCTCATATCCTTCTTTACTATCCGAGTAGTGGGTTTTCCCCAGGATAACGATGGGGTTTATCAGAGCAGACTTGCCGAAGTCACAACTTAACATTTGCGTTCATTCGCGGACTTCTTATATTCTTAAGTCTTGTGAAATAGACAGTTTACTCATCCCCCCATACCAACTCACCCGCCTCACTCAGATCGTAGCCCCCAAGACGCTCCCCCATGGCCTGGCAATCGGCCGATCGCAGACGGTTGATCAGATCCTGAAACAGCCGCCGGAACCAGATGTTTCTCGGCAGCGCCAAGTCGAAGGACTCCCAGCCGAAAGGAATGAAGTCGAGACCGTACTCCTGGGCAGCCGCTCTTGCACCCGGTGCGGCGTCGGCCTGATCCATGGCGATACTGGCCGCCGCTTCGCGTTCCGAGAGGGCCGTGCAGACCGCGTTCAACTGATCGATATTGACACTGTATTGACTCAGTACTTCAATCAGAAAACGTTGTGCGCCAGCGCCGGACTGTCGCATCGCCCATCGATAGTTGCCTTCCAGCAGCGTTTTGGTATCCGGCCTTAACTCGCCCAGTGTACGGTTGACCATCAAACCCTGTTCCCGACGAAACAATCGGATCAACACCCATTGTCTGAATTGGGGATATTGACGCAACAGTGCCGGGTGGCGTGTATTGCTCTCCTGGTTGGGGCCCCAGTGTATCCCGCAGGCATCGATCCGATTGGCCTGAAGTAGATCGAGACCGAGCCGGGTGCCTGTCGGTGAGTAGCTGATCAATGCGTGGGCGCCGGTCTCCTGGGCAAAATTCATAATCAGGCGATAGAGCAGTGGATCGTCGCTGCCGGCGATCACCAATCGGTTGGTCATCAGGCCACCGTGGGCGGAATCGAGCATCCAGCGATCCACCAGCTCTCTGGGAAACAGCCACTTGCCGGTGATTTTGGTCGCAGGAATACGCTCTTCGTTGACCAGAGAGTAGATCTTCTTCTCGTTAAGATGCAGGTACTCGGCCACCTGCTTAACGTTCATGAATACGTGCTGGTCCTGTGAGATCACCGCCGCCATATCCTCTCCTTATGATCAACTTTTTGCATGTTCCACCCGCTTCTTTTCACTGGCCTGATAGCGTACTGGTGGAATCGCATCAAAAGTAATGTTCTCTGCCCCGTTGTAGATCAAGAAGTGCTTTCCCTTAGCGCGTGCAACCAATGTCACCCCGATACGCTTGGCCAGCTCCACACCCATCTGTGTGGCACCTGAGCGGGACAGCAGAAAGGGTATGCCCATCTGCGCGACTTTGATTACCATCTCCGAGGTCAGTCTGCCGGTGGTGTAGAAGAGTTTGTCTCTTCCGGCGATATCATCGAGCATCATATTTCCGGCAATGGCGTCTACCGCGTTGTGTCTTCCTACATCCTCGATAAACAGTAGTATCTCGGCGCCCCGGCAGAGGGCGCAGCCGTGCACAGCACCGGCTCGCTGGTAGACCTCATTGTAGCTGCTGAGATTCTTCAGCAGGGCATAGACACCGGATTGGAGATGATTGCATTGGGGCAGTTCGATTTTATCCAGATCCTCCATGAGATCGCCGAAAACCGTACCCTGGCCACAGCCGCTGGTTACCGTTTTGCGGGCGGTTTTCTGTTGCAGATCCTGAATGCCGTCAAAGGTGGTGACAGCGGCTGAACCCGTCTCCCAGTCCACCTGGACTGCCTTGATTTGATCGATACGCTCAATCAGCCTTTGGTTACGCAGCCAGCCCAATACCAACATCTCCGGGCGGGTACCCAGGGTCATCAGGGTAACGATCTCCTGTTTGTCCAGATAGACGGTCAAGGCCCGTTCTGCAGCAACCCGGCCACGGCGTATCTCGCCATACTCGTCCACAGCGGTGGCTGGATGGGCCGCACTCAATCCCGCATCGGTGAGTTGCGGGCGGTGGGAGTACTCATTTACCTTGTTCATTGCGCTCACCTCATCCTCCGGTAACATTCATATGCCGGAACAGCACCGGTTGGCTGCTGAGGTCAAACTCATGTCCCTTGGGTTTGATCTCCATGGCATCGATGATGGCTTGACGTAAGGGGGCGTCATCAAGTGGGTTGGCGCGTACCACACGGCGCAGATCCATGGAGTGCTCCTGGCCCAGACAGAGCAACAGTCTTCCCTCTGCCGTCAGCCGCACCCGGTTACAGTGCTCGCAGAAGTTATGACTGTGAGGCGAGATGAACCCCACTCGGCTTTGCGACCCATTCAGGCGATAGTAGCGGGATGGTCCACCGGTGGTTTCGGTGGTTGGAATCGTCTCGTAGTGTTGTTGGATATCCTGAAGCACTTGGTCACTTGAGTAGTAGACCTGTTGCCGGTCATGCTCACTGATCACGCCAAGGGGCATCTCTTCGATGAAACTGATGTCCATACCGCGGGTTTCAGCGAAACGGACCAAATCGACCACTTCATCATGATTACGATCCTTGAGAATCACCGTATTGATCTTCAGCCGTTTGAAGCCGGCCTCCAGGGCGGCTTCAATACCGTTCAGGGTGCGATGAATATCGCCAACCCGGGTCATGTCGCGGAAACGATCCGCCTGCAAGGTATCCAAGCTGATGTTGATCCGGGTGACACCGGCGGTCTTCAGTGCCTTGGCGTAGCGGGTTAACTGGGTACCGTTGGTGGTCAGAGTCAGATCATTCAGGCCGGGAAGTCTGCCGAGTGCCTGAAACAGCTGCATGATACCCCGCCGGGTGAGGGGTTCGCCTCCGGTAATGCGGATCTTGTTGACCCCCATTTCGACAAAATTCTGGGCTACCCGGTAGAGTTCTTCCAGGGTCAATAGCTGCGATCTGGGGACAAACTTCATATCTTCAGACATGCAGTAGACACAGCGTAGATCACACCGGTCGGTAACCGAGATACGCAGATAGGTGATCTGACGATTAAAGCGGTCAGTCAGGCGATGGGTTTCGGCTGCCGGTTTATTGTTTGTTTCAGGCATTGGCAATGGTCTCTCCAACAAGCGCTTGTTCTCTACAGGCAAAAGTCATACCGAAACCCGATCTCCCGTTTGATGCCCATGTTGCGCGTGGTGTGTGAGCGTCAGTGGTATTAAATGTCTCACTCTGTGAATAAGAACGGGACATTTTGCCCTGTTTTGCCACAGCGCCGTTTTTAGGAGAATTTTCCTGCGCCGTGAATTCCCTGCTGATTTTCCAGATTGGCTTTCTGGTACATAACTTGCGATCCACTCCAGAAAGGAATGGCACTTACTTAGGTAAAGGTGCACCACATCATTTGTGATGTAGCAAGCCATTGTTATGAGATTTAGCCGCTAATAAACGCCAATCACCGCAAAATGTTGCAAATAGCCTTAGCGATACGGCCTCTTTTTTGCGTTGATTCGTGCTGATTGGCGTTCATTGGCGGTTTTCTTCGCTTAAGTGAGTGTTATTCACTCCAGCAGGTTCAGATCAGGAGGTGTCGAGCATGTCTGCATCACAGAAACGCATTGGTGACGACCTACCCCGGGAGTTCTCGGTATCGGTGATTATGCAGAAGTCACCCAGTGCCAATCAGTGGGAGTCCCATCGATGGGAAGCGGTCGGTGTACTGGCAACCGGTGGAACGGCCGATCCTCAGCAAGCGGAAATGATATTCGAGCAGCAGGGGACCAGCCGCTACCTCCACCCCGGTTTCAAGCTCAGGTTGCATGTGGATGAGTGCGAAAGCTATTACCACAATCTGCTCTCTGCAACGCCCTGCTGTTATGTGGTCGCCAATAAGGCGGATGACGGCACACCGACCCCATTCATGGTGAGTTTCAGTTTCGATGAGGCCCACGCCTATCTGGAGGGTGATGAAACAGTCTACGCCGTCCCGGTTCCTGCCGAGATCTATCAATGGGCCGAGGCCTTTGTGCTTGCCCATTATGTGCCAACCAAGCGCAGCAAACGCAAACGGGCGGATTGGCGCCAGTCCGAGAGGAGACCCCATGGACGCCGATGAAAAGCCTCTGGATGAGCTGCGAAGCAAGCGTGATGAGAGTTTTTTAAGACGCTGGTCGGATCGAAAGCTGGCTTCCCAGCAACCTCTGGCTGAGCAGGCCGAGGAGGAAGTGCAGCCGGAGCAACCCTGTGATGAGGATATGCCTCCCCTGGAGTCACTGGACGAATCCTCCGACTACAGCGGTTTCCTCTCTCCCAAAGTCTCTGAGCCGTTGCGCAAAATGGCCTTGCGAAAGCTGTTTCACGGCAGTGATTTCAATCTCTGTGACGGCCTGGATGACTATGCGGATGACTTTACCAAGTTCGAGGCCCTGGGGGATGTGATCACCGCCGATCTGAAGCATCAGCTTGAGTTGCAAGAGCAGAGAGAAGCGGAACAGCAGGCCCTGGCTGAGGCGGAACCGGGTAAGTCCGAAGCGGCTGCTGAGGAGAGCAGTGATGAAGCCCCAACAGAGGATACGCATCAGGTTGCTGAACAACAACCATCCGACGGTGATGACAATCTAGAGACCCCCGCATGAATGAGACTGACAACAACACAATACAACAGATCAATCATCAGGCCCGACGTGAGGCCCAGGCCGCCATGGGGCGGGTGAGGGTTGAAGCGACAGGACTGGTCAATTATCAGAGCCGTGGACGCTTGGCGGTGATCGGCGATGAACGGGCGATGGAGATCGCACCGCGTCTGAGTGGTCAGCTGCACCCTATGGTGATTCTCACTGCCGGTGCCGAAGCGCCGGGGGTACCAGTGGTACCGCTGGGAGGACGAGCCATCGAGATCGAGGGTTATCTGGGGGACTTCAAGATCCATCTTGGTGAGTCCGGGCAGGCCAATTTTGAAATGCTGGCCGTGGATCTGATCCTCGACCTCTCAACTGAGCCCCTGTTGGATCGGGCGATGACACCTCCCGGCTATTTCCACACCGCAGCAGACGACGCGGAACTGGATCGGGCGATTACCGCCGTTGGGGAGATGAAAGGGCAGTTCGAAAAGCCACGCTATTTCGATTACGACCCGCAGATCTGCGCCCATGGCCGTTCCGGTAAAACCGCCTGCAGTCGCTGTCTCGATGTCTGTCCCGCGGAGGCCATTACCAGCCTGGCGGAGACCATCGAAGTGAATGCC
>JAKSBX010000097.1 GCA_022360905.1 Chromatiales bacterium
GAACGACAAGCAGCGAAAGGATTTTGAGGAGTTTCTGGAAAATGACTTTTCCTTCGAAATTCCCGGCCTTGCCCGTTTCCGTGTCAATGCCTTCAATCAGGCCCGTGGCGCATCAGCCGTGTTTCGTACCATTCCCTCCAAAGTATTGACCCTGGACGACCTGGGTTGCCCTCAGATTTTCAGAGACATCGTCGATGTGCCCCGTGGGCTGGTGTTGGTTACCGGTCCGACAGGTTCCGGTAAATCGACCACGCTGGCCGCCATGATGGACTATAAAAATGACAATGATTACTCTCACATACTGACGATCGAGGACCCGATCGAATTTGTCCACAGCAGCAAAAAGTGTCTAATTAATCAGCGTGAGGTCCATAGGGACACCCTGGGTTTCGCCGAAGCCCTGCGTTCAGCGCTGCGTGAAGATCCGGACATTATTCTGGTAGGTGAGTTGCGTGACCTTGAAACCATCCGTCTGGCACTGACAGCGGCGGAGACGGGCCATCTGGTATTCGGTACCCTGCACACCAGTTCGGCAGCCAAGACCATCGACCGTATCATCGACGTCTTTCCGGCTGGGGAGAAATCGATGGTTCGCTCGATGCTATCCGAGTCGCTGCGATCCGTGGTTGCCCAGACCCTGCTGAAAAAGATCGGTGGTGGCCGAATCGCCGCCTGGGAGATCATGGTGGGTACACCAGCCATCCGAAATCTGATCCGTGAGGATAAAGTAGCGCAGATGTACTCAGCGATTCAGACGGGCCAGGCTGCAGGCATGCAGACCATGGACCAGGCGTTGAAAGAGCTGGTGCAGAAGGGTGTGGTCAGCCGACTGGATGCCAAAGCCAAAGCACAGAACAAGGATCAGTTTTAGTCTGATGTTGTATTATTAATACAACCAGGATTAACAACCACTCTTTCAGATGAAAACCCAAGCACTCACCCGCAGATTATGGAGTGGCATCAGTCTATGAATATGAGTGTATAGAGGACAAGACTATGGAACTGAACACACTCCTGGCCATGATGGTCAAGAACAAAGCCTCGGATCTCTTCATTACAGCCGGGCGAGAGCCGTCAATCAAAGTTGATGGCAAGATTCATCCGGTCAACAAGACAGCACTCACGGCCCAGCAGACCAAGGCGCTGACCTATAGCATCATGACAGATGCCCAGCAGAAAGAGTTCGATGAGACCCACGAGTGCAACTTTGCGATCAGTGCGAAAAAGATCGGCCGGTTTCGTGTCAGCGCATTTGTCCAGCGGGATGCGGTCGGCATGGTGTTGCGCCGAATAGAGACCAATATCCCAAGCCTCGAATCTCTCTATCTACCCTCGATATTACAAGATCTCTCCATGGCCAAGCGTGGTCTGGTGATCTTTGTCGGTGCGACGGGTACCGGTAAGTCGACCTCTCTGGCGGCCATGATCGGTTATCGAAACAATCGGGGGGATGGCCACATCATCAGCATCGAAGACCCCATCGAATTCATGCATGATCATAATCAGTGCATCATCACCCAGCGGGAGGTCGGTATCGATACCGAGTCCTATCAGGTGGCGCTGAAAAACACTTTGCGACAGGCGCCGGATGTCATATTGATCGGCGAGATCCGTACCAGGGAAACCATGGAGCACGCGATTGCTTTTGCTGAGACCGGGCATCTCTGCCTTTCAACCCTTCATGCGAACAATGCCAATCAGGCGCTGGACCGGATTATCCACTTCTTTCCTGAGGACCATCGGGATCAGATCTTTATGGATCTTTCGCTGAACCTGAAGGCGATTGTTGCGCAACAACTGATACCAAAAGCTGACGGTAGTGGTCGGCGTGCCGCTATTGAGGTATTACTGAATACACCCTTGGCTTCAGAACTGATCCGAAAAGGTGAGATTCACAAGTTGAAGGAGTTGATGAAACGATCTAACGAGCACGGCATGGTTACGTTCGATCAACACCTCTATCGGCTCTATGAAGAGGGCGTTATCAGCTACGAAAATGCGCTGGCTCATGCCGACTCGGCGAATGATGTGCGCCTGATGATAAAGCTTGGAGCAAGCCAGACCAACGACTCGCTGGTTGATGGTCTGGACGGTATTACCTTGATGGATGGCAAGGGTTAAGAATTTTCAGTCCGCAAATGAACGCGAATAAACGCTAATATCAGTAGTCAGACCATTGCGCGATAGCGTCAATTTGGCTTTTGATCTAGATGTAGGGCGGTCCATTCCTCACGATACCTACAATTGAAAACTACATTTGCGTTCATTTGCGGACCAATCGATTAAAAGGCCGGCATAATAAGTGGCTAAGGCATGAATGCTTCAGCCAACTCATACTGCTTTTCAGATTCGTTGGCCAAGCCACCTTCGTTATTCAGAATCATCTCACAGTTCTTTGCCATTCGTGCCTGCATTGCGGCGCGCCAAGCCGCCTTGCTGTCATCAGGCTCATCAGGTGCAAGAGAGGCCGCTGCTGCAGCGGCGACGAAGTGTTCCGCTTGAGCCGCCCAGTCAGCATCACGACCACATGCGGTATAGGTTTGAGTAGCAAAGCTTTTGACTTCTTTGTAAGCAGCTTCAACTTCTTGAGGAGGAAGATCCGGGTTGGCAGCGACCTGCACAGCCCTGGCAACCCTCGGGTCGGTACTCAAATGTTCGACACTGGCAACAAATTTACCGGCTAAAGCTCGTTGCTGCGCCGTTGAGAGCTGGCCTATTGCATTGCGAAGACTTTGATCATTGGTAATTCGGGTTGGCATGGGATACACCTCCAGAGCTTAACCCTAGATGTTGAATGGGAGAGTTCCATCTCATCCCTACATCATAGGATTTCATCCGGCTTCCGCTGATGATCCAGATCAGTGAATTGGTGTTTTGCATGATTATGTTAACAGGCCCTAAGTGATCGCAGTCTACACTCGATAGATTGGGCGTGTTGGCATGCTCTGTAATTTTGAGCAATACTCCGGTCACCAACAATAGTCATAAATTTTTTTTATTGGGACTGCTTGGATTCGAGCAGCTTCACGATTTCGCTATGCTGGTTTTTTTGAGCCCAGTCTAAGGCGCTCATGTTATCGAAGTCTTTGATACTGGTGAGGGCATTATGAGCAAGCAGGAGAGAAACCGATTCGGTATATCCCAGTTTGGCGGCCCAGATCAGTGCACTCCAGCCACCTGTTGTCTCGATTTGATTGATATCTGCGCCCCGGTTGAGCAGTAGTTCAGCTATTTGGTAGTGGTTGTTTGAAACGGCCAGCATCATGGCTGAATAACCGCCCTTATCAACCTGGTTTACTTGGGCTCCTGCATCGAGCAAACGTTGAGTCACTTCAAGGTGTCCATTGAGTGCTGATTTCATGAGTGGTGTCCACAGGCAGGCATCCTGTACATCGACAGGACTGTTTTTATCGATCAATTTGCGAATGGTTGGCAAATCACCAGCTTCAGCGGCAACGATTAACGGGGGGTTATCTGGGAATTCAGGCGGTGAATTCTCAGAATTTTGCTGAGAGCACCCGCTGACCAGAGAGAGTATGAGAAGTAGTGGAATATGCTGCTGCATGGTGAGTGGAAGTTGATTGAGTCATAACTATTCTCAATATTCCAATCAAGCATTCAATGCGTAATCGCAATCGTGGAGCTACTTTTCAGGATTGTTTTTGGGGTTCATGAAATGGTTGGGAAACGGAGTAATATTGGAGTCTGAATCGATCTCGATGATCTTGCCCGGTCCATGCTCCTGTTTTTCCACTTCATCGATACGGATCACGGAGTGGATAGGGATGCGGGTGCGCTGCACACCGGAGAACTCTTCTTTCAGTTTTTCAGCCGATGGGTCCACCACCAGAGTGCTGCTTTCCTGAAAGATCAGATCCTCCACCTCCACGAAACCATAGAGCTCGCCCTGGCGAATGGTGCGGGCGAAGATTTCGTAAACTTTTCCCTGATTTAGAAAGACGATTTTAAAAAGGCGCATGGAGAATGAATCGGCCCCTAAGAGATAAAATGGCAGCAGATAGTAGCTGATGTCCTGACCTGAAGATAGCTTAATTCATCTCCAGAAAATGTCCATGTAAGAATGGATGGCGTAAAGGAAGGGATCGGTAAGCAAAGCACCCGAAAGTGATGGAGCCGATGGGCGGAATTGAACCGCCGACCTACTGATTACGAATCAGTTGCTCTACCGACTGAGCTACACCGGCTGAACGCGGGCAATTATAGACCTATCTTGCTAGCGTGGTCTAGTCTGAAATAATTGGATATATTGCCATTAGTGTGGCTTAACTATCGGAATTTACTGCTAAAATCTTTTTGCAGTAAGACTGTAAGGTTGTGCTGGAAGGATTGGTGAACGTTCAAGGATTATGTCCGCGAGAAGGCGGCATGAGGCCGGGCCGAGTACGACACCGTTTCGGAAATGCCCTGCATTGATATAGAGCCCGCGGATTTCGGGTACCTCGCCAATGTATGGGATACCTTTGGGAGAGCCTGGACGGAGCCCTGCCCAGTGGTGCTCAATTTTTGCTTCGACCAATTCTGGAAAGCGGTTCAGGGCGTAGGCCTTGAGTTCCTGTTTCGCCTCTTCAGTTGTGGTTTTTTCAAAGCCGCGATGTTCCAGTGTGCTGCCAACCAGAATCCGGCCGTCACGGCGGGGAATCACATACCGGTCCTGGTGGAGTGTGATACGGGAAATTCTCTCTGGCTGATGTTTGAAAATGATCATCTGCCCGAGTACGGGTTCGATGGTGGGTGGAGAGGTGAGTGAATGCAGCAATGTTCGGCTCCAGGCGCCGGCGCAGATTACCACCCGTTCAGCATCGAATTGCTGTTTTTCAGTTATAACCCCTTTAACTTTTTGGTTTTCAATGATCAGGTCGTTCACTTTGCAATGATGATTGATCTGCACTTGCTCATCGATCGACCTGTAAAGGGATTGGGTCAATCTCGGATTGCGCACCTGTGCAACGTCGGGCATCCAGACGGCTTTCCGGGCATCAATCTCCAGAGCCTGTTCATAGTTGATGAGATCACCGCCATCGATGAGTTTGAGGTTTTGTTTGCTGTTGACCGACCAATCCACTGCTTTTTCGCTATCTTCAGGGTCGACAATCAACAGGCCGCTGTTGGTGTATTCAGGATCGATGCCTGAGGCTTCCTTCAGTTCGGCACAGAGGCTTGGATAGGTTTGCTGGCTCCAGAAGGCAAGGGCATTCACCGAGTTGGTATATCGCCAGGGATAGAGCGGGGATATGATGCCTCCGCCGGCCCAGGAGGACTCTCTGCCTATGTGGCTCTGTTCAAGTAAGGTGACATGCATGCCTGCGGACGATAGCTCTCGCGCAGTGAGCATGCCGATGATCCCGCCACCAACGATGAGACAGTCTGTCATGTTATCTTAGTTGCCTTTTGATTCAGGGGGCTCAAAAATTATTTTTGTCCGTGTGTGATGATACCTGGTTACAAGCTAAAGAATAACATACCCGGTATGGCAATATTTGGCACAATTGGACTGTTCCCAGTATTGAGACAGAGCAGAAAAAAAGGATCTACATCAAACGATGTGGATCCTTTGCGGTTTGATCCGGTCGGTTGGTATGCGGCGGCTGATTGACCGGCTTATTTCCAACCCTCTATCCAGCTGCCTTCATTTCTCTCCTTGAGCCCGGACGAGTTGATTCGGTAGGCAATCACATCGTCTTCATTCTGGCCATCCTTGGTCGTAACGTTGATTTCGATCGAGTAGCAGTTGGTGATATCGCCACAGGCGCCTGGATTGATAGTAAGACCATCGTAATAGCCTTCTGGGCTGATAGTACTGATGTTGGCATTGGCTGGAACGTCAGTATAGCTGGCTGTACGAGCCCGGAAAACGTCCAGTTTCTGAGCGGCATCCAAAAGGGCTGCCATACCGTCATTACGTCGTCCTTTGCGAACCGAATCCGCATATTGGGGGTAGGCAATGGCAGCAAGAATGCCAACAATTGCAATGGCAATTAATACTTCAACCAATGTGAAGCCACGCATCTTATTTCTTGAATTAATCATCTATAACCTCTTCCCAGTAGGTGGGTAAGAAATAATCATCCCAATCACGTTTTTTCTCAATACCGACCAGCAAGTGGACTTTGTTACCGAGGATTTGACCGCCTTGGTCATCAAGGTCACCCGGAAATACCAGCATGGGAGATGGTGGGATACCAAGCATGTTTAGGGTGTCAGAGCGATCATTAACCGTCAGGTTGTCTTCACTGCCTCCGTTCCAGTTGAATTTTGCATTGGCATCGATCATGTCAACGGCATAGACCCGGGCCGTACCGGCTGACCCTCGTGCTTCACAGTCGCCCAGGTCA
>JAKSBX010000210.1 GCA_022360905.1 Chromatiales bacterium
AAACAGGGTTTGAGTAAGCATCATTCAGGTCTGTTTAATATTGCCTTGTGCAGATGATGAATCTTTGATTGTGAGTCACTGCCATGACTTGTACCCTTCAAAATCAAGTGCTGCATAGCTTTCAGCTAGATGAAACGTATTTATTCCGGACAGTAGTGTCTGACGCACATGGGCCCAGCCTACTCCCATACACTAATACAATTTGCGACTCTTATTTGCGTTCATTTGCGGACTAAAAAAATAAACAATCAACCGGAAGACTCAGCCGTAACCACCACCTCATCGACCTGTTGCTGGAAATTGATTCTCGACTGCATCTGCGGTGTCAGATAGACCTTCCCCTGATCATCCACCAGCATTACCTGGGTAAGCCCCATCTTCGACGCGATCCGTTGCCAATCAGCCGGGCCAGCCACACTCAGAGCGGTGGCCGCCGCATCGGCCAATCCCCCCTGCTTACTGATCACCGTCGCTGACGCCACATGAGCCACCGGATAGCCGCTACGCGGATCGATGATATGTGCATAGCGGACCCCTTCGAACTCCCGGTATCGCTCGTAGTTTCCCGATGTCAACACGCACTCCCCATTGGCAACCCCCACTGAGGCGATCACCCCCTCCCCCAAGGGATGGCGAATACCGATAACCCAGGGCCGTTCACCATGTTGGCCGGAGACACAGAGATCCCCACCCGCATTGACGATCGCGTTTGCAATACCCATCCGCTTCAGCTCATCGATTGCCAGATTCAAGGCGTAGCCTTTGGCAAAAGCACCCAGATCCATCGACACCATGGGATTGGTGGCACTCACCAGATCTCCCTGAAAGCTGACATCCTGCATATTGGGATTGCTCTTCAGCAAGGCGTCGATCTCCACCTTCGGCGGCGGCGGACCACCTGGGGGCTGGTCGCTGTGAAATCCCCACAGGCCGATCAATCGGCCAATCGCCGGATTGAACATGTGCTCACTGTCGATGGCATATTGCCTGGCTTGCTGTAGCAACCTGGCAAGCTCTGCCGATACCTGCAGAGACTCCCCCTCGGCCAGCGCACGATTCAGCCGGACCAACTCACCCTCTCCCTTCCAGGCATGCCACTCCCGATGCATGGTTTGAAAGGTCTTGTCCAGCTCCCTGACCGCCTCATTGAACAGCTCCGGTTGATCGGTATAGGCCTGGATATCCAGCAGGGTGCCGAACACCAGCAGGGTCTGGCGGTGATCCTGCGGTCCTTTGTCGCAGCCGAGCAGGATCAACAACCATCCCAACAGCAGCACTCTCGCAATCCAATACATCAAATGAGTTCCCGAAATAGATAAACGCCTTAGTGTACCGCTTAAACCTGACGCCCGCCTCCTCACGATGATTGTCCGGACTTACAGGCACAGACGACTGATCCGTTACAAGCCGCCACAATTCACAGCAAACAAACCCATGGAGAGAATGCATGGACAAATTCTGGTTATACCTGGCCAATCTTGCCGGTCTTTCGGTATTGATCCTGTTACTGTTGTGGATTTACGACCTGCTTTGCTGCTAATTTAGCCTTCCATTGGATTCGTCTTAACAGGCCCTAAGGTCAGCCACCTCTAAGCATCATGCAACCTGAAATCGACCTCTATTCGGCCATCATGCTGCTTGGTGCCGTACAGGGTATGTTTCTCGCCCTGGCACTGATCAATGCCAAAAGCGGTCTGCCTGTCGCACACCGTCTGCTGGCCATGTTGACCCTGACCTTCTCCCTGGATCTGTGGATGGCGTTCCTCCATCAGTCCGGATATATCGCCAGCTACCCCCGACTGCTGATCATTGATAGCAACATCGATTTTCTTTTCGGACCACTCACCTATCTCTATGTCACCGCACTGACTGCACGATCCGGTTTTCGCTTTACTCTGCGGCAGTGGCGACATTTCCTGCCATTCCTGTTGGGGTTTGTGATTCTGATTCCACTGATGTGGCTCGATCAGCAGCAACTGCAGAGCTTGCTCAACGGTCAAGGGCAACAGCAGGATAACGACATCCTCTGGGCGGAGCTTGCCATGATCCTGGTGGGGGTGCTCTCGATCCTGCAGATGGCCCTCTATCTGGGGCTCTCCATCAAACGGTTGCTGCAGCATCAGCAGACCGTCGAGGATCAGTTCTCCTTCCTCGAACGGGTCAACCTGGCCTGGCTGAAGAACCTGTTGCTGGCCCTGATCATGCTCTATCTCTTCTACCTGGCAGACGTCTTTCTGGCCGATCTGCTCTCCTTCCCTGAAGAGGTCATCGGGGTCCATTTTCTGTTGATCGTTCTGGTGATCTACACCATGGGCTACATGGGTTTGCGGCAGCCGGTGATCTTTACCCAGCCGCATCGATCAGATGCCCAATCGGTCAGCCAGGCGGAAGAGGCACACCCCGGTCCGGACTCTGCCGATCAGAACGACCCGGCTCCGGCTCCATCTTCATCTCACACCAAGTATCAGCGCTCAGCTCTGGACAGGGAGACCAGTCAACTGCTCTTTCAGGATCTGCAAAACCATATGGATGAACAGCGCACATTTCTCGACAGCAAGCTCACCCTGCCACAACTGGCCGCTCAACTCAGCCTCTCGCCCAACTACCTCTCCCAGGTGATCAACGAACAGGCCGGGTGCAACTTTTTCGATTTCATCAACCGCTACCGGGTCGAAGAGGCCCAGCGCAAGCTCACCGCAGAATCTGCACAGGTGAATATCCTCGGCATTGCACTGGATGCGGGATTCAACTCCAAATCGGCATTTTATACGGCTTTCAAACGTCACACAGGACAAACTCCCAGCGCATATCGAAATTCAGCCAGCAATCAAACCGAAGCCAAACAACCCACTGATTAAAAACGCGTTTTAATTCGTCCGGACTTACACGCACGGACGATAAACCACCACTTTCAAGCCACTATTCCCTGCAACAGCAAGCGCTGTCCAAGCAAACCAATTTATTTCCATCGGGAGTAGAAGCAATGAAAAGCCTTAAACAATTCTGGCCTGTAGTCTTGACCTCAGCCCTGTTCGGCATGAGCCTGCTGACAGGCTGTAACTCAAACAGCAATGATGACGCTTCAGCCAATGAGCAGTTCCAGGACGCCCTTGAAGAGGCCGTCAGCAAGGGATTGCCCGGGGTCTCTGTCCGTATCGCCGGCAGGAATATCGACTTCTCCGGCAGTGCGGGGATGAGTGACCTTGAGACTCAGGAAGAGGCAACCGTCGAGCACCGTTTCTATGTGGCCAGTGTGGGTAAAACCTTTGTTGCGGCCACCCTGGTGCAGATGGCGTCAGAGGGATTGGTCGGCCTCGACGACAGGATTACCGACTGGTTACCCGCAGAGATTACCAACCGTATTCCCTCAAGTGATCAGATGACCATCCGGATGCTGCTCAACCACACAACCGGCCTGTTCGACTTCCAGAACGACAGCGAGGCGTGGGATAACGATTTTTTCTATGTTTCCGCTCCGACCCGCCACTGGCAGCAAGCGGATGCCCTACCCTTTTTTCTGGACCAACCGCTACACTTTGAACCGGGCACCAACTACAGCTACTCCAACTCGAACTATATCCTGGCGGCATTGATCATAGAGAGTGCATCCGGCGCCACCCTGCAGAGTGAGATTCGTAATCGGATCATTGAACCCCTGGGACTTGAGCACACCCTGCAGGGCCATGAAGCGGAAGGTATCCCAGGCCTGGTTCACGGTTATGTGGATGACCAGGGAGAGACCATCGACGTCTACCCCTGGTATAGCCATTTCGGCCTGGCTGACGGCGGCATTCAGACCACGGCGGATGATCTGGCCGCTTTCATTCTGGGCATCTTGAAGACTGACCTTGTGCTGGACGATGCCATGCGGGCTGAGATGCTGCAGCCCTCGATGCTCGGCACACCAGCTTCCAACTATGGATTGGGTATCAGTATCACTCCGATTACCGGGACAGACGAGGTAATCTACAGCCACAGCGGCAAAGACCCCGGCTACCAGGCTGAAATGATCTATTTCCAGGAGAAGGATACGGTGATCACCCTGTGTGCCAATGGCAGCTTCGATCCCTATGACAGCGTTGCTCAGGAACTGCTGTTAAAGATCTATCAACTCCTTGAGGAGCTGCAGGATTAATCGGCCTGTTTAGAAATCTGTCAGGTGCGGGAGGCCGCACCTGCCTGGCCACGCTCTTGCCAATCCACACCAACCGCAGACCACAACAACCGAACAGCCCCCCCGTGTAAAGCCACCTTTTACCTACCAGCCTCAAGCGATCACCCTATCAGCAATTCAACCGAATCCCCACGGCCTGGGTAGTAGTGCCCCTACCTACCTGTCCGGAACCATTGAGAAATACTTTAATTCATCAGTTTTCGTATGGGTTTGTGTAGTCGAGAGCTTTGGATTTGCAACTTGTTGACTGAGGATTGGTTATGATTACCCGAAAATCACTGGGTGTGGTATTCACTGCACTCATGCTTCACGTCACCCTGTCATTCGCTACCAGCATCACCGAGACAGACTCAACTCAACCCAGAGGGGCACCTCCCGGGGTCAATCTGGATGGCCAGATACTCGATCCGATTGTTGATGGTTTCAGAAACCCAGCCAGGTTTCCCGGCGTAGAACACGACGATTGGGCGGGCGGCATTATGGCTCAAGCAACCAGGGATCCTGCATTCTACGCAGCGCTCAATGTCGCCAACCGGGATTTCATCAATCTCCTGGAGCATGTGAACCTGGGCGGTGAGATTCCGCCACTCACCGACCTGGGATACTCCACCGCCCTGGAACTGCTCGGCAAAGCGGAGAATGAACAGGCTGTTGTCGGCGACTTCTGCCTGCGCTGCCACTCTCCACCCGGTTGGCTGGAAGGTTTCTCAGAACCGGCAACTGCGGAGAAACCCCATCTGCGTGGTGACTTCTGGGGAGCCAGCTTTCAGCAGCTCCCACCGGGCACTGCCCAAGCGCCCGATCCACTGCACGGCAAGGACTCGGAAGGCCACATGGATGGGATCAGCTGCGATGTCTGCCATCGCATGATCGACAACCAGAAGGATGCCAGCGGGGTCAAGGCAGCGGGCAACGGGGGGTTCTTCGTCACCCGAAACGAGCCGTTCAGCGATACAGAGAGAGATGAACCACGGGTTATGGATCCCTTCCAAAGAGAGAGCGCACTTTGCGGTTCCTGCCACGAAGTGACCAACCCCTTTCTGATGACCCTGACTGATCCGGATGGGGACGGGGTACCGGCCGACATGCCTCATCCCATCGAGCGTACCTACACCGAGTGGTACAACAGCGCCTTTCCCAACAAGGCCAATGGTCGTTGCCAGGACTGCCATCGTCCGATGCGTTTCGCTGGCGCTCAGACCTGGATGCTCTCTCATCTTGAGCGTCTCTGGGGACCCATCGATCAGACCTGGAGTGACCTCGGCTACGACGTCACACCCTCACGCCAGGCGGCACTGGATGCCCGTGTGCTGGACAATCTCGATTTTGTCGATGGCAAAACGGCAAGAATCCGTGTGGTCAATAAATCCAGAAGACTTCGCCCGGGAGAATCCGGCAGCATCAAGTTCAGAATCATCAATAAGACCGGACACAAACTGCCGACCGGTTATGGTGAAGGCCGACAGATGTGGCTGCACGTGAAGATCTGGACTAAAACGGGCGTAATCCTGGAAGATGGCAGAGTCGACCCGGCCAGCGGCGAGGTACTGGTCGCCAACCCGGACGATATCTTTGAGATACACGCCCTGGCCGAGGGTTTCGGGGATCTGCTCGACGATGACAACAACGGCGTGGTCAGTGAACACGAGAAGGAGTTCCACTTCGCCCTGTTGAACAAGGTGGTGAAAGACAACCGAATCCCACCGCAAGGGTTCAACAAGGCCGCCTATATGGCCGAGGGTGCCTTCATCATCCCGGAGGATGAGTATGCGGATGGCCAGAACTGGGCCGACCGGGAGTACAGCTTTACGGTACCCGCCAACGCCCGGGGAGACATCAAAGTAGAAGCGAAACTGATGTATAAGACCTTCAGCAACCACTATGTGGATTTTCTGGCCGACAAGGACACTGAGCCGACGGTCAGCAACGGCGGTCATGCCCGGGATCTGCCGACCACCGGCTCCATGACCTCCAACCCCCAGCACTGGGGAGAGGCCCTGCGGGAGATCTATCAAGTCTCCGGCAATGGTCCGGCCATACAGTTCGCGAGAAAGAAAACTACCATCAAACTTATTCGGGAGTAGTCACGACCGCTCTACAACATCCTATGCCCCGCGCTTGCGGGGCATTTTTTATTGAAGCTTGAACCGGTATCCGATCAACAGCCTTGCAATTTCCGCATGGTCTCGGCCGCCCTGCCTGAGAACAGGGTCTCCCTGGCCAGCTCTATGCCATCGGAAATCCCCTCGACCTTGCCGCACAGATAGAGCCTTACACCACTGTTATAGAGAACCGGATCGAGCGCATCGCTCGCCTTCCCCTGAAACATCGACACGATCAATGCCGCCGTGGTCTGTGGGTCGGCACAGGGCTGATGCTCCTGACAGGTCATACCATAGTCCGCCGGATCCAGGGTGTATTCGCTCAATTCACCCTGATGATAGTCGGCCACCGCGACCGGCTGCATGGGTAGCTCATCGCAACCATCCAGCCCCTGCACTGCCATCACCCGTTGCTGTCCCCGCTCAGCCGCGGCCGTAGCAAACCGCTGTAGAAAGCTTTTATGAGCGGCGCCGATGATCGAATAACCGGCGCCGGCCGGATTCAGCATCACTTCACAGGCGTGCAAAAAGGAGCGGTAGAACAGAGTCTGCCGGATCGGTTTAAGACGTTCCACACCGTGCAAGTAGCGACTGGCGTGTAGATGGCCGAAGCCCTTCTCCTCGATACTCCTGGCAACCTGCTGCGGCTCCTGGTAGGCCGGTATCCCCATCGCCTCGAGTACTGCGGCTGTGGTCACACCGTTCTTCGGTGGCAGGCCGCTGTTGGAGTGCATCACCACCGGCACGCCGGCGGCGGCCGTCAGCAGGGCAGCCGCCAGACTCAAATGCAACGCTTTCTTACGACCGTCATAGGGACCGTTGCAGTTGAGCAACCGTTCGACCTTGGGGGAGATCAGGGTGGCGCTCTCCTCCATCGCATCCAAGAAGCCTTTCATCTCCTCCACCCGGGCTCCTTTGAAGCGCATGGCGGTGAGGAAGGCCCCGATCTGGGCAGGATGGGCTTCGGTGGAGATCAGGAAACTCAAAGCCGCCTTGGCCTGCTCCCGACTCATATCCCTGGCGCCTTTGGAGCCCTTCGCTGTGGCAATCAGGATCTTACGAAACTGCTCGCCTGCCGGGCTGTTGGATTGATACATCTACGACTCCGGTGTTTATCTAATCCGGTAACCATCCACCGGGTTAATGAATAAGATCTGCTGACACGAATCCGCATCAAACAAATACAAAGGGTACCCGGCGATCCGATTTATAGGCCTGGGCATCGGTGATACTGGCGTCTGCAACCTCCTGGCGTGCCGCCAGCAGAGCCTTCTCGATGCGACGGTCAGAGATCATATAGCGACTCTCCAAGTCGATCTGATCGATGTTGTCGCAGGACTCATCGAAGAGGTGCCGATAGAGACCACTCATCATGTTGTAGCGGCTCGACATCAACATGTTGGTCGCCTGCTTGATCTGACGCTCGTAGCCCGCTTCATGTCCCAGCAGACTGGTTGCCAGCATGACAGAAATCGCATGCAGAACATCGTACTGAACATGGGCGATAAAGACGATCAGATGGTGCTGGGTCAACTCCACATCTTCTCGCCAGGCCCAGCGGATCATCCCGCCGAGCAGCAGACTGAAGAATTCAGGCACGCCCCACTCCATGCCCAATCCGACCGAGGCCAGGGACTCCAGCAAACTGAACGAACTGTGGCCGGCCAGCAGCCGTTGCGTCAATACATTATCCGCCACTTCCGGCAGCATCGGCAGATCCTGCTGTTCAAAGGGTATCTCCAATCCTTCAAACAGATTCCGGTACATCACAATATGGGTCGTGGAACCCAGCAGGCTGGCCAGATCCGGATAACTTTCAATGCTGTGAGTGCCTACCCCATACTCATCTGCAAGCAGCTGTGCCAGGGTAATCTGTACCAGTTCGGAAACCCGCTCATTCAGACAGCCATAGGGAAGATCGATGAACCCGGAAAAACGCCCCTGAGCCAAGGCGACGCACTGACGGGTGTTTTTCACCTGATTGAAATAGTTAAGGGCAAAGGAGGCCAGCTGATCCCGGTTGAAATCGGCCTCGAAGATCCGTACGAAGCAGGGGTGACGCCACACCGGGTGGGACATCACATGATCGTGTAGATCGACAAACAGGGCTTGCATGGCACCAGGCTGAAAGATACCCAGAGAGGATAACTTGTTGTCGGGATCTTTGGCGGCGACCGTCAGCAGTGCTTCAAAGATATGGTGCAGTGAACTGTCCGATGCGTCGAGATCACTGATAATGGCGGTAAAGTCCTCCAACTGACTCTGGCGAAACGCGGCCAGAACCTGTTCCGCATCCAGAGAGAGCAGATTGGGCAATGGATGAACGCCCGGCAACAGAACCGGCCCGGTGGACTCATCGTTTTTTAACAGATCGGAAAAGATAGATCCTTTAGCTTGGTGCATTGTCCTGCCACTTCAATTCGGGCCTGGAATTGTAGATTATTTGCCGCTCCGTTGCCTCAAACGCATGACTCAGGTGCTGGGTCAACGATCGAGTGCCTTGACTGTATTCGGCAGTTGGTTGCGGATCACATCAGCCAAGGCGTACAGCGCCTCCTTACGGGGAAAGGTTTTGCGGTAGACAAACTGGACCCGTCGATAGGCATCCTTGAGTGATAATTTACGCGCGATGATGCCGGAATCGGTTGTCCAGGTACCGCGCACGGCCAGGGCAGGCACCAGGGTACAGCCAAAACCCGCCCCGACCAGCTGCAACAGGGTCTCCAGGCTGGCTGCGCGCAGATCGGCCATCTCATCATCCATCTTACCCTCCTTGATGCGACAGACATCCATGACCTGATTGGTGAGACAGTGACCATCCGCCAGCAACAGCAGATCGAGACGACTGAGATCACGACGACTGATATCCTCTTTGTCATAGAGCGCATGATCCCGCGGGTGCGCCAGCCAGAATGGCTCTTCGAAAAGCGGCATGACTTCCAGCTCAGGCTCCTTTACCGCCGTAGCCAGAATCGCCACATCGATCTGATGATCGAGCAGCCGCTGAGTCAGCATATCGGTGATCTCTTCGGAGAGCACCAGGCGCATCTGAGGATAGAGCGACTTCAACGGCATCAAAATCAACGGCACCAGATAGGGACTAACCGTCGGGATCGCACCTACTCTCAATGCCCCGGCCATCGGATCCCGTTGTGCCTGGGCCAATTGTCGAATCACATCCGCCTGTTCCAAAATCAGCTTGGCATGCTTGACGATCTCGACGCCAAATGGAGTGATCGACACAGAACGGTTGGTACGTTCAAAGATGGTTACTCCCAACTCCTCTTCCAGTTTTTTGATCTGGCCACTGAGGGTAGGTTGGCTGACATAACATTGAGCAGCGGCATGGCCAAAATGTTCGGTTTCGGCCACAGCAATAAGATATTTAAGATCACGCAGGTTCATGGTGATAATTGACACCGACAATGGAAGATTGATCAATCATACCTCAGCCAAATCGTATGCCACCAATGACAGATCGCAATTCACCCCACTATTTTATGGTTGAACTAGGACCTGTTGACACGAATC
The DNA here is from genome assembly GCA_022360905.1 of Chromatiales bacterium. GTDB lineage: Bacteria > Pseudomonadota > Gammaproteobacteria > Chromatiales > Chromatiaceae > Thiodiazotropha. The sequence continues at coordinate 9,808 of JAKSBX010000210.1, forward strand.
CAAGGCGCCCTGTCTTGTCGTTCCTGTTACTCAACCGGATAATGGAGAAACCTGGCGATACCCTGGAGCCCTATGAAAAGCCCAACCATACTACTGGCTGACAACGGTTCAAAACGAGCTGATTCGGTAATCAATCTGCGTCGTCTGGCCAAACAGCTCAGTAACCTCTCCAATCGCCAGGTTTTTCCGGTCTCTCTGCAACATGCGGACAAGATACCCACTGAGTCACTGAATGGTGAACCGGCCGAGATACTGCAGAGCTTTTTGCACGAAAAGCTCAGTCAGGGCGAAACAGCATTCATCCTGCTGCCACTCTTTTTCGGTCAGAGCCGTGCACTCACCTCCTTTGTACCGCAGCAGCTTGAGAAACTCAGAGCGGAATTCGGCCCCTTTACGCTGACGCTGGCCGATGAGCTCTACCCACTGCCCCAGGGCGAGCCAAGAGTGGCAAACATCCTCTATCAACAGCTGCAAACCGCAAGCCTGGGAAAACCGGCCCAGATGGTGATACTGGTCGACCATGGTTCTCCTCTGCCCCAGGTCAGCGAGGTGAGAAACCGGGTTTGTGCGGATCTTCGCCAGTTGCTGCCCCCTGAGGTGGAACTGCAGGAAGCGGTCATGGAGCGACGCAAAGGCCCTGACTACGATTTCAATGGCGAACTGTTAAGCGAACAGCTGGCAAAGATTGCACGCTGCAATCCGAATATCAGCATCGATCTTGCCCTACTTTTTCTCTCACCGGGTCGTCATGCTGGTGCTGATGGCGATATCGAATCGATCTGTCGGCAGCTATCCGCATCCCATCCAGGGATTAAGATACGTATCGCGCCGCTGGTGGGACAACATCCGGGCCTAGCCGACATTCTGCTCGACCGGCTCGACTCAGCACTGGACAATCCGGTTTGATCTTCATATCCTTCGATCAGGTCTGCTGACTCATTTCTTGTTTATACAGATCGCCATACAGACTCCGCAGCACCGGTTTGTCACCCAGATCCAGCCTGATATTTCAGGGTCTGTGGCCGAGTTCCGATAGGAAAACAACATCTGCACCATGTCGACCAGTAATACCCAACAATATGCCATCGTATTCGCAGATATTGTCGAGAGCACACGTATGTATGAAAGTCTTGGCGACACCCTTGCCAAGAAACTGATCACTGAACTTGAAGAGGCCATTGCCCAGGTCGTCACCGCATGCGGTGGTCATGTGGTGGAGATTATCGGTGATGAAGTCATGAGTCGATATGACAATGCCAGCAGAGCTGTCACCGCTGCCTGCCGCATTCACGAACGGGTTGAGCTCTACGCCGAGCAGTCCGGCATGCCGATGGCCGCACGCATCGGTCTCCATTATGGACCGGCTATCTTCGAAGAGGGGCGGATGTACGGAGATTCGGTCAATGTGGCTGCCAGAATGGCGGCCATTGCCCAGGCAAAACAGATCATCACCACAGAACAGGTTGTACAGGCGCTACCCGATGAGTTGCGCCTGATGGCCCGGCAGTTCGACAAGGTAAAAGTCAAAGGCAAGATTGAACGCATGATCATTTATGACCTGCTGTGGCAGAAAGAGGATGTCACTTTCATCCATACCGCACCGATCACTCAGAGCCTGACAACCAAGACCCTTATTCTTGAGTACAACAATAAAACCTACGAAATGCCCCCCACTCAGGGTAGTGTGGGCATAGGCCGGGATCCAAAGAATGAATTGGTGGTCAACGCCAGCTCGGCCTCCAGATCGCATGCTGTTTTAGAGTATTACCGGGGCAAGTATGTACTCAAAGACATCAGCACCAATGGCACCTATCTAACCACCCAAAACCAACAGTCTCTCTATCTTCGGCGGGAAACCATACCACTGCTCGGACACGGCAAAATCGGCCTGGGCGAGCCGGTCTCCGAGCAAAACAAGCATCTGATCAGTTACCGCTTCCAGGAAAGCAAGTAACGCTAAGCGCTGATCGTGAACAGACTAACGATAACCCTGCTACTGATCATAATCAGCTTCACCTGTTTAGCTCAGCCTCCCCAGAACCCGGTCGACTCGGACCAGCGACTGGCTACTGAACAGCTTGAACTGCTCAAGAGTGAAACCCTGCAGGATGACAGCCTGGAAAAAGCCAGCCAACAGAAAGTTATCGAGCTGATCGACCAGGCTGAGAAATGGTTGCGTCAGACACATCGAGTTGAAGGGGAGATATCTCAACTTAACCGAACCATTCAGGAGGCCCCGTCCGAGATTAAAAAACTGCGTAGCCGCATCGGACCATTTGACAGCGAAGATGAGACGCTGCTCAGTTTCATCCAACAATCCGAACTGGTTGAAATCGAACAGCGGATCAGCCAGGAAAGCCTCAACCTGAATCGCGCCAGAGAACAGCATAAACAACAACTGGCAACCCTTTCAGATCTGCTGGTGGGTAGCCAGCAGATCAATAGTGAAATATCGGAACACAGCGACGTACTGACTAAGATCGACGCAGAGAGCGGAAACTACGATGAGGGTGAAAACAAACGTCTGAACCAGGCCAGACAGCTGCTATTGAACAGCCGAAAGCAGCTCCACCAAACCCAGGTTGAACTGCTCAAGCTGCGCCTTACCAATCAGAATCTGCTAACCAATCTGGCCCAGGCGAAACGAGATGCGACTACGGCTCAGATCGGCAAACTGCAGGCCGCGCTACAACAACTCAATAAAGCGGCCAGCGAGATCAGAGAGGAGCAAGCCAAACAGGCCAGACAGCAGGCTGAGCAGATCAAACAGCAGCTACAAAGCCTGCCAGAGCCAATCAAAACGATCGCACAGAAAAATGCACAAAACCGCGCAGAGATGGAAGAGCTGGTCTATTGGGAAAAGCGTGTCTCTCAAAAGCTACAGGCCACCCAGCGTCAACTGGAACAGATCAGCGACGATTTCGAGCACAGCAAACAGCGGGTCGAGGTGGTCGGAGCCAGTCAGGCGATCGGTAAAATGCTCTCCCGTCGGCGCCAAGCCTTACCCTCCTTGCAGAGCTACAGCCGATCTTCTGCCGAACGCAAGCAGGAAATCAATCTCGCCACGGATCGTCAAATTACCATTGAAGAGCAACTGCTGGCCCAAGGCAGCCTCACCGAAGATGTTGAACAGGTCACCCAACCATTGGTGGAAGGCCTAACGGAAAAGAGAGCGGATAAACTGCGCAAACAGGTGTTCAGCCTTTTGGGAGCACGCCGCGAAGCACTCAACGAGCTGCAGACGATCTATGGCCGTTACATCACCCAGCTGACCTCACTCGACCAGGCCGAACGACAGCTGCTTGAGGTTTCCGAAAGTTATGTTGCCTATATCGATGATCAACTGATCTGGATCTCGAGTGGCGATATATTCGACTTCCTGGATATCAATCAGCTGAAAACAGGTGTAGCCAGACTGATCTCCCCTCAGGAATGGCTGCAAGCCGGCCGCGAAATCACTCAGGCGGCAAAACAACGACCCGGTTTGTCGATGTCCCTGCTTGCCCTGTTGATGGTGATCATCTGGAAGCAGCGCAACATATCGCTCCAGCTGCCTCTATTAGCCAAATCGACCCGCAAAATACGCACTGACTCAATCCGCCTGACGTTGTGGGCCCTGCTGCTCACACTCGCCAAAATCGGTATTTTGCCAGGCATTATGATCAGCCTGGGAATCCTGCTCAAAACCCTTCCCACAGCAACGCCTTTCAGCCTGGTCGTCGCAACCTCACTGATCAATGTGGGCATCACCTTGACTGCGGCACTGCTACTCTATCAACTCTGCCTGCCTGAAGGCATAGGGATACGCCATTTGCGCTGGAACAGTCAGATCTGCATGGCCCTGGTTAAAGAGTTGCGCTGGCTGATACCAATTGCCATTCCGCTACGCTTCATCGTTACCCTGACCGATGGAGATTACCTCTCCCTCTCGGTCGATAGCCAAAATATGGGACGGATAGCGATCATTGCACTGATGGTGACCACACTGATTTTTGTCCATCGTCTGCTGAACAAAAACGGCTTGCTGTATCAAACCTGGCAGAGAATCACGCCCAACGCCATCCTGGTACAACTCCAGTTTCTCTGGTTTCCCCTGCTGCTGCTGATTGGCCTGGGCATAGCCATTGCCAGCAGCATCGGCTATTTGACCCTTTCAACACGTCTGCTGAAGTTGGTTGAACTGACTTTCTGGTTCTTTGTCGGCCTGTTCATTCTCAAAGAGCTGTTACTGCGTTATCTGTTTATCGCAGAACGAAGGCTACGCTACGAGAGTGCGCTGCAACGTCGTGAAGAGTTGCGCCAACAAAGAGAACAGGGGCAACAACATCAGGAAGATGAAAGTACGGTGATCACTGCAGAGATTCCTGAAATCAACTTTGACGCTTTGAGTGAGCAGGCCAAGCGCCTGGTTCGCTTTGGCTATCTGTTCGGCGCTGTGGTGGGAAGCTGGCTGATCTGGGCCGACTTTCTGCCTGCCCTGGATTTCCTGACCACCATCCAACTGCCGTTTACTGCCACTCAGGTTGTGGATGGCATTGTCACCGAAGGATCGCTGACGCTGAATGACATCTTCATCGGCATTATTATCCTGGCTTTCACCATCCTTGCCGCGAAAAACCTTCCCGGCATACTCGAAATCACCCTCTTGCAGCGACTGCCTTTGGAAACCGGAGCCCGTTATGCTCTAACCACCCTGTTGCAATACCTGATTGCAGGTATCGGCATCATCACCGCATTCAGTACCATTGGCTTCCAGTGGTCGAGTATTCAATGGCTGGTCGCTGCACTGGGCGTTGGCTTGGGATTTGGTTTGCAGGAGATCGTCGCCAACTTTGTCAGCGGCATCATTTTGCTCTTCGAGCGGCCGATTCGGGTCGGTGATGTCGTAACCCTGGATGACACCACCGGTGTGGTCTCGAGAATCCGCATTCGAGCCACCACCATAACCAACTATGACAAACAAGAGATGTTGATTCCAAATAAAGAGTTCATCACCGGACGGGTAATCAACTGGACCCTGAGCGACAAGATCAATCGAATCATTATCACCGTTGGTATTGCCTATGGCAGCGATGTCAAGCAGGCTATGAGGCTGATGACCGAAGCCGCCGAAGAGAATGAAAATGTACTGAGCGAACCAAAACCGGTAGCCACATTCGAAGCGTTTGGCGATAGCGCACTTAATCTACTGCTTCGAGTCTATCTTGGATCGATGGACAACCGCTTGGCTACCATTACCGCACTTCACGAATCGATCAACAAAAAGTTCAATGAAGCAGAGATCAGCATTCCATTTCCGCAACGGGACATACACATCCACAATCCAACTGATGAGTAGTCAGTCAGCTGCATCCGAGTGACTGATAAACCGGTGAGCTTATCCAGCTACAGCAAGTTATTAACGCTGCTGAAGCATCCTGACCTTGCTGTCATTGCTACACAACATAGCCTCAAACTCTTCAGCTGGCAGAGGTCTACTGAAGAGATAACCTTGCGCCATTTCACATCCCTGCTGATGCAGAAAATCGAGCTGCCTTTGTGATTCCACCCCTTCAGCGACCACGCCAAGATTCAGCTGATGCGCCATCGCGATAATCGCCGAGGTAATCGTCACATCATCCGCATTCTCCGGTATATCCCGGATGAACGAGCGATCAATCTTCAGGGAGTTCAGCGGAAATCGTTTCAAGTAGCTCAAGGAGGAGTAACCGGTACCAAAATCATCAACCGAGATGTTGATACCCATCATTTTGAATTCATTCAGCGTAGTGATAGTTTCATTCACATTGCGCATCAGGATGCTTTCAGTGATTTCAAATTCCAGGTATTTCGGATCCAGACCACTCTCGTGCAGAGAATTATCGACTCTGGCACTGAGGTCCCGCTGAATGAACTGCATGCTGCTCAGATTAATCGCCACCCTGATATGCTGGTGCCCGGCATTCTGCCAGGCTTTATTCTGACGGCACGCCTCATTAAGAACCCATTCACCGAGTTCGATGATCATGCCAGTCTCTTCAGCAATAGGGATAAACTCATCCGGAGGAATCATACCCAGCTCAGGCTGATGCCAGCGCAATAGCGCTTCAGCCGAGACCAACTGACCGGTGCGCATATCAATTTGCGGCTGATAATAGAGCTCCATCTCTTTAGAGACCAGCGCCTTACGCAACTTACCCTCCAGTTTTAAACGGGTAGCTGCAAGCGCATTCATCTGTTCCGTATAGAACTGGAAGTTGTTTTTACCCACTGCTTTGGCGTGATACATGGCCGTATCGGCATTTTTCAGCAGTTCCTCCACATCATGCCCATCCCTGGGAAAGATCGCGATGCCGATACTCGGAGTCACATAGACATCATGGCCGTTAAGATTGTAAGAGCTGGCAATCACACTCTGTACACGCCTGGCAACGACGGCAGCGTCTTCCGGTTCCTCTATCTCATCCAGCAGCACGGTAAACTCATCACCACCCAGGCGTGCAATATTCTTACCCTTGAACTGACCGTTATGGGTGAAGCTGATCGTATCGGATATCCGCACCTGCTCGACCAGGCGCTTGGTAATGTTCTGCAACAACATGTCGCCGATATCGTGTCCGAGGGTGTCATTGATTCGTTTGAACTCATCCAGATCAAGATAGAGTACCGCGCCAATCCGCCCATGGCGATTCGCGGTATTGATTGCCTTGGCAACCTGCTCTTTAAAGGCTTGCCGATTGGGTAGATCCGTCAGCGAGTCGCAATAGGCCAGATAGCGAATCTTCTCATCCCAACGCTTACGTTCCGTGATATCCCGGGCAAAGATACTGAGCATGGGCAGATTGCCGGCAGTAGAGCTGGATATCGCCAACTCCAACGGGAACTCCTGACCGTTTTTTCGTTGGCCCACCGTTTCAAGCCTGAGCCGACTCGGGAGATCGCTTTGATTTTCAAAAATCGGTTTCAGTTCGTGTTCAATCTTAACGAAGGCTTCGGGAGGCAGGATAAGCTGGAACAGCCTCAAACCTAGGACAAATCGCTCGTCGTAACCAAAAACCTCTCTGGCCTGCTGATTCCAACTGACAATTCGACCACTACCATCTGCTGTAATCACGGCATCAAATGCCGTATCGATCACGTTGGTGAACCGAGCCCCTTCAATGGCAAGCACCTCTTCAGCCGCCTCTTCCTGTAGTTGCGCATATCGACGATTGCGATATACCGCAATGATCAAACCCAAAACCAACATGGTGATCAACCATTCAACAAATACTTTTGACCCCTGAATGGCATTCAGACTGATTTTCCGGCTGACCGACAGGGTAAACTGTAATCCGTGTACTTCCAGTGGCTGGGTGAAGTTGGCCAGGTGCTCAATCAGCCCCAGCTCCCCAATTGCGGCACCGAACTCAGCCAACAGCTTATCCAGTGAGCCGTCGCTATCCGGCACACCTCGAAATAGTTTTAAGCTTAAATCCTTCCCCGGCATTTCCAGGCTCGAGAAAAACTGCTCAAAATCGATACGCAAAACAGCAAAGCCACTCAACATCTCCCACCGTTCACTGGCCTCCTCCGGTGGGTAACGCCCCAGATAGACAGGTTTTAAAATCAAGTAGAGGGGCTTGTCGATATAACGATTTTGAACGGTCTCAAGGGCAATGGTATCCCCATCTCTGATCGCCTTTTCGATGAGCATGATAAATGACGACTCATTGGCCAGATCATAGCCCAGAAGACTTGCCGTTCTTGGCTCCATTGGCTCGATAAAACTGATCGGCAGATGAAACCCCAGGTAGTGACTGCCGCTCTCCTGTTGAGTGAAGGCGTGCTGTTTCAACTCGAAACCGACAAATCCCTCCACCTTCATGCGACGTTCAAAAGTCGCCACATCCTTTGTACCAACCCGCTCAACGTGCATCACCGAATGAATGAATGGATAGGCTTTCAGTAGCTCCTGGGAAAACAGAGTCTGCTCTGCACTGCTCAGCATATCACTGGCATGGTGCTGCCCAACCAGTGCAGTCAACACGGTCTCGAGATTGGCTACACGATGGATCACCGCCCGTTGAACCTGCCAGGCCTGACTGGCAAACTCTCGCTTGACAGAGGAGATCTCACGGGTCACAGAATAGATAATCGATAACAGGGAACAAACGACCACCAATAGCCATACGACCAGCCTCCGCTGGCCTATGAATACTTTTTCCCTGATCGTGAATTCCAACATTACTGAATTTTCTTGGCTTTTCTAACCAGCGGATCGGGAAGCTCCAGACCACTCACACTAAGAATCGAGTGATTAACCCAAATCTCCCACTTTCTATTCGACACGATTGGTATGTCTGTCGGCGCAACACCATCCAAAATGGCTAGCGCAGCCTTAGCCGCCCACTCCCCGTGCTCTTCTGGGATTTTGGTGAATCCAAGCACGCTATAGGGCATCATCCAGCTATGTGTCGTCAGACTCAGACTCTGGGTGGCGTGTTTCAAGCGATCGACCACTTCAGACTCACGCCAGTCATTGATCCCGGAATTACTGCCGATGATCACAAAATCGTAATCTTGGGCCTCTTCATAGGCTGCCAGCCACTCGTCTGTCGTCGAGACCAGGCGACGATCCAGTAACAGCCCGATGTTCCCGGCCATCTCTTCGAAGCGTGCTGCATTCTTCTTCTCCGTCAGGGTATCCGCTCCCAGATAGACGGCACGTTCCGCACCGATACGGATACTCCTGGCCTTATTGAACAGCACATCGATTGGTGCAACCTCCACCATTCCCGTGGTATTGCTGTAGGGGAACCCGTAGGCATCCACATTCCAATTGATGCCACAAAATACAAAGGGGATCTCATGATCCTTGAAATAGGGTTGGATGACATATTTCGCCGCATTGTCATCCGCGGTAATCACCACATCGGGCTTCCAGGACAAAATCATATCCCTGGCCTCTCTGGCAGCCTGCTGCTTGAATGCTTCATCCTTATGGCGCTTGGTATCCATATCGATCTGCTTCAATTCACACTGGGTGCCGATACTCTTTCTCAGCCCCCGCTCCACCCCATCTGACCAGGCATAACCTTGGTGATAGGAGGAAATATAGAGGCACTTGCTACCGGAGAAAACACCAAACGGGAGGAGAAACAGTGATATTAATAGTGTTATCTGACTTTTTAATCCTAATGTGACACGTACTGGCGACATGAATCCTATCCCTCTGCCAAGTCCAAAAGACGTCAGACAAATATATCGGCGAAAATTTGTAAACTTTACAATTAAACACTAAATCTCTTTCTCGTGGATCTGCAAGCCAGTCTGATTCCCGGGTTGCTTCCGGACAGAAAATCCCCTCCCTATAAAACGAAAAATATATTATTTATCAATAAGATAGAAACAACCGTATCGAAGTGGAATATCCTTGAGCTTGTACCTTTATAGACAACACCACCAGCTTGACGCTTCACCGCCTGATTAACCCACCCCGATAAAATAAGCACAGTCCACGTCGGCGAAGTTGGCATCAATCGTCGGAATCAAACAGCCATGTAAGATGCAAGTAACAATATTTGTCGGCTGAAACTCGGCTCATTTCAGCCACTGAACGATCTACCACACAGCGCTGAAATCGGGCCATTGTCTAAACTATAGGATAGTGATGTTGTATAACGAAAACCGACTCAAGTTCTAACGTAGTTTTTAACGATCATGGATACAGCCACCTACAGCCGCCGCTTACTCTCACCTTTTCATGGCGTACAGCAGATCATCGCCGTGAGTGGCGGCATCGCTGAAAGCATGGATGGGCAGGAGTGGAAACTCTATGTAGCCCACGACGACATCATCAGTCACACCGGCCTCTCTGAAGTGGTCTATGGCAGCTGGAACGCAAAACGGGGGCTCAGCCGCTCCCGTATTCGGGGTACCATGCCGAGCAATATCATTGAATCAATCGGTGAGCAGCTGATCGACGCACTGGAACGACACGCGCAGGAGATACCTTTTCCTGCGGCTGACACTTATGAGTTATGGTTGCTCGATGAAGTCGAAGCCAAACCACTGGTACTACTCGACAGTGCCTTGAGTGAGGAGTCACTCAGCCCCACGGAATATCCCACATGGCATCCCGGCGGGATGGCGAGCCAGCACTTTTCATCGGACTCAGGCAGCGTCACCGATGTTAGCAACACCATACATTCAGCGGCCGGAAAGCGACCCTTCGCCATCTGGATCAAAAGGCATAAACAGGGAAACGGTACCGGCCAGCATGGGGAGCACTTTCCGGTGGAAGCCTTCCCGCAGCTATTGATACGGGATCACTGGCAGGATAACCGGCAACATAAACTGGTTGCCGATTTCATCGACTGGCAGGCGCCCTGGTTGCTGCAGTTGAAATTGACCCAGAAGTTACGCAAACAGCTCGAACAGGCGGCATGGCGCAGGCCACTGGAAACCAGCAGAGTCTATCGTCTGTTCCCGGACATTCTTGACCGGCAAGGTCTCACCGCCACCCGGGTCAAAGCAAGGCTGATCTCGGATAAACCGCCCCAACAACAGGTCAACGAACCCTTCTATCCCTTCGTTAACGAGTAGTTCGTCAGCACTTATAGCTAGGGCCTGTTAACACCAATCCAATACGCCCTGTTGGGCACAAAAACAGGCCCTAGAACAACCGTTCCAGTGCCGGCCTCATGCGCTTCACCTCTCGCAGCCCCTCAGTGATACCCATTTCAGCTTCATCAAACTCCATTAACCCAAGCTTTGACATTCGTGGCGCCAAGATGACATCCGGTGGATCTCCGGCCATACGGCTACGGGTAATTCGATCCTGCATGATATTGATTGAGCTGGCTACCACATCGTAGAGACCAGGGGTTTCCCGCTCCGTACCGAACAATCGTCCGACCAGATCTCGCTTGCCGCTCTCCAGGGTACTTTTCAGTTGAGCCTTAATCCGATTCAGCAGGTCCCCCTCCTCTACCGTTTCCGCCTGCTTTTTGCTCTGATGAGCATTGCGCTTTAGATGCTTACCCAATATGTCACCATTGAGATTGACGGCAATCACAATATCCGCCCCCATTGCCCGACACAGAGAGACCGGAACCGGATTGGCCAACCCCCCATCCACCAACCAGCGCCCATCCAGCAAAACCGGGGTGAACAGACCGGGCAGACTGATCGATGCCCGCACAGCATCCATCACCGGACCGCTACGAAACCAGACCTCACGTCCGCTTTCGAGCTCAGTCGCCACAATCCCGAGCTGACGTGGAAGTTGCTCAAAGTCCACGGCATCGACATGCTCGGCAACGAACTCGGTCAGTTTCTCTCCGTGAATGAAACCACCACCATTCAGACTGGGATCAAGAAAACGAATAATCTCCTTCCAGCTCAGAGATCGGGTCCAATCTTCCAGCAGATCCAGCTTGTCAGCCGCATAGGCTGCCCCCACCAGCGCACCAATCGAACTGCCACAGACAATTTCAGGCTCAATACCCAGTTCCGCCAACCCCTTGATGATTCCGATATGGGACCAACCACGTGCCGCACCACTACCCAGGGCCAAACCGATCTTTACTTGTTTAGCATCTCTTTCCATCATGATGTCCATCCTTCACACTGATTTACGAGCGGGCTCTGCAGATCACTTATCGCTTCCACCCTGAGGATCCTGCCACAGATCCAAGGCATGCAGTATACGCCGTTTCAGATCCTGCGGCTGTCGGGATATCAACTCAGCGGGCACCCCGAGCTTGTTTGTCAGCCGTTCAAAACTCTCAAATCCATAAGAGACCATGAATGGATGCATCCCGGTACCGATGGCGGCAACATAGTCCCGCTTTTCATCGCCCGAGGCGTAGGCCCGGGCCGGATTGATCTTAAAGCTCTCCCTGACCGCTTTGAAAGCATTGACCTTCTGCTCCTTTTGCGGGAGATGCACAACAAAATCGAGACCGCTGACATTCACCCCGTTGCGTTGATAGAGCTGTTGCAGGGTCCTTTCAGGTTCCAGCGTGATATTGCGGGTAACAACCCCCACCCTGATCCCCGGGTGATCGATGAGCCGATTAAGCAACTCGTCCATGCCTTCATACAAACGAGCCGACTGCCGATAGACCTGGGTCAGGGTATCCAGTACGGCAATACGCTTTTCCGCATTGAGCTGCTTGCGAAGGTTCTTCGGCAGCTCTTTGATACCGCCAAGATATTTGAAAATATTTCGCCGCTTTTGGAAACGGACAATATCGCCAATCGACATGTCGTGCGCCTCGAAAGTCTCTGTAATGGCATCAAAGGCATCGATCGTCGTGCCGTCAGCATCCATGATCACAAGTCTTTCATTACAGTACATAGAGGCCCCTTATGGTTCATAGACAAATCGGCAACCTGGAATCTCTGTGTCTGGTAACACAAACTCAACTGGCTTTACTGCAGGCAGAGCTGGCTCCTTTGGATCGTGCTAACAGACCCCAGCTGAAAATGCTCGGCGCCTATCAACCGATTGAAACGGATTTCTGTGACGAACATATGACAGATCAGTGTCAAACAGCAGATGGCAAGCGACTCATGGACAGAGCCGATTCTAGTAGTGACGTTCTCTCAAGAGGCGAACCAGACCATCACCATAATCGACCACTACACCCTCACGTTCGATATGCTTCAGCAGATAATCTGTACCTCTCAACTTATCCCCTTCACCATATCGACGCATGTTGATCAGCACAAACCGACGCTCGGGCTCTTTATGGTAGACATGGATACTGATCTTCAGTTGTTGCAGCTCATCCCGTAGCACTTGAGGCAACTCCCAAACCAGCGGAATACTTTCATCCAGCGGTTCGTCCGCCTCAACCGACCCCATGCTCTGCTGAGGCTCTGGCTGCTGAGGAGCAGACATGACCTGAGGTGCCTCCGGCTCTGTTGCCGAAGGACTCTTTTCAAGCGTCTTGGGCGGCTGACCAGAAAGCGGATCCAGCTTCGCCAGGGGAGCTGGCATCTGATGCTCCCTTGGTGCTGCAGACGGCTCAGCTGTTACGCTTTTTGGCTCACTACGCCTGAGCGGTTGCGGCTGCTCTGGTGGACGACTCAGCTTAGCCTCGGACATCAGTGAGCGCTCACTTGGCATGCCACTGTTCAGCAACTGGGACTCAAGATCAGACTTTGGTGACTTTGGAGGATTGACCTCCGGGGGGCCGATCCTCTCCGGCACGACTTGAGCTGCTGATTCCAGCGCTGGCGATACCTCAGCCTGTTGCTGCCCGGAAGAGTCCGTACCCGATTGAGCTTTGTAGAACAGAAAACCCAAAACCCCGCAGACCAGGAGAACCGCCAAAGCAGCAATCCAGATCCCCCAGCCACGCCTTGCGCCCTCCTCATAACCTTTGGGGATCAGCTCCTGCTCACTTGAGGATCTGTTTTGTGAGGCCCTTTCCAATGCATCGAGAATCGATGACATGTCAGCCCCCGGACTTCAGCAGGGCCGGTCTTGTCAGGTCAGTCACCGAACCCTTTAGCTGGATCAAAGTCTGTTTACCGACAATACCATCCGCCGACAACCCGTTTTCCCGCTGAAACCGTACCACCCGCTGGTGCAGCCGCTGATCGAACCTGGGATTCGTTACACTGTAATCACTCTCAATACCTTCAATCTTATCCAGCACCGAGATCAACCAACCCACATCACGCCCTGATTGGCCCAATTGCAGACTGCCCTTGGCTAACGGTGGCGGACGCCACAAGATGATGTAACTGCCGGTCCATAAGCGATCCATTTCACCATAGTCGAAGGAGAACTTTCGACCATTCATATCCAGCGTCACCGACTGATCACTCATTCCGGTTACGACGACATGGTAACGCTCACCCTGCTCCATCATCAGCTCCAGAATGGCCGGTCGATTATAATACTCCAGGGTTTTCCAGGAGCCCCGACCAAACAGACAGCTCAGCCCAACCTCCTCTGCCTTGTCGCAGGAAGAGCGCACCTTTCCTCCGCTGGGGTAGATCTCCTGCCAGTAACTGAAAAGGGTGGAAAATGCACTGTTTTCATTACCCATCAAGCCACTCAGCCCAGCCGACTTTGCATCGGTTTGTTCGCCGAGCTGCTGCCTGGCATCTTGCGGCTCAACCATTGCAATCGAGGTAGCCGCCTGATCAGCAGCTTTAAGAGCTTCAGGGCTCAACACATCGGGTACCGTCAATGCCGAACGGGCAGGCTCAGCGGCGACAGCCTCCTCGACAAGCACGCCAGCGGCGGGTTCAGCTCCACTCAACAGGTCAGGCTGGTTTGTGACTTCATCAAGCTGTTGGGTGGGCTGTTGCCGTTGTGGTTGTTGTTTTGCTTGTTGCTTCTGCTGCTCCTCAACCAGAGGAGCCTCATGCCGGGGTTCTGCAACCAGCTGAAACAGATCCACTTGGGGCAGTAGTGCAAGCACCAGCAAGGTTGCGCTGACCCCGGCCAGCATCCAACCCCATGAGGAGAAGCGAGGGGCCAGACCCTCCTCTCCACGCAATTCACTGGCCACCTGGGACAACATACTGCGGCTGACCTGACCCTGGCGCTTTCCGTACGCAGCCAACATGCCACGACTGCAGAGAATATTGATCAGCCGGGGGATACCCCCACTCAGCTTGTAGACTCGTCGAATCGCCCCTTCGGTAAATAGCGGGCGCTCGAGCCCGGCCACCTTCAACCGATGCAAAATGTAGGCTCTGGTTTCCGTTCGGGAGAGGGGTGTCAGGTGGTAACGTGCCGTCACCCGTTGAGCCAGCTGCCTCAACTCCGGGCGATTTAGCAGGCTTCTCAATTCGGGCTGACCGACCAGGATGATCTGCAACAACTTTTCGGAAGAGGTCTCCAGATTGGTCAATAAACGGATCTGTTCCAGGGACTCAAAACTCAGGTTCTGAGCCTCATCGATGATCACAACCGTACGTCTACCCTGGGCATGACTCTCCAGCAGATAGGCATTCAGGAAGTCGACAATCTCCTTGATGCTGCTGCAACCCAGAGGATAGAGCACTCTCAGTTCGTCACAGATGGTAGCCACCAACTCCAGCGGGCTTAATCGGGGATTGAAGACAAACGCCACATCCACCGCCCTCGGCAACTGAGCCAGCAGTTTCCTGCAGAGCAGCGTCTTGCCGGTCCCCACTTCACCGGTCAGCTGTACGAACCCCCCACCCTGAGTAACACCATACAGCAGATGAGCAAAGCCGTTGCGATGGCGTTCGCTCAGAAAGAGGTATTTCGGATCCGGGGTAATAGCGAATGGATCTTCAGCGATTCCAAAATAATCCTGGAACATAACAGTAGCTTAGAGCTCAACGTAATAGATTGACAATCAATGGATTCCCTGGATGACACTTTTAAAGTTACACCTTACTACACAGCTGGGCAGACGACAGCCCATTTGTACAAACTGCCCAGGCCGAACCATCCGCTGGCGGGGATTCATCGGATCGGTCAATTAGAAAAAATGCCACAGTGTGAACCAGCCGCTACATTTATATTTTCTAGACCCCATAAGCTTCTTCTATTCAAATCATATCAGACCAAAAAGCGTGAAGCCGCACACACTTTCAATCAATTCCGAACAAAAAGTGCAATTTTTAACAGCAATCAATTAAAAAAAACCCGATTTTACTTGTCACAAAAGTAAACAATAATCGCAATTTGCCGATTATTCTATTGAGCCACAAAGGTTGCTACTCATCCAACGATTAACCACCTTTAAACTCAACTACTTGAAAGGAAGCCTGAGGCCTTGAACTGTTGCATCAGGCAGAATTTGTTAACTTGTGTCGCATTTACGTCAAATAACCTGAATATTAAGTTGTAATTTGTTGTTATTGTGCTAATTTTTTAGTTGTAACCACGCAACACTACAGAGATCGCCGATATGACTGGACTCTACAAATCAAAAATCTGCCAGGAGTGCCCCCACCTGGTAGTCAGCGGAACCGCATGCGATTGGCAACCCCATGAATGCCCCATCCAGAAAGAGAAGATGCAGCGCCAGAAAAAGACCAAAGCCAAGGCCTTTCTCCTGACCAACCTGCTGATCGCGGATGACTTCGACGCCGTTCGAAGCTGCAACTGAGGCAACAAAACGATCCTGACACTGAAACCAGCTCAGTGTCGCGCCTGATTCCAGATAGGCATGCTGGCCGCTTCTGACAGAAGATTGGGAGCGAAGGGCATGCCTAGAGCATTAAAACCAGGCAGACGTTATCGCTGGGAAGGAGCCGTCAGCAGCTATAAGATAGCGGTGGCTGGCTTACAGCTCACGCATCCAGCCTCTCGTCTAGCTCCAGACCGGAAGATTCCCTGCAGAAAGCCAACATTTTACTACCGCTTAAGGGTCTGGAGTAGAGGAAACCCTGAATCATGTCACAACCCTCCTGCTCCAATATTCTGAGTTGCTCTTGACTCTCTACACCTTCAGCAACCGTCTTTATATCAAGACTCCGAGCCAGTCTGATTATCGATACACAGACCTTTCTATGTTTCTCGTTCAGATGGATATCTTTAACAAACTCTCTGTCAATTTTAATTACCGAAACAGGCATCCAGTTTAAATAAGCCAGCGAAGAGTAACCGGTGCCAAAGTCGTCAATAGCCATATGAAATCCGTGAGCCGCCAAATTCGCTAAAAGCTGCATTGTACTGTCGGCCTTTTCCATCAACATCGACTCGGTCACTTCCAACTCGATATTTTTTGGTTGTACATCATATTCACCACAAATCTCCAGTAACGAAGCGAGAAAATCATCAGCGCGCAATTGAGAGGCGGAGATATTGACCGCCATCTTAAGCTGAGGATCTACCTCCAACAGCTTTCTGGTATTTAATACTGCCTGTTGAAAAACCCATTTTCCCAGACTATTGATCAAACCGGACTTCTCCGCAACCGGGATAAACTCGACAGGACTCACTTCACCCAAAACACGGGATTTCCACCGCAAAAGGCATTCACATCCAATGATACGGTTTTCATTCAGCATCAGTTGAGGTTGAAAATCCAACCGCAACTCCTGAGCGTCGATGGCATAGCGCAGCTCATTATCAATTTTTATTTTTTTGATCGCCTTCAATTCTAACTTGCGATTAAAAAAACAGACTGAGTTCCTGCCGTCTTCCTTTGCCTTGTACATTGCCATATCCGCGTGACGTAAAAGGTTCTCATAGGAATTCCCATCATCCGGACTTACAGCAACTCCAAAAGAGGCGGAAATGGTCACTTCGGTATCGAGAATCGTATAAGGCTGATTCAGCTGTGATACTAAAGTATGCAGTCTCGCCTCAATATCATTCGGGTTGATATCAGGCATGAAAAGAACAAACTCGTCTCCACCCAACCGACTTAGGGTGTCTTTCTCCCGGATCAGCTGCTTCATTCGAACAGCCACTTCCTGAAGTAGTTTGTCTCCCACGGAGTGGCCCATTGTATCGTTGACTTCCTTGAAGTGGTCCAAATCAAAATAGACCATCGCTGAAGTTGCACCGCTTCTTCTATCCGAATGAATAGTCTTCACAACCCGATCAGCAAGTAGGTATCGATTTGCCAGCCCAGTCAGCACATCGTAGAAGGCGAGATTCTCAATTTCATCCTCTGTCTGTTTCTTTTGCGTGATATCTGTAAAGACTGCGATATAGTGAGTGTTATTTTTAATGTCATCGACAATTTTACTGACACTGAGCCATTCGGGGAATATTTCTCCTGACTTCCTTCGATTCCATATCTCTCCTTCCCAATGATTGTTCTGATTAATACTGTCCCACATTCTTTTATAGAAATGACTATCATGTCGATGGGAAGCAAGAATCTTAGGATCCTTACCGAGAACTTCCGATTCCGAGTAGCCAGTAATACGGACAAATGCATCATTGACAGAGATAATCCGATTCTGATCGTTCGTCATAACAATTGCATCGCGGCTTAGACGAAACGCAGTCAAAGCCAACGTCAACTGCTCCTCCTGCACTCTTTGCCTGGTGACATCTGTGATCAACTCACCTGTCCCCAGGGGGAAGGAGTTGTTGTTACCTATAATAGGGAAACGCGATATAACATATTTCGAACCTTGCCGATGGTTGCCTGTAAACTCCAACTCATCGCTGGAAGACAAACCAGAGATCAGGACTTTTGCCGATTTCGCCTCTTCTTTTACAGCAATATCATATGGCATCCATGCCTCTCTACGCCTACCAACAACCTCTTCATAACGTTTTTGGTTGACCTTTAAGAAGCCATCATTGGCAAAAGTGCAGACTCCGTCTCTATCGTATGTGATTACAGAAGCATCCAAGTTATTCAGTATAGCCAGCAAGCTATTCTTATTAATATCCTCTTCCAGGTCTGTTTTGTGAATCAACACTGTAACCAAAACCAGCTCGCATTCTAACAACGAGTCAAACATTGCCGTCAAATGAAGATCCAGGTGATGAACAACACCACCATTGTCCTTGTAGTTCACCTCTTCTACGCAGGTTGTAATGTTTCGCTTCAAGCTGAGTAAAGATTCCTTGAGTCTTACTGTCTCATTTACACTGAACAATCGCAGCAGGAAATGACCTTCCATCATCTCTGCAACCCTAAAACCAAACAGACACGCCGCCTTTTCATTAGCCAACTTAATTACATTAAATTTATCTACAACGAGCGCTGCAGCCGGCTGGTTTTCAAAAAAGCTTTTATAGTGCATGACGATATTTATGATGATGCAATATTACTCTTCATACCATGTGGTGATATTGACGTGACTCACCACACAACCATAATCATCTGTAGTAACCGGTGCGACATTCATGACAAACCATCGTTTCTCATTTGGAGAATGACATGGGTATTCAAAACTAAAAACATCCTTTGAACCCTCAAGCACCTGCTTGACACCCACATAGACTTCTCTCGCATCACTAGCGGAGTGCGCACCTGATCCATAGCAGGTTTCCAGATAGTTAACACCAACCCCTGTAGTCTCTAGATTTGCATCCCCGTTCGCCTTTGCAAATCTCACCCAAGCTTTATTTACCATCATGATGGTACCGTCATGACTTAGAACAGCGACATGTTCTGGTAGCGCATCGATTATTGACTGTAGTCTTTCACGATCTCGATAGGCTGTAACATCTATAAAAGTGGCCACTGCACCCTGTCTATCATTCGATATATGGTAAGGGAGCAGCCTCACCAGATAGACAGCCTTATTACTCGTCATAACCTCTTTCTGGATCAGTCGACCGGTTGCCATCGTCCTTTTAAAGTCCTCCATTAATCCATTGTAAATCAGGATATTGTTGATTTCGTCCAAAGGCCGTCCGATATCCGTTTCCCTGATTTTGAATATTCCAACCGCATCAGGACTATATCTTGTCAGATTCAGGTGTTGATCGACAAAGACGGTCGGAACACCAACCGCTTTTGTCATACTGTCCAAATCGGCATTTACTCTGTTTAGTATCTGGACTTTCTCCTGATACTCTGCATTAACTGTATTCAACTCTTCATTGACAGACTGCAGTTCCTCATTGGAACTTTGCAACTCCTCGTTCGAGGCCATCAATTCCTCATTGGTTGCCTGCAATTCTTCATTCGAGGTTTCAAGTTCTTCAATTGTCGCCTGCAGACTCTCACGCGTTGCAGCCAATTCACTCTCTAAGACATCTATTCTTTCAACAGTCTCAGCATCAATATCTATAGATTTTGGTTTTACATCTCCATCACCTTCATGTTTTTCTATAAAGCTGAGCAACAGCAATGTGTCCAATCCATCTCTCACAATAGGAGAAACTAAGACCCTGATATTTTTTTCTTTTTCACCAGTTGTTATACGTATTGCATCAGATGCGATTTTCTCTTTTTCTTTGGCCGCTTTGAAAATCAATGCCGATGCCACTGGCACTACTGTTTCAGGCAATAGACGATTCAACTCGAGACTTGCCACTCCCTCCTTGGCCTGCATAAATGGAGTCACATCCCCAAACAGATGTACAACCTCGTTCTGACTGTTCACAAGCATAGTGGGAGGCACATATTCCTTTACCAGACCTTTTACGGCTGTATCGATTATACTGCTGTCGGAAAGGTGGTTTGACGAACGAGATGAGTTTTTCCTACTTGACCTTGCAACATATCGCTTAAAAGGTTCATTAACAGAGTCGAAACGCATAGGCGGTGGGTTAGCAGATTTCTGGTAGAGTTTATGCTTTGTATCTATGGCCAGCAGACCAACATCAGCGCTGGCTATCGATTCACTCGAACCGAGCAACAAATAACCTTCAGGCTTTATAGCAAACTGTAAGCGCTGAAGTGCCTTGTTTTGCGCTTCATGGGTAAAATAGATCAGGGTATTGCGACAAGAGACCAAGTCCATCTGAGTAAAAGGTGGATCCGATAGGAGATTGTGCTTGGCAAATACAACAGTCTGTCGAAGCTCGGGTTTAACGTTATATGAATTTCCGGATTGGGTAAAAAACCGCTCCAGTCGCTCACTGGTGATTTCTGTTCCAGTAGCTTCTGAATAGTTACCTGAAGCAGCAGTATCAATACTCTCCTGACTGACATCAGTGGCAAATATCTTTAAATTTGGCCAGCGTCTGAATTTCTCAAATGCCTCTAAGAACAACATCGCTACTGAATAGGCTTCTTCACCTGTAGAGACACCCGAAATCCATACCCGAATACTCGAACCTGTCGATGCATTCTCAACAATTCTGTCGATAACGTGAGTTTCAAGTACCTTGAATGTCTCCGGGTCCCTGAAAAAGTTTGTAACCGGTATCAACAGCTCCCTTTTCAAGGTAAATATTTCCTGCCGCTCCTCCTTAAGTAAACTGTAATAGCGATCGATCTTACTCAGGTGTCTAACCTGCATTCTTCGCTCTATCCGGCGCAGGATAGTGGCTATTTTGTAGTCATGAAAATCTATTCCGACCGTTTGTAATAATAGCTGGAGAATTCCTTCATAGGCCTCATCATCTGAAATCGGCAACTCTTCCTCTACCGGCTCAGATAACAGAGGCCCCGGCGGCATATTCCGAATATGTGACAACAAACGTTCAGGTAGATCCTCGGCACGCATTATGGCATCCACCAGGCCAGTTCCGATAATACTCGCAGGCATCCCGTCGAACTTCGCACTATTCGTCTCTTGCGCCATCAGGAACCCGCCAGACGCATTGATCGCTATAGCTCCCCTGCTGCCATCGGAACCGGTGCCGGAAAGCACCACACCTATTGCTCTTGAATTGAACGACTCCGACAGCGAGGTAAAGAAGATATCTATCGGTAGAGTCAATACATGCGCCACCTTAGGCTCGAGCTTGAAGCGCTCTTCTTCCAACCGCATAATCTTTCCTGCGGGAATCAGAAAGACTTTATCAGCCTCCAGTTGCATATCATTTTTCACCATCACTACTTTCATTGATGTATACCTGCTCAGCAGGTCTATCATCATGCTTTTGTGATCTGGCGACAGATGTTGAACAACGACAAACGCTGAACCGGTGTCACTAGGACAATGGGTAAAGAATCTCTCCAACGCCTCCAAACCACCGGCTGACGCACCTATTCCAACGACAAAGCCGTTGAATTTTTTTGTTGTTTCAAACTTACCGTCGATAACGCTCATAAATACTTCACTTGATCCCGGGTCTATAGCTATTGGGTAATGATGAGTAGAGATCAGCCGCCTCGCCGACAGTTGTACAATACCTGACCCCATCCGGTAGGTTCTCCATCAGATTAATCCCCTGGCCTCCAACCCAAAGTTCCACTTGAGCCGGTAAACAATTCCTCAACTCAGCCAGGTATTGAAAAGTAATTCTGGGTTTACAGTAGAGACTCACACTGATACAGACGATCTCTACTGAATAGGAGTGGACCGCTTTACTTACTTCTTCAAACGATAAGCCACCTCCTATGTTCAGACAGCGTGCACCAATGGATGCGAGAACAATCTCCAATAAGCTGAGCCCAAGGGTATGCAACTCACCATAGGGCGTCGTAAGCAGTACGTTTCTGCCTCTCTGAGTCACCCGCTTTTTCAGTGAGGCTTCTATCAAGGCCATCTCAAGCAAACTCGATATGCAATGCTCCTGATAGGGACTGATCTCCCCCCGATACCAGCACTCGCCAACCTCTACCATCATTGGCGCCAAACTCCGTTCGACACACTCCACCAAAGCCCCCCTGTTGAGCATCTTTCTCAATTCACTTTTACAGAGCTCCAGGTCGTGAGCCTTAAGCGCCTCCAGGGCTACGCCATAAGCTTTTACTTCCCCCATATCTGCAACATCTTTTACCTGCACAGGATGGATGCTTTTCTTCAGGTTACTAATCGCTTGGCGAATCGGAATACCCGTATCCACCTGCTCTTTAATTGAAATCAAGTTGCTCAGATGGGTTTGTGAATAGTAACGACGGCCGCTATCTGACCGTCCAGGATCAGGATAACCATAGCGACTTTCCCACTTGCGCAGAGTCGCCTCCTTGACACCGGTTAGGCTCGATATAAGGCCGATACTATAAGTTTTTGACTTAGACATACCCAAACTCCTCCATGCTTTTTGTCCAAGGTAATATTGGACAAAAGTGGCTCATAATAAGCAATAGGCGACGACTGACGCAAATCAAATGATCATCGTTTAATCAAAAAAAGTTCGTTTTTTGCGAAAGATGGAAGGGGGTATATTGGCTGAGCTGGCATCTTTATGATCCACAACAATCGATCAAGCGGCTTTTGATTGAGGGCCATTCCGCCGATCGACCAAATCAGCTAACGGCATTGAGATTAATGGGAATTTATTTCTCAAAAGTATAGAAAAAGTCACCCGCCTGGGTGCGACCGGTCTCTGCTTCCAACTGCCAGCGGTCGGTCAGGTCATAGCGCATTCGCAACTTACTCTCCGCACTGGAGAGCTCGTTGATATATTGAACATAGAGCCTGGGTGAGAGATAGGTGCCGGCAACGAAAGAGGCCTCTTCCAGACTGCTACCGGTGTCCAGCCTGAACTCCTCCAGCCCAAAGCGCCGTCCCAGTTCAGAAGCAATATCGCTGGCGCCACTCGCTTTCAATGCCGCGGCCAGGCCCACTTGGCCGGAGGATTCTCCGGGGGGCCTGCCGGTCAGTATGTAACTCAACACATCACTCTCTGACATCGCCGGCGTGGAGAACAGATCGAGCTTGGGGCTCTTCAAGGTGCCGCTGACCCGCAGCCCGGCAATCACATCATCCACTTCCCGTACTGCGCGCACGTTGATCCCCGGATTATCCACCGGACTGTCGGCAAACAGAGCATATCCCCGCTCGATCTTCAGATCTTGCCCGTAGGCCTTGTAGACACCCTCTTCGATACCGAGGCGGCCCCGGCCGATCACCGGGCGACCCGGTTCATCGATGATCAACAGATCCCCTTTGAATTTTCCCCGCAGACCAAAACCATCAAAGCTGACACGTTTACCCAAAGCAAGCCTCACTTCAGCACGAAAGGGAACCTCTTGCTTGCTCGTCTCACCATCCTGTTCAGACTGCTTCAACACCATATCCGAACTGACCGAAACGGCACCTTTGGGTAGTTCCCGCGGCCGCAACCTGGCGTAAGGCACCTTGATCAAGCCCCGTATTTCACTGCCATCGGCCTGATGCTTGAATTGAATATCGGGGGAGATCAGCACCTCGGCCTCCGGGATATCCACCGCCCGCCAGGATTTTCCGCTGATCTTATATTCGGAGGGGAAGCCTTCAGCCGCATTCAGTCGGGTGGTACCATTGATCGACAGCTGCCCATCCCCTGAGCTGACCTTACCGGCCACTTTCAAACGATCCCACTCAACCGCCACGATCTGCAGCTCGAGATCCCTCAGCTCAGTACCCAGTTCGGCGATATCGACCGCCCCATCGGTTAGCTTTGCCTCACCCTGCAGCCTGGGCTCCGCCAGCACCCCTTGAATCTCGAAGTCGACATTGAAGTTTCCACGGCTGTTCTGCAACTGAGGCAACAGGCTGGAGACCATAGCCAGGTTCTCGATGCTACCTTTCAGCTGACCTGATATCGGCTGCTTCTGCCCGTCGAACTCGGGCAGCTTCAGCCCAGGCAATACCAGTTTGCCTTGGATTCCGCCAAGCTCCTTCAGCGGCATCTCCAGTTCAGCAGTGCCTCCCTGGGCGTCGAGCCTGGCAGCCAATCGGCTGCCGGAGAAGTCGATCTCGTGCAGCTGATCCTGATAATCGAATCCCAGTCCGGCCTGCGCCAGGTTCAGATCGATCCGGCCTTCAATCCCGTCAGCCCGGTTGGCATTCAGATCTGCTTCGAATCCCACAAAGCCCTTGAGTTTCGTACCCCCGGGGGCCCAGACCTCCAGTCTTTGCAGATTGAAATTTTCCAGCTGCAGTTGAGCTTGCCAATCCGCACTCGGATGTTTTGCAAACTCACCACACAGCCTGCTCTCACTGCTAACCAGGCAGAATGGATTCAAAAACTGCTCTGTCTCTGCAAGCTGGAAATCCGCAGCTTGTTCGAGCTGCCACCTGCCAAGCTCCTCTGACTCTGCGCGAAGCTGCTGTAATTTGCCTTTCCAAAGCCCCGCTTGATCCAAACCGGCATCGATCGTCAGGGCAAGTTGTGGCACCTGCTGCCCAGTCAGATCCAGCCTCAGCTGATGCGCCTCGACACGCCCATCAAGGTCAATCTTCAGCGCCTCCCACTGCCGACCAGCGACGGCCAACCCACTGGTATCAAGCCGCAGCTTTAGTGGTTGGGACTGCTCCATGCTGAACGCCAACTCCCCGGCAAGCCTTTCTAAGGCATAACTCTGATAGGCGAGATCCCGCCCGGACAGCTCGGCCGCGATCTGTGGTGATTTGAGACTGCCCTGCAATCGACCCTGCCCATTCAGCTCACCGGAAAGGCCTGGCCAGAATCCAGCCAGATCCGGAGCCGCCATCGACCAGTCGAGTTCAAGTTGATCGCCGACACGGCCGGATGCATTGATCCGATTCGGCCCACTCTGAAGACTTAACGTTTTGATGGTCGCCTGCTTATGACGAAAGTTGATCTCCCCTTCACCTTGCACGGGGTAGTCACGCAAGCGACCCTTGAGAGACTCGAGCCGCAGCTCTCCCTGAGGTTGCTGATTGTCCAGCTTACCCTTGCTGCTCAGGCGAAAGCCCAGTCTCCCCGCAAACGCCTGATGCACAATGCCAGGATTGAAATCCTCTGCAACAAGATCCATCCGCCACTTCAGATCGTCTGACCAATTGAACTCTCCCTCACCGCTGATCAGGCCATCCTCCTGACGCAATGCCATCTGCTCCAGCGTGATGGCTTGCAGACTCCCGCGGCCATCTGCCTGAATCTCTGCTGCAGGCAATTCAGGCACATCGACTGCCATGTTCAATTTATAGATATAACGATCGAGCGTTCCCTTGAGATCGAGCGCACCCTGCTCACTGGCCACGCTCACGGAGTCGCCAGTAAGTGGCCAGCTCAACTGTTGCCAGTTTAGGCTTGCTGCCAGAACACGATCCTCAAACCGATAGTGACCCTGGGCATCAATCTGCAGATTATTGGGATTGGTCAGTTTCAGCTTCGATAGCTCAAATCTGTTACCCCGATAGCTGGCTGACAGCTGACTGGACAACTCACCCAGCGTGGGCTCGTCAAGTTGGATATCTGCTTCCAATGACAACTGTTCAAGATCTCCCTGAGCTTTGATCTTTGCTTTAACCGTTGCAGGAAAATCGGCCGTGAACGCAGCCAGTTCAGCTTGATCAACCGCCAGCACGGCCTGCCAGTCGGCGACACCGAAGAGATCTTGAAGATCCACCTGGATATCACTGGCAACCGGTGCCTGCAGTTTTTGCTGCAGTTGGAGATTCTCTGCATCGCCAGCGATCTCCCCCTCTCCCGCAATGACAGGCCCTTCAGGCAGGCTGTAGCGCCATGCCAGCTGAAGTGACAGGGGCAGTTCTCGATCAAACCCCACAGAGCCATCAACCCACAGCTCAGCGGAGAGCCCCT
The DNA here is from genome assembly GCA_022360905.1 of Chromatiales bacterium. GTDB lineage: Bacteria > Pseudomonadota > Gammaproteobacteria > Chromatiales > Chromatiaceae > Thiodiazotropha. The sequence goes on from JAKSBX010000210.1 coordinate 35,807, forward strand.
TGAAATCGAGACCGGTGATCACCAGATGCCGATCTTCGGTAGTTGCCCCGAAGTTGAGGTGATCGACCACCAGGGGCTCCCCATCCGGACTGATGGCGAGCTGGAAGCGGCTACTGGAAAAGCGCTCAATCGTAATCTCCAGGGGTAGATTCACACCCTGATACGGGGCACGGTCCTGATCGGAGGATTCGCCTTCCGGCAGGGTGAGGGCCGTATCGCTGAATAACAGCTCTGTGATCTCAAGACGCCCTTTCAACAGGGACCATGGGCGCCAATCGAATCTGAAGATCTCATTGCAGAGCTTCAGCCCATCCTGCTGTTGATAGCACAATCCATTGATCAGCAAAGGTCCGGCGAGCCGCCCCTCGATGGAATCGACACTCAGTTTTCCCGGCAGGTAGGGTTGGACCTGGTCAAACAGACGTCTGGCACCATCCTGACTCATGCCAATGTAGAGAATCAGCGACAGGCAGAGCAGCAGCAGGCCACCGAGCGACAAGGCAATCGTTCTATAGAGGGTCACAATTCAGGCCCTACCACAACATGCAGTCGCCAGTGCTGCTCGTCCTCGACCCAGCCGGAAGCCACGTCAAAACGAACCGGTCCAACCGGAGATTGCCAGCGCACACCCAACCCGGCCCCATAGGCTGTTTCCGAATCATAGACCCGATCATAGGCGTTACCCGCATCGACAAACAGGGCGCCACTCCATTTACCACTGATGTGGCGATCGATCTCCAGACTGCCCACGGCAAGATAGCGTCCCCCGATCACATCGTCCGCATCATCTTCAGGCCCCAGGTCCTGATAACCAAACCCCCGAATCGTGTTGTCGCCACCGGCAAAGAAGCGCTTGCTCGGCGGTAACTCAGGAAAATCTTCGGCCCAGGTTGCTCCCAACTCCACGCGACTCAGCAGGCGCCACACCCCATCACCCAGAGCGCGGATATCCTTTCCACTGGCATAGACTTGGAAATAGCTGGTGGATGACAAAACAGCGTCCGAGGCCCCTTCGATACGGAAATTCAGGCGCTTGCCCTTTTCAATCCGCTGTTTTCTGTCACTCTTGACCCGCAGCCAATCCACGCTCGGCACCAACAGTCTTGCTTTATCCTCCTGACTGCCGACCTGATAATCCTCACGGGTATACTCCAGCCCCAAGCTGCGCCGCCAGCCTCTATCCAGGCTCACTGAGTGGGTAAGATTGATTAGCGCCCGGTCCCCCTGATTGGTGTCAGTGTTGAAATGCTCATAGGAGGCCCCCAAACGCAGATAGTCCTCGGTGGGCCGCTCCAAAGGTATGACATATTCACTGCTTAGGCTGCTGAGCAGTTCTGAAACCTGAAACTCTGTACGCATTCTATGGCCCCGGCGGCCGATACGGCGGTTTTTCCAGTCCAGGGTCAGTCTCGGCCCTGTGTTAGTGGAATAACCCAGGCCGATCCGGTAGCGGTTTTTTTTGTTGGGCTTGAGATTGATATCCACCGGTACCCGATCACCCTCCACCTGATCCCGGCGGCTAATCACTTCGACTCGTTTGAAATATTCGCTGTCGGTCAATTGTCCCTGTAAATTAAGCAGCGCCTCCTGACTGAACGGATCACCGCTATTGAAGGGTACGTAGCGGGCAAGAAACTCAGCATCCATCACATCCTGGTTGAATCGAACCTCACCGAAGCGCAACCGCATGCCGGTATCCAGGTGCAGATGGATGGTGGCCGTATCACTTTCCGTATCCACCAGAATCTTGTGCTGCAGATATTTTGCATCCAGGTAGCCCAGCTCTATGGTATCTGACAGCAAAGACTGCTTTGCCCCGTCATAAACACTTTGATCCAACACATCACCCGCTTTCAGGGGAAAATCCTTGTCCACTCGCGGATCTTCACTGCCTTCACCGAAAACCCGGAAGTCGACCTCGGTAATCTTCACGGCAGGGCCTGGCTGGACGCGATAAGTTGCATAGAATTTCTCTTCTCGCTGCTCCAGTTTGCCGGTGATGTTGGGTTTGAAATAGCCGAATGGCTTCAGCGCTTCTCTTATCTCCCCCTCCGCCTTGTCATGCAGAAGACGCAGCCTGGACTCATTCAGCGAAGCGCGGGACTTCTCCCGCTCGATTGAGAGATATACCAGTACATTGTCCCGTAGCTGCGACTCCAAACCCTTCACACTGACGGCCACCTCCAGGCCATAGAGGTTGACTGGGATCAACAGCAAGACCAGTATAAAAATCGAATTTCGCATAGGGGTTGCAGAAGCACTGAGCGGAAATGCTTTAAGTCTTACCTTTGATTAAATAGTGAGTGTAATTGAGAAACCCGGCCCAGATCGACCTCAATCGAGCCAGCCGGCAGCCGGGTTAACTCTGCCAGACAGAGTAACCACAGCATATCAAATATCCATCGAAGACTTGACCGATTCTATCTCGACCCGACAAATATTCACAAAGAGCCGATTCAACCGACGGCCGATTGTTTCACCCTCAGCCACAATGAGCTTGCCCACGTTAAAGGCATGTATAAAGTCCTGAAAACAGACCAATGGAGCATCGAGTAAGCAGTAAGATGCTAATGCCGAGTAAGAGTTCCAGGGAGTTGAAGCTCCCTTAGATCAAGCGCCACTCCTTGAACCGCCAGTGATCGATCAAACAAGGCACCATAGCGGGAGCTGATTGGAGTCCCTGTACTTTACAGAATTTGATTAACCGCGTAACGGATCAGGCAGATCCGAACCGGATGAACGGCTATTACGACTATTTTCCCGCAGCAATAACTTGGTGGTCTCCGCTGCGGATAGTGGCCGACCAAAATAGAAGCCCTGAGCATCATTACAACCTTCGGCTACCAGAAAACTCCTCTGCTCCTCGTTCTCTACACCTTCTGCCAGAACCTTCAGATTCAGGTTCTTGGCCATCGCAATAATGGCACGGGTAATGGCCACATCATCAGCATCACCTGGTACATCATGAATAAACGATCGATCGATTTTTAGTCTTGTTAGCGGAAATCGTTTCAGATAGGCCAGTGATGAGTAACCTGTACCAAAATCATCAACCGCCAGCTCCGCCCCCAAGTCACGCAACTGCTGAAGAATTGAAACCGAAGCTTCAGGGTCCTTCATCAAGAAACCTTCAGTCACCTCAAACTCCAACCACTCAGACCGGCATCCTGTATCATCCAATATTGTTTTGATTGTCGGTATAAGCTCGGCACTGCTTATCTGTTTTACCGATAGATTGACGGCCAACCGCTGCGGCGCTATTCCCTGCTCGTACCAGCTGGCCATCTGACTACAGGCAATCCGTAACACCTGCTCCCCCAGCGAAATAATCAGGCCGGTATCCTCCGCCAATGGAATAAATCTCGATGGGGAAACCATGCCCATGTCCGGGTGCGACCAACGCACCAGTGCCTCCACACCAATCAGACCACCCCCAGCTGTATCAAACTGAGGTTGGTAATAGACGACTAACTGATCCTCGGCCAACGCTCGCCGTAAACTTGATTCGAGAAAAATCCTTTCAAAGGCCTGCTCGGTCATATCAGCGGTATAGTATTGAAATGTATTTTTACCTTCGTCCTTGGCTTTATACATGGCCGCATCCGCATTCCGCAGCAAGGTGTCCGCTGTTCGACCATCCTGAGGATAAACGCTGATACCGATACTTGCGGTAAGAAAGAATTGATGATTGTCCATTTCAAATGGCAGTTCCAGAGAACGGATTATCTGCTGTGCCACAATAGCCGCATGCTGTGGTTTTATTAGACCCTCCGAGATAAAAGTGAATTCATCTCCTCCCAAGCGAGCCAACAGATCCTCTTCGCGTACACTTTGTGAAAATCGTTTGGCAGCCTCTTTCAACACCATATCACCAACCGCATGACCAAGGCTGTCATTGATCTCCTTGAATCGATCCAGATCGACAAACAACACGGCAAGTTGCGAATTGCTACGTTTGGCTTTACTGATCGCCTGCTGCAGGCGCATCAGAAACAAGGCCCTGTTGGGCAGATTCGTCAACGAATCGTGATGCGCAAGATGCTGCAGATTATCTTTTTGCTGCTTGACCTCATCCAGCAACTCAAGATGCTCAGTGATATCCCTCGCCACTTCGATAACCCCACGCAGTGTGCCATCACTGTTCAGCAGGGGCGAAGCGATCACTTCAACCCGCTTCAGTTCGCGACTGTTTGATGAAAAAGGCCGGGTCAGTATTGCGCTGGCCTGACGTCCAGTTTCAAGCACCCGATGTACAGGACAATCCTGAGCATTTGAATGATCTGTCGGGTATGAGACAAATGGCAGGTCAAAATAGTATTCTGGTTGTTCACCGTTAAAACCAAACCCCTTCAGTACCTGCTTGACACTCTTGTTCAGCAACTGAATCCGCAATTCAGTATCGATCACCATCACCGCATCTGTGATGTTATCGATAACAGTCTGCAAAAACTCACGTTCGCTATAAACCTGCATCTCCATATTGAGACGATCGGTTACATCATGGGTCAAGCCAAGGTGCTCGATAACCTCACCCTCGGAATCCATGATTGGTACCGCATGGGTTTCCAGCCAGGCATGTCTGCCCTTTAAGCCGGTAATACTGAAAGTCAAGGATGCACTCTGACCCTCGAAAACCAGTTGATTGATCTGTTCAAAGGCCTCTTTATAAGGCTCATCAATCAAATCAACAATAGTTTTCTTTGACAGTTGATCCAATGAATCCGCCTGAATCATCTCAAGCCCTTTGGGGTTGATACTGAGCAACTCCCCCTTTTTTCCGATGGTACTGACACAGGCCGGCTGTGAATTCACCAGACGTCGCAAATTCTGTTCTCCGGCTCGTAATTCACCCTCCAGTCTTTTACGCTCTGTAATGTCTTCCACAAAGGCAATTGAGGAGAACACACTACCATCTCTCTGTCTCAGGGTTACCGCACTGAAGTGGGTTGGTATGTTGTAGCCATCCTTGTGCTGCAGTTCAATGTCGTAACTGCGCCTTTCGACTTTACTTATCTTGTTAGTCTGCTCAATAAAAATCAGTTTGTTTGCCTCGTCGACAAACTCCATCGGGGTTTTCCCCTGCATCTCCTCTTTACTGTAACCCAGCAACTCTTGTAAACGCTCATTGACATCCACCGTCTTGCGTTCAGGATCGATTACCCACATTCCCTCCGGGGCCGCATTAAATATTGTTCGATAACCACGCTCTTTTTCAATCAGTTCGGTAGTATGATGCCTGACCAATAGCTGCAACCTAACAATCACCAACAATAGCAGCAAACCAATGATCAACAATCCACCAATCAAGACAGAAATATAGTGTTTATAACTCCAGCTTAACCAGTCAGGTATGGGTGATTTTGCCTGGTACAACAATCCATCGATACGACTGTTCTCGCCGAGAAAATTCAATTCGATGAAAATTTCATGAATCTGCTTCCAGCGCTCGGGATGCATGTAACCGATCTCAACAAACAGTGGCTGGATCAACTCATTGGAGACATCGGCTTCATAGATAAGATGGTCACGGGACATACCCTGTGTATTGTATTTCTGTAATATCAGATCAACGATCTCATCCTGATGTGCCAACGCATAGGCCCAGCCCTTTAGCGTTGCCTTGCGAAAGTTTTCGACCTGATCCGGTTTATCACTGATCAGTTGCTCGGTTGTAACCAGTACATCGCCATAGAAATCGATACCATAGTCCTTCGGCATGATATATCGGGGCACCACACCAGCCTGACCAAGCAGATAACCCTGGTCGGTCATATAGGCATTGAAAGCGTCGGTTTGCCCGGAAATCAACGAGTTCGCATCATAACTACTGGATAGACGGAGATAATCCTCGCTGCCGATCCCGCCCCTTTTCAGCATTGCATGGAGTGCAGCATCCTGCGTACCACCGCCGATCATTACCCGCCGACCGAACAGATCGGGAACCCGGTGAATATCCGAATCCCCTCTAACCAGTAGTGCATAGGGACTGTGTTGATAAATCGCTGCCAAGGCCACCACCGGGTAACCACTGGCACGCTTGATCAATGCGTTAGCTCCACTGACTGCAAAATCGGCCTCACCGCCAAGCATCACCTCAACCGGGGCACGTCCCTGATGCTCCCTGATTTCAACATCCAGCCCCACCTCTCTGTAGTAACCCTTCGCCTTGGCGGCATAATATCCGGCAAATTGAAACTGATGCTTCCACTTCAGCTGCAGAACAACTGACTGATATCCACTTTTGGTCTGTTGCAAATTATTGGCTGACAGGACCGATCCACTCCAAACAAACGATAGAAAAAGCAATAGAGTGATCAGTCTAGAAAACCAGGTCTGCCTATGGCCAGGAAGATTAATCATAGATTCGAAAATTCTGAAGAAAACCAGGCCAATCAGGGCCTGTAACGATGAAAATGCCTATAAATAAAGTTATCGGCGGCGGTTGTTCACCCTTTAACAACAAAGGCTTAACCCTAACGGTACATGGGCGCCACGAGAAACGATTCAGCCACGCTCATGGGGCCGGTTGACGCTGAGCATGACAGCGGGTAAATATGCTCCCGATGATATGGAGAATCAGACCTAACAGCCCCTAACTCAATGAAAACCATGCAAAACTACTGAAACAGGTGGATAGGGTATAGATCATGAACAAGAAAACAGATCGACAGCTCAGCCCAGACCACACCTCACCATACCCGGTCAGCCGACTTGCCCCGGCGTTCAACCTGGTGGATCTGGCAAAAGAGATTGAACAAGCGGATGAAATGCTGGCAAATCGAGCCGGGAGTCAATTGAAAATAATCGCTGAACAGGTAAAGATATTACAACAACAGGCAAAGTCCATACTTGAACAAACGGCCCGCGACCAACAGATTCACCGGGCCCGATGCAACTTCCAGAAGAAACCTGGTCAGGTCTACCACCTCTATCAGAACAGTCATGGGAATTCCCTACTCTCCATGCTCTCGCCAGACGACTGGCAAGGCAAACCGCCCTATCGTTTCATCGGCAGTTACCGGCTTGAGAGCGACCGCTCATGGACTCTCTACCAGGGTGATAATACAGAAGATAAAAATGACCACCTAAAAGCCATTCATCAGCTTCTCAACGACCAACCGTGACCATTTTCTTCTAAGCATGGATCGAGCCCACCAAAGCCAGCCGGTAGTGAGTCCCTGAAATTAATGGCTATCTTTATTCTGTTTGACAGGGGGCATCATTAACCCCCTGCACAGATGCTGGTGATTCAAGAGCTCTTCTGACTGAACAACAACTTCATCAATGCACGGGGTTCACGATCGTTTGCGTTGGCGATTTCAAGGATCGTATCTGCGCTGTCTTCTACTTTGAGACCTGCCGCTTCCATTCGCGACACAACACTTTGAGGCGTCTCATTGAGCAATGGGGCAACTTCATCCACCGGTGAAGACTCAATACTCATGACGATATTCATCATCGGACTGGCGCCGGCCTCTGTAAGGGATAGAAAAACAAAAGCGCTGCTGACCAGCGCCACGGACCCAACCAGGCTCAATGCCACGGGTTGGGCAAAATATTTTTTAAAGCCTCCCCAGTGATTGAGAACATGCAAACCGATGGCTGCAGCAAACAGCAATCCGACCCACTCATGCGCCAGCTGTATCGGATTGTGGATACCAAAAAACATCAGCACACCGGAAATCGCCACGATCAGACCGGATCCGATAATCAATGGCGTTGACCATTTACGGGTATTCAGGTTATTCATTATTGATAGACTCTCTATATCCTTGGCCCCGCCATGGCGGGGCATCACATCATGATTTAATTCAGGCAAGCTCTGATTCATCCACCAGTGAGGCGGGTACTTTCCCAAACCTTGTACTCACCGGGATGGCGATTGGTAAATCAACCAAAGACTCCTTAGATATTCCTTAGGGGTGGTGCAATACCACCCCGTACTGCTTAACAAAACGATTAGCGTTTGAACCCACCACGCGGCAGACCATTGTCACGATCTACTTCAATTTGGCGAACCAGTGAATTATCCACGGTGAGGATATCCACCAGATAGGTATCCCCATCCTTCTCTGACACCTGGCCCACTTTCAAGCGATCGTTACCCCGCATGATCAGACGCGCGGAGACCAGCGTTTTTGCCTCTTCTGCGGTCAGATCCAGATCCCGATCCATCGCTGGCCCAAACTTGCCTTTACCCTGCATCATCCCGGGCGCTCCCATCATCTCACCACGATCACAATAACCTCTTTTACCCCCCCAGCCCGCATCCGCACTGGAAGCAAGAACAAACAGCCCTGATGTCGCAATTACTGCTGAAACGATGCTAACCTTTAAACCTTTTTTCATATCACTATCCTCATTGATTGGTTGCTTTGTCTTACTGACGACTGCTATTTAAGACCTTGCATGTGTCGCTCCCGTGCCAACAAACAACAGATTTGTAACAGCCAATGACAATCCGGGGATTTGACACAATCTGTCACAAACTTCCTTTCCGCCTGTCAACGCTTGCCTTAAACTGAGCACATGGATAGCCAACCCCACATTCTTGTTGTTGACGATCACCAGGAGATCCGCACCCTGCTGCAACGCTTTCTCACGGATCATGGATACCGCATCACCACCGCATCGAATGGTGTGGAGATGAAGAAACGCCTGCAGGACGCGGCCATTGACCTGATCGTGCTCGATCTGATGATGCCCGGTGAAGATGGCCTGACCCTGTGCCGTAACCTGCGAGCCGAGTCGAACATCCCGGTAATCATGCTGACAGCCATGGGCGAAGAGACCGACCGAATCATCGGCCTGGAGATGGGTGCTGACGACTATCTGGCAAAACCATTCAACCCCAGAGAGTTACTTGCTCGCATCAAGGCCGTGATGCGACGCATGAGCACAATGCCCGAAGTCAGCCGGGAGGAGCTGCCACAACAATTGACTTTCCTAGGCTGGACGCTGCTGCCGGCATCCCGAGAACTGATCGATCCGCAACAGACCCTGGTACCTTTGAGTACCGCTGAATTCACCCTGCTGATGGCTTTTGTCACCCGCCCTGGCCGGGTACTCTCGCGGGACCAGTTGCTCGATCTGGCGAGAGGACGTGAGGCCCGTGCTTTTGACCGGGCGATCGATACCCTGGTCAGTCGACTGCGACGTAAGCTGCGCGATCAACCCCGCAGCCCGCAGATCATTAAAACCGTTCGTGGCGGCGGATATCTGTTTGCCGCCAAGGTAGAGAACAACAATGCGTCTCTGGCCTGACACCCTGGCGGGGCGTACCCTGGCGCTACTGGTAGGTGCAACGCTGCTGATGATGATCAGCAGTGCGATCCTGTTGCAGGACGAACGCAAAGCCCGCTTCGATGAGCATAATCTTCATCGCTATCTGCAACGGGTGGCTACCCTGACCCGCCTGCTCAGTGATGCGACCGACCAGGAACGCAGCCGCATCATCCAACGGGGCACAGAAGAAGGTGAAAAGATCAGCCTGGACGAAACACCCTGGGTAGATTCCCACCCAAGACACCCCATGGAAAAGAAGATTGCCCGCCACATAAGCCGTTCAACCGGCATCCGCGACCACTCGGCAATCCGTGTCATGGTTGAACTCGATGGTCGCGGCAAATCCCGCCGCGATGAGGATCATTTCCGATTCCGTGCTGACAGGGGAATCAAAACAATCGATATATCGATACTCCTTTGGGATGATCTATGGCTCAACTTCCGCACCCACCATTTCAAGGATGCACCGCCATGGGCCAACACTACCCTTCAGGGGCTATTGATACTGCTGGCACTGCTGGTTGTAATCGGCCTGTTGATTGCACGACGTATGGCCCGACCCATGGCTCAACTGGCCGATGCCGCCGAGCGTTTCGGCCTGGGTCAACCCCAATCCCCGATTCCGGAACGAGGCCCGCGGGAAGTTCGTCAAACCATCCACGCCTTCAACCTGATGCAGGAGCGGCTGCAGAAACAGATCAGCGATCGCTCACGAATGCTTGCGGCGGTATCCCATGATCTGAGAACCCCCATTACCACCCTGCGGCTCAGGGCTGAATATATCGAGGACCAGGAGATGCGGGAAAAGACCCTGGCCACCCTCGCAGAGATGGAAGCGATCCTCTCCGACACCCTGAGTTTCGCCCGTGACGAGGCGGCGGATGAACAGGCACGTTCCACCGATCTCGCCGCACTCCTGCAAAGCCTGATCGACGATCATGCGGACCTGGGCGGTGATGCCGAGTATCAGGGACCGGAGCGATTCAACTTCATCTGCCGCCCCGTCTCGTTACGTCGAGCACTCAACAACCTGATTGATAACGCCTTGAAATATGGTGACGCCGTAGTTGCAACTCTCTCAGCCACACCGAACCGGGTAACAATCCGAATTGATGACAGCGGCCCGGGTATCCCGGAGGATCAACTGGAAGCGGTATTGACACCTTTTTTCCGTCTCGAAGCTTCGCGCAACCGGGAAACCGGCGGAACCGGACTGGGACTGGCCGTTGCCAACAGCATCGTCCTGGCTCATGGTGGCGAACTGTCATTGGCGAATCGCCCGGAGGGGGGGCTGCGGGTAACCCTGACGATGACTCAGCCGGAAAAACAACACGGCGGCTAACATTATATTTTTCATACAGTTACAAACCATCAACCCAATTACCACAGCTTACCCATAAGCAAATAATGGTTTAATTTGACCAATCTGCCACCATCTATCATAAAGCGGCACAAACCCGAGCTACTGTTCGCCAGGATTAAACGCTATACTAGCCACAGGATGACCTCTGGCTGAAATCAGGAAAGCCGTTTTATGAAAGCATTGCAATCAGACAACTACCGTAAGCTGAAAAAAACCAATCCGGATGCCTTTCAGGAGTGGATTGCAGGTAAATCCGATACCGTCAAAAAGGGCGGGGTCAAACTGCGCATCGTCCCCGTACGAAACAACAAAAAAACCAGATAATCCGATTCGCAGTTTAATACTGTGAACGTAGCATTTCCTGCACTCCTCACATTTCTGCTGATCCTGCCCGGCTTTATCTTCCGTGGGGCTTTCACAAGATCGGAAAGAACCCAGCTGGATAACCGGCCGTTTACCTCTGAAACTGTCAAAAGCCTGATCCTGGCCATCTTCCTTCACGCACTCTGGCTGAAACTGACAAACCTGATCACGCCGATATCAATCGATTATCAGGTGTTTCTGACCCTGTTTACCGCCGCAAGGGGCGATCTGCTTGAGCTGGCCATCAACCGCTCCGCCGTACACATGCCCGGCTTCATCACCTATTTGATGTCGATCTATATCTGCTCCTATCTGTTTGGCCTGATCGCACAAAAACTGGTGATCAAACTCAAACTGGACCGACACCCCCTTCTGAGCGATTTTTTTCGCTTCGACACCCCCTGGTTCTACCTTTTAAAAGGCTTCAACGACGAAGGGGACGAGGCGGATTTCGTCAAGCTTGCCGTGACCGTACAACAGGTCGAAGCAACCTACCTCTACTACGGTATCCTGGAGGATTTCTACCTCACCGACTCAGGAAATCTCGACCGTATCATTCTATCCTCCGTGGTCAGACGCCAGCTGATTGCAGATGAGGCATCGGTGGATGAAGACGAAACAGAACAGAGTGGTGAAGCACTTCGTTTCTACGAGATATCCGGTGACCGCCTGGTTTTCAAATACAAGGATATCACCAGCCTGAATATCGAATACTATAAAATCATAGAGAATTGCAGCTGAGCGGATTAACGATCCCGATACTGGATCGAACCAGAGAGCACAGCTTGTTTTTAGTGAACTTCAGCCAAAAGTAATCCGCTTCTCAGACAATCAAACTGCTGCAGATAACGCTAACTTTTGCAACCGGCCCTAGGTGAACAGATCAGCCTTTGCCGCCTGTGTGATGGTATTGATCGCCGGGTGTTTGATGTGCCGCTCAGGCGATATCACATAGAAGCTCTCCGTTACCTCGTCGGATCGCCCCACAACCTCCACCCGATACTTGTCGATCACATCCTGTTCCACAGCCGTTGGTGAGGTAAACACCCCCGTACCCCGTTCACCAAAGGTCTTCATCAAGGCCCGGTCTTCAAATTCTGCAACCACTACCGGTTCGATCTGCTGGCGCTGAAACCAGATTTCCAGATTACGTCTCAGGCTACTGCCACTGCTCGGCATCAAAATATTTTGCCCATGCAGACTCTCAGGAAACTCTGAACGCAACTGTTGAGCATCATCGGGGGCGGCGAAAAAAGTAATGCCGCTTTCGCCCAAGGCGTGATTGTAGGCACGTATGTTCAAAGTGGGGTTGATCGGACTGTCGGCCAGCACCATATCGAGTTTATGTACCGAGAGGTCTGCCAGCAGATCGACCAATGGCGCTTCATGACAGATCAGTTTCACCGGATCCTGCATTTGCAGCACAGGCTCGAGCACACGATAGGCGAGCAGCTTGGGGACTACCATGGCCACGCCCACCTTGAGGGTTATGACCGTGCCCTGGGTACGACCGGAGAGCATATCCTGCAGCTCGATACCAAGACGGAACATCTCGTCCGCGTAGGAGAAGACCAGTCGTCCGGTTTCAGTCAACACCAAACGTCTTCCCTCTTTACGAAACAGCTCACTGCCGACCTGTGATTCCAACTCTCTCAACTGTCCACTGATCGTCTGTGGCGTAATGAAGAGCGCCTCCGCGGCCTGCACGATCGTGCCATGACTGGCGACAGCCCAGAAATATCGCAGATGTTTAAGATTCAGTTTGAGATTCTGCATATTCCCTCCAGGTCAGGCAGACAAACTTAGACCAACAGTTGCAGCAATCAGCCAACGCCTTGGATCGCTATCTAGGGCCTGTTAACACGAATGGCACTTACTTAAGTCTTTTACGCCCCAATTCTGCTGAAGAAGTTGGGCCACCCTAAGAGATTAACCGCCAATGAACGCCAACCGCCGCGAATCTTCGCTAATAGAGTCCGCTATGTGAGAATTTTTCGCGGCATTTTGCGGTGATTGGCGTTCATTGGCGGTTTATTCCCTTAAGTAAGTACCATTCGAGTTAACCCGACCTTGTTTATTAACGCAACTCATTTTACCGGTGAGACAAAACTTGAAGGTTTCACCGCCAGGATCGAAGCTTTGGCATTCTGCAGTACATCCTCTGCCGTATTGCCGATAAACAGTCCCGGCACACCGGTTCGTCCTACAGTGCCCATAACGATCAGGTCAGCATTGAGGTCGTCCGAAAGCTGATGTATCACTCTTGAGGCATCGCCATGAATCAGGTGCACCGCCTCATCATCCGTTGCCATACCGTAATTCTTTAATAGCGCCTGAAGTTTTACTCGGTGATTCATTTCAGTCGTGTTGATCAACAGATTGAATTCAGACTGGGACAATCGCGAGCGTCCGTCGCGCAACATCGATTCACCATTTATTTTCCAGGCATGTGCCACACTCAGTTGAGCCGCTTCCCGACGCGCCAGGGATGAAGCCAGGCCCATCACCAAAGAAGCGCAATTGTCATTCGCCTGGGCCATTGGATCGACCGCCGCCAACACCCGTTTGTATCGGGCGTCTGCACCCGGCCTGTCCACCCAGACGGGACAGGGGCACTTGCGCAACAGATGCAGGTCGGTACTCCCCAGCAACCGATCGGAGAGGCCGTCACAACAACGGGCGGATTTGATCACCAGATCGTAACGATGGGATATCACCGCCTTGATCACTTCAATGAAGGCTTTACCCACCAACACCTTGGCATAGATCAGGTTGTCACTGGATCTGTATGGGTCGGCGAGTTCCTCGAGTTGCTCCAGGCGCTGCTGTGTAAGCATCTCCTGCAGATCGAATTCAAAACGGTCTGTAATATCCCGAGGAATGTCGATAGGCTCAATCACATCTAGCAAGGTCAACCTGGCATGGTTGTTCTCTGCCAACAGAAACGCCCTTTCCAGCGCATGATCGGCTTGCTCGGTACCGTCAGCGAAGAACAGAATATTCTTGAAACGTTTCATTTCATCCCTCCTAGAGACTCAAAATCAGCGCCAGCAATAGCGCAAGCATCAACATCAACCACCAGATGGCTGAATCCCGAAGGCTAGCAATTGGTTGCCCACCAGGCTCGGTCAGTCGATGAGATAGAATCTGTTTCAAAGGCAGCCAGATTTGTTGCACGCCGTTGTTTACTCTGAATCGGTCTTTATCAATTTGTGAAAAACGGGGGACCAATCGAATGATTCTGAAATCTGTTGGTAACGGTATTGCAACGAACCTTTGCCATAACAGCCGTCCAATCAACATCAATACGACAGCGAGAATCAGCGGTAACAGGGCCTTGGCTTCGACTGACATCCCATCCCATGCAAAAGGTGCCCAGACAGCCACCGGCAGCAGCACCAGCCATCCCAATAACGAGACAGAACCACTTTCAACTGGCCGCTTGCTGCGCTTCAATAACCAGAGGAAGCGTACCGTCAGCACGGCTGCCGCAATACCCGCGAGCAACATCAACCAGACAAGGTTGCCATTCAGCGCAGTGGACAGAAGATTCTTGGCGGCCCCGCCACCGGTCAGCGGAAACGCCACCAGAGAGAGGCTGAGCAGTATCAATGCGGGCAATATCAAATAGGTGGAAGAGCCCTTCTGCCAGAGGTCCAGCCCCACGAACAGCATCGGTTTGACCATCAGATGATGCAGTGCCAACAACACGATGACCGGCAGTATCCCCGCGACCATCCCGGGATGATTCAGACTGAAACCGATCAGCGCACTGAACAGCCCCATCTTGGAGATACTCGAATAGGCCAGCACACTCCGTGATTCCCGCTGAACCGCACCAATCAGCATCCCAAGGATGACGCCAACTACGCCGAGAAACAGCAACAATTCGCCCCACAATGGATCGACGGGCGTACCGAACGGAAGGAAACGCAACCAGCCGAGCAATCCCGCCTTCATCATCGGCCCGCTGAGGACCACCACACCGAACAGCGGTGCCAGGGTGTAAGCACGAGGTAACCAGAAGTGCAGACCGGGAATGGCGACCTTGATACCGAAACCCAAAAGCAACAGCAGCAAGGCCGCCTCAGGAAGCGGTTTGGCATGCAGCTCCTCAAACAACAGGGAATCACTGTTCACCATCAGCAGCAGCAATGCAGAGAAGAGCGCCAGCTCTCCGATCAGGGTAAACACCAGGTAGACACGCGCCGCCTGGCGGGCTCGCTGGGAAGCCCCCCATAACAGACCGTAAGCGCTCAAGCCCATGAGTGCGAAACCCACATAAAACGTCAGCATGTCGGCTGCGATGATCAGCAGCAGATTCCCCGCCATGGCAAGCAGAAAACTCTGTTTGCGATAACCGGCGGCCCCCGTCATCAGATCATCAGCCGGTATATGGAGAGCGGCCAGCATCCAGATCATCGAGCCAAAAACAAGGAACTGTTGTGCGGTGGTATCGAGTGAGAAGTGCATCCCCAGCATCAGCCAGGGCAGGCTGATGGCACTATCCGGCTCCCCCATCAGACCGAGATAGAGGGCCGGCAAGGCAGCACCGAACAGCCACCACCGGCTCTGCAGACGGTGGGCGAAACAGGCCAGCACCAGGGGTATCAGGGGCGGAATCGTCAGCATCAGTGTATTCATTGCCGGTACTCCCGGCCGGCAATCAGCTCAGCCCACTCCAGGGGACTATAGGGTGCGGCGGCAAACAGGCCGATCAGCAGTGCCAGAGCCGCCGTGGTCACTGGCGGCCAGAGCAGTGGATCGGGTAACTCTCTGGCACAACCGGCGGTCCTATCCGCCGGCCAAGGCCTGCTCGGCGATTTGAACCAGGCCCGATAGAGGATGGGTAGAAAGTAGGCTGCATTGAGCAGACTGCTGGCGATCAGCACCGGCACCACCCAGGCTGCTGCACCGGCCTCCACTGCACCCAATCCCAGGTACCACTTGGAGATGAAACCCGCCACCGGGGGGATGCCGATCATACCCAGTGCACCGATGCTGAAAGCCAGGGTGGTACCGGGCATACGCCGCCCCACGCCATCCATCTCGCTGATCCGGTGGATACCGAGCGCCTCCGCATAGTTGCCGGCGGCAAAGAAGAGCGTGATCTTCATCACCCCCTGATGCACCAGGTGGACCAGGCCGCCGATGGTGGCCAGAGGACCGAGAATCGCTGTGCCGAGCACGATATAGGAGACCTGACTGACGGTTGAGTAGGCGAGGCGTTTTTTCAGATGATCCTGGGAGAGTGCCTTCAGAGATCCATAGATAATGGTAATCGAGGCAACCGCACCGAGCAGTGTCAGCACTCCCAGTTCAGCCGCGAACTCGACCCCGTAGACGTCGTAGATCACCCGCACGATACCGAAGGCTCCCGCCTTGACCACCGCCACCGCATGCAACAGCGCGCTCACCGGCGCCGGCGCCACCATCGCCTGGGGCAGCCAACCATGCAGGGGCACCAATGCCGCTTTCACACCGAGCCCCACAATCAGCAGCAGAAAGATCCAGCGTAGGGTGCTCTGATCGAGATTCGTATACTGATCGAGGATACCGCCTTCGACGAACTCGACACCGCCAGTCAGGGTATGCAGCCAGACGGCACCGATCATCAGCAACAGACCACCGAACAGGGTGTAGCGCAGATAGATTCGCGCACCACGCAGGGCCTCCGGCGACCCTTTGTGGGCGATCAGCGGATAGGTGGCCAGGGTCAAAAGCTCATAGAAGACCACGAAGGTGAACAGGTTACCCGCGAGGGCCAGACCCACCGTTGCCGTGACGCAGAGGCTAAAGAAACCGAAGAAGCGGCTGCGGTGTGGGGTCCGCTCCAGATAACCGATGGCGTAGATGGTGGTGACCAGCCATAGCAGGGTGGAGAGCGAGACGAACAGTACCGACAGGGCATCCGCATGCAGGACGAATTCGAGACCGGGTGCCATCGTCCAGCGTGTCTCGAAAACCTGCTCGTGAAACACTCCCCAGATAAGCACCCCCACCAGCAGCAGCTTGACCAGGGCACCCAGCAGATTGAGCCAGGTCCTCAACCGATGACGCTCCTCCGGCTGAAAGAAGATCAACACACCGGGGATGAAGGAGCTGAGCAGAATCCCCACCGGCAACCAGACCGACATCGTCATCACGCCCCCCCGCCCACATAGGCACTGATTGGAAGCAACTCCCAAACCGCCGAGGCCCAGAAACCCAGCAACAGGGTTGCGATGAGCGCCAGCAGAACCGCCGGTATCTCTTCACGACCCGCCGAGAGTGAGGGACCGACTCCCTCACCTGGAGCAAAGGCGTAACCGAGCAGACGGAAGATATAAGCGCCAGCCAGCAGGGTGCCAACGGCGATCACCGGAAGCCAGACATACTGTCCGGTAATAAAGGCGCTGGAGAGCAGATGCCACTTTGCCAGGAAGCTGCCGCTGGGGGGCAGGCCGATCAATGCCACACCGGCCAGTGCAAGGGTAAAAGCGGTCACCGGCAGAGCCCGCGCGGTACCCCCCAGCTCGGCGATGCGATCGTGGCCTGCCCGCTGCATGATCACCCCCGCTGCAAGAAAAAAGGCACTCTTGGCAAAACCATGGGTCAGGGCCAGCAGCACCAGGGCGCCTAGCGCAACATCCCTTGCCGCGCCTTCCGGCAGTGCCGTCAACAGGGGCAGAAACAGGAACAGATATCCGAGCTGGGCAACTGTTGAGTAAGCAGCCATCAGCTTCAGCCTCTCCGCCTGCAGGGCGGCCCAGGATCCCCAGACCACAGCGACGGCACCAAGCAGACCGAGGATCACAGCCGCCGCCTGGGTCACTACCCCGTCGAACAGTGAGAGCCAGAGTCTCAGGATCAGGTAGAGGGCCGCCTTCACCACCAGCGCGGAGAGCACTGCACTGACCGGTGCCGGAGCATTGGCGTGCGCCGGGGGCAGCCAGAAGTGGAGTGGAAAGAGAGCCGATTTAATCAGCAGTCCGCCGGTCATCAGACTCAGCGCCAGCCAGGCGGCGGGGCCTGCCTCGATCGCATCGGCCAGGGCAGCCATATCGAGTGTGCCATAGCCGGCGTAGATCAGCGCAACACCGATCAAGAAAGCCATCGAACCGAGCAGTCCCATGACCAGATAGCGCAATGCGGCCTGCAGCGACTCCCGGCTGCCGCCGAGACAAGCGAGTACCACCGCCGAAAGCCCCAGCAGCTCCAGGGTGACATAGAGATTGAACAGGTCACCGGAAAGAAACAGGGCGTGCAGAGCTGTGATCAGCAACAGCCAGAGCACCCAGAACTCACCACGCCGTTCCGCCTTGGAGAAATAGACACTGGCATAGACCGCCACCGCCATGCTCACCAGGCTCGACATCAGCAGCATCAGCAGACTCAGGCCGTCTGCGCGCAGCGCGATACCCAGTCCCGGTGTCCAGCCACCCAGTGCCAGCTCAATGGGCCCGGACTCAACCACCTGACGGCCGACCAGCAGCACCACCAACAGAGACAGAGCGGTGCCGAAGACGCCAATCCAGGTGGACCTGCGAATCCACAACAGTGCCAGCAGTGCACTGAACAGCGGTACGGCAATGGGCCAGATCAGCAGGTTATTCATCCGTCATCTCCCGCAAACGACGGTTGAGTGCCAACGCCAGCGCGGTGGCGCTGATGGCCACCACCAGACCGGTCAGCACCAGGGCATGAGGAACCGGATCCGTGGGCATCGAATCACCCCGGTAAGCAAGGGATACAAAGACCAGGAACACCCCGGCGCCGCAGACGTTCAGGGCCAGCAGCCTCGGCAAAAGGGTGTCACGTAACAGGGTCGCTCTCACCCCGAGCATGAAAAGCACCGCACCGGTCAGAGCGTAGATCAGGGCCTGAGTCATGTTGAGACCTCCCGGTTAGGATCCCGGTCACCCGCTGACGACCAATCGCCCGGCCTGCCACCCCGGTACGCCAACACCAGGGCCGCGGCAATCGAGGCTGTGGCAGCACTCTCGATCAACAGGATCAGGCTGCCTGACCAGGCTTCAGGGTATTGCAGGACCGCACCACCGCTGAGTGTCACGCCGAGACCGATTAACAGAAACAGCCCCGTTCCGGCCACCAGCAACCAGCGCAACAGTCGACCATCGGGCAGTCCCGCCGCATCATACCCCGCCAGCCTCAGCACAATCCCGGCAGCCGCCAGGGTGGCCCCCGCCTGGAAGGCTCCCCCCGGTGCATGGGCGCCAACCCAGAGCAGATAACCGGCGGTCACGACCAACAGAGGAACCAGCCACTGAACCAGACCACAGAAGACCGGACCGGCCTGTCGATAACCCCTGCGCTGCCTTCCGACCACCACCACCCCGAGTACGGCTGTCAACACCACCACCAGTTCGAGCAGGGTGTCGTAAGCCCGATAGTTGAGCAGTACGGCCGTGACCGGGTTGGAGACCCCGCTGCGATCCAGCATGGTGTTGGCAAGTTGCGCCAATCTCTCCACCGGTTCGGCATAGATGGTCAGCCACAGCACCCAGCCGATCAGGCAGGTCATGATCAACACGAACAGATCCACCAGCCAACGACTGAGCCGTGACAGCTTTCCAGCGGTCTCATTGCCAGCTACCCCATCCCGCAACGCGACCAGCAATAGAGCGCCGGACAAACCGGCTCCAATGGCTGCCTCGGCCAAGGCCAGATCGGGGGCCTGCAGCCTTGCCCAGACGATCGCCAGCAGCAGACCAAAGGCGATGAACAGAACCACGCCCCGTCTCAGGTCATCGCTGGAGAGTGCCGCCCAGGCCAGACCGATCAGCATTGCCGCCAACAGCAGATCCGGAAGTATCGTCAGATTCAGATCGATCACTGTCGGCGCCTCCTGAGGGCATATTGGGAGATCAGATGGGCTGAAGCGGCACTGCCGAGCAGAGCCAGCAGCCAGATCAGCAACAGTTTCAATCCCACCAGCAGGGATGCATGCAACAGCGCAACCCCGACAATCACCAGCCCCAGACCCAGGTTGTCCGCTTTGGTCAGGGCATGTAGCCGGGAGTGCAGATCAGGCAGTCTCAGCAAACCGATGGCTCCGAAGAAAAAGAAGACGATACCGCTGAACACCAGGATCAAAGCCAACAGATCAAGCATCGTCACTCTCCCGTCGTGTCATGGCAGCCGCGACAACCGCCGCCAGCAGCACCAATACCAGGCTCACATCGAGCAGCGCAGTCAGTTGCATCGAGACAGAGAGCAGTAACAGAATCGCCACCCCACCCGTACCAAGCAGCAGTATCGATAGCAACCGGTCTTCCAGGCTCGGCCCTTTCAATGCCCGGATCATTCCCAACGCCAGGCTCAGTAACAACAGAAGCAGGGCCGTCACCAACAGAGATTCCATCAGCGGGTTTTGCAGGCTCATAGGCTCTCTCCATAAACGGCGGACACCATCTGTTCCAGGCGCCTCAGTTCATCACTCAGATCGAGGTGACGATCCAGTGCATGGATGTACACAGACGCCCCATCCAGGTCTGCCGTCAGGGTTCCCGGCAACAGGCTGAGGCTGTTGACAAACAGCCGTCTTGCTGGCGGCTGAGTCAGGCGCATTCGGTAAGTCAGGAAACCCGGGGCAATACGCATCTTGGGACGCATCACACGGGAAGCCACATCGATGCCACCCAGTACCGATTCACGGATAAAGTAGGGCAGGAATTTGAGCAATCCAGACAGATTGAGCCGTCCTTCTGCCGAACTACGCAGTTGCAGAGTGCTCCAAGCGGCCATAACCGCCACCGGCGCTCCGATCAGCCAGGATTGCCACTCATGACCGGTGAGTAAAAACCAGATCAGAGCAAACAATCCCAGTGTGGATAACAGATGCAAGGTATTTACTGCAGAGAGATGCCTCGGCAGGAACGTGAAACTGAACGACCTGGAGGGTATACCTGAACCCTTGTCACCACTCGCCATGGAACCCGACCTCAAACATGTTCATCTCCTGAAGAATCGAATGCACTCAACGATGAAAGTGCTCTGTGTATAGTTATGAGGCCTGATAAGAGAAAAGAAAAATCGAATTTATAAAAAAAAATAAATCGGTTTTTTCGAACTAATGGGTTTTCATTGGAGATTTTCGGGGGGAGGATGACGTTCAATGGTGATCAACCGATCAAGCAAAAGCGCAGAGAGGGAGAGAGCAGTTCACTGCTCCCTCCACAATAACCAAGGGAAGAAAAAGCGGCCGGAAGTCGCTTCAGATCGATTGCTGATTCTGCTGCCGACGCATCAGGCTGCGAACGATTCGCGCAAGCGCACGATTCACAGTCAGGGTGATATCAGCCTGACGCTCCTCCACCGACAGCCTGCCGGAGCGGGGATCTGTAACCACCACCCGGCAAAGATAGAGTGGTTCGTCTGCCCCTTCCTCGCTGCAGACAACACTCATCTCCAGCTTCTCGACCAGCTCATCCATACAACCCAGATGAAAGTTCAACAGCTCCTGCACCTGATCTCTCAACTGTGGATCATCACATTTAATCTGCTTAACCATGATGCTGACAGGCCCTAAGCGACCATCTTGGTAACCGTTGGACAGATCGGTCTGGACATCACAGCCACCTCCCTGGCGTCACAGAGCAATCCACCAACCCCGCCTTGTCGAAACAGCTCCCGGGCATTGCTCACCAGGGTTCGTATACCTTGTTGGCATGCCAACCGGCTCAACTCAATCCCGGGATCCCAATAGTGAAGCTGTGTAAAGGCAGATGATTGTCCTGCCTCTTTACCGAAACTCTGCAAAGCAACGGTATGGGTCGAGGGGAGCAGTGCAGGTGTCGTATTGTTGGTTATGAGCAAAGTATCCAATACCTGAGACTCGATTGCCGATAGTGTCGTACCGGGACCGGTCACACAACGACGCCTGATGGATGGAACCTGCAGACAGGATCTGGCAAAGGCATCCACAGCCGCACGACATCCTGCAGCCGAGTGATCGATAATCTGCCTCAGCGCCCTGCTCCGATCGAGAAATGGAGAGAGTGTCACCGTCTGGGTTACGGCAGCTAAAAGATGACGGGGCAACCAGTGTCGCAGTCTCTGCAGCCGGTCACTGTCGCCTGCCAATACCAGCTTGAGTCGCCCTGCTGACTTCAAAACCTTCGAGATAGTCTGCCGGGCAAATCCACCAAACTGACGTTTGGCACGCAACGATCTGTCCCTCGATAGCAGTCGCTTCTGCTCAGTGGCATGCCAGGCTACCCGCTTCTCTGCCACCCAGGCCAGGGTTTTGACTCGCCCACCCTCAACACGTAACAACTCAACCCCATCGGATGACGCCCAAAGCAGAAAATGCTCGGCATAAGCATCCTTGAGACTTAACAGTGGCCGGATATCCGGCACCCGGTAGTAGGTCAGCTGATTTCTGAACGGCAGCATACTGGGTATCACGTTGACAAAGCCTCCCCCCATGAGGCTGCGGCTGAATATCGCTACTCCGCGGATCTCCTCTGTACAGAGCGTGTCGATGGTCTCAACCAGCCTTTCAAAGGCCTCATCGAAATCGAGCTTCTGTATCTCTCCGAGTCCCGCGCTTATGAACTCCGCTTCCGATGTCAGAAACGTTCGGCAGGACTCCATACCGGCCTCGAGATCGAGGTAACAACTGAGGAATGGGGCATCTGCCGCATCAATCGAAGACAATAGTTGAATACTTTTGTCGAGTGAATCAGGGGATAGCCTGGTAACAGTTTCTGAACAAGCCATGAATCTTCTCCATAATCTCTTTACACTATGAATTATTGTTCGAAATAATTATTGGGACATTCGGAATCAGGCTCGTTTTGATTCACTTTTTTCGAGTGTTCAACTGTTGTTGTCAAACCACTGAATAGACCTATGACCATCACCACTCCCGGCTGGCTCAATCTGTCATGGATCCTTCTGGATCTGGCCATTGTGGCGCTACTCATCCCCACGATCCTGCTGCAACGCAGGGAATCGGGCGCCACCCTGGCGTGGATTCTGGTGATTGTGTTTATTCCCTTTTTGGGACTTATCGCTTTCTGGCTGCTCGGTACCACCCGGCTACACCTGCGGCGCAGAAAACGCCACAAAATAGAATCTCACCTCGCGCCGGAAATAGAGCGACTGCAGGCCAACAGCAAAGGCCACCCGGAACCCGAGCAGGCACCACAATCACTGATACACCTGGCCCGTCAATTCGATGGTAAAGGACCACTTGCCGGTAACCGGATTGAGATTTTCAGATCCGGTCAAAGGCTGTTCGATAATCTGCAGCAGGCCATCGACAGTGCCACCCAACACATCCATCTCGAATACTATATTTGGCAGGCAGACAGCACCGGGAAAAGGATTCTCGACGCCCTCGTGCGGGCCGCTGACCGAGGAGTCGAGGTGCGACTGCTGATTGACGATGTAGGTTCACGCGCGGTCAAGCAACGATTTTTTCACCCCTTGCACCTGGCGGGGGGATCCATAAAACGCTTCTTACCGGTAAACCCTCTGAATCGTCAACTTGCTCTGAATAATAGAAATCATCGTAAACTGGTCATCATCGATGGTAACCAGGCCTTCATTGGCGGCATGAATATCGGTGATCAATATGCCGCCAAAGCTGAACCCTGGATTGACCTGCATGCCCGTGCAGAGGGGCCGGTAGTGCACTCGATTCAGGAGACCTTCTGCCAGGACTGGTTTCATGCCACTGCGGAGGATCTGGTGCGCCGTGACTATTTCCCGGAACCCACACACTACGGACCTGTTCATGCCCAGCTTCTATCCAGCGGCCCCGCGGATGAACGCTGGAAAAGCATTCACCTCTTTATCTTCACCGCAATCACCCTGGCACAGCAGAAAGTATATATCGAGACACCTTACTTCGTCCCGGATCAGCCCATATTGTTCGCATTACGAACCGCGGCCCTTCGGGGTATCGATGTAAGGTTACTGCTGCCCAGTCGATCGGACCATCCACTGGTACTCCATGCGGGACGGTCGTTTCAGGATCGTCTGCTGGAAGCCGGGGTAAGGATATTCGAACTGAATAACAGCATGAC
Organism: Chromatiales bacterium; assembly: GCA_022360905.1. Lineage (GTDB taxonomy): Bacteria > Pseudomonadota > Gammaproteobacteria > Chromatiales > Chromatiaceae > Thiodiazotropha. The sequence continues at coordinate 59,855 of JAKSBX010000210.1, forward strand.
CCATGCAAAGACCATAACGATCGACGGTTACCTCTCAACCATCGGCTCGGCCAATCTGGACCAGCGCAGTTTCCGCCTGAATTTTGAATCCAACCTGTTTTTCCTCGACGAAACCATAACCCGACAAATGGAGCAGGAGTTCCTGGACCTTTGCACGAATGCGGAAGAGATCAGCCTGCAATATCGAAAAGGCTTGCCCAGAACAAGAAAAATGGTTGAATCTGCCTGTAGGCTGCTCTCCCCCGTACTCTGACAATCTTCTCCTGGCAACCCGGCAGATTGTGTTTTGAGCTTCAGACAAAGAGTTGAAAAATACCAGATTTACGTATCATTAATCCGATTGTATTGGACGATATCCTTGGTTGCTTGGGTGACATGCAACGGGCAAGGGGATGAAAGCAAGCCTCCACCCCCATAATGACTTCATTCTGCTACCGTCTCTTTGTAGGCGTGCCAACTCGCATGACCCAACAGGGGCATGATGATCAACAGACCGATAAATGCGGTAAACATGCCAAGGATTGTCAACAGCGCGATAATGAAGGCCCAGCGAAACATCACGCGTGGGTTTTTACCAACTGCACGCAGACTGGTCATCGCCGCGGTAATCACATCAACCTTACGATCGATCAGCATGGGTATGGAGACCACACTCAGGCTGAATACCAGTGCCGCCAAAACAAAGCCCACCGTCATATAGAGTGCGATAAATACCGGATCGGTCAGTGCCTGCCAACTCAGCAGATCGTTAAACGGACCGATTGCAGGCAGTGACAGCGCGACCAACAAACCCGTCACTCTGCCCCAGGCCACCATCACGATACCCAGCAACAGGCCGAACAAAAGTACCGGCCACCCATGGGTTTTCCAGCTGTATAACAGGGAGCTGAAGCCTGCGTGCTCACCCCCATGAAGACGTCTGCTGATCTCGTAGAAACCCAGCGCCAGGGCTGGCGCTACCAAGAGAAATCCTGTCACAAAGGTGATGGTCAGTAACGGAATGTTCCAACTGGCCGATACCAGGGCATAGCCGGCCACCACAAACAAAAGTCCGAGCGTCAGGCTCGGCGTGGTTGCCTGTCGAAAATCTTGCCAGCCGTTACGCAACCACTCATAGGGGGCAGTATCGTCCAACGTCCGGATCTCAGGTGCCCGATTATTGTTTACGGTCTCAGAATATGTCGTATCCATTTTCTCCTCCGATTCGCTGGGATAGCGATATCAATTAAATAATCTCAGTTACATCTATATTGACCCCTCCCGCGTTATTCCGGTTCTTCAAAACGATTCGTATTTCTTGGTAAAACGTTTCGATTATTCCGAGCATCACACCAATTAAACTGACTTTTAACATACTGGTGATAAGAGAGTATTTTTTAAATATCCAGCACAGAGAACTGGATTGGGTTGAACGTTACTGAATCTTTTTCCGGAGCTGCAGCGTTGACCATCGAAGCTGACTGACAGCCCGCCCCAATGGAATAGAGACCAGGGTACTTATGGTAAAAGCTTTGAAGTCGTCCCGGTGAATACCGGGATCCAGAAACACCTGCCTGTCCATACTCGCTTAGAGTCGTCCAGGCAGGTTTATTACAAGTGGTCCCAGGTTAAGTATTCAGGGTTTATAAGAGCCTTGTAACCTAGCCTCAAGCGGAATCTCTGCATAGTTCGGATCCATCGAGCCTGGGTGAGCTGCCCGCATTGTACCTCTGACAAGCAACAACAGGGCAAAAGCAATCAATCCCACTTTCAGCAGCATCAGACTGCCGGTCAGTGCAAGAAAAAGCATCGTAGTCAATGTCATGGTATAGCCCTCCTATCGTATTTAACTCTTCTGAAACCTGTATCAGCATCTAGGCCACTGACTTCAGGCCACAGTTGCGATTCGCCGGAACGGCGATATCCATCATTCGCGGATTATCCAGCTGTAAACTGTTCATAAGCTCCACATAGGCCTGTTTATCAGGCACCTGTAGTCTTGGGTTGTGCTGTTTCTCTTCACGGATCGTACTTACCGTCATGCCGTGATAGTCATGCGCCGGATAGACCAGTGTCTGATCTGGTAATGTCAGTAGTTTGTGAAACAGACTGTCATACTGGTCAGCAGGATCCCCATTCTGAAAATCGGTACGCCCGGTGCCACGAATCAGTAGCGTGTCTCCCGTAAACACCCGGTCAGCCAACACAAAGCTGTAGGAATCATCTGTATGTCCTGGTGTATAGAGGATATCCAGATAGAGATTATCCACCTTGAGTTTTTCACCTTCCTTAAAATGGAGAGAGACACATTCGGCTTTGGACGTTTCACCCATGGCACTAATACACCCGGTGCTCTTACGCAGATCACCAAGACCGGTAACATGGTCTGCATGAATATGGGTATCAACAGCCATCACCAGTTTCATATCCATTTCATTTACCAATTGTATGTACTGATCCACATTGGACTTGACCGGATCGATCAGTAAAGCCTCTCCACCCACACGTTCTGCCAGTAAATAGGTATAGGTGGATGATTCATGGTCGTAGAGTTGACGGAAAATCATTTTGCAAACTCCTCATACTGTAAAATCATGTCAAACCAATGCCTTTTCACTACAACTGATATTTCGGTTCCAAGGAAGCATTGCTACCAGCTTGGCCAGCCCACACCAGCGAGTGATTCCGGCTACGATCAGTCCTGCACCAATCAAAGCACCTGCGAGAAAGAACAACTCATGCAGTGTAAAGCCGACAAACACTTTCAAAAGAAGTAGGCTTCCAATGGTAATCTGTACCTGGCGCTCCAGTGAAATTACCCGACCGCAACGTTGCATGGGTAGCCCTAGATTTTCCCAGCCTTCTGTGCCGCCTTCCACGAGCACGAGATTCCGATAACCAAGATTGAGCATTTTCTCTGCTGCCTGCTCTGCACGGAAGCCACTCTTACAGGTAATGTAGACAGGGGTGAGATCTCTTATTTGTGGAGCTCCCACTTGTTGGACGAGAGATTTGTCACTGATTTCATCCAGTGTCAGTAATTTAGCGCCGGGAATATGACCACTGCTGTACTCCACGGCAGTTCGCACATCAAGCAACTCGATCTTGGTACCCTGATTCCGTTTTGCATGCAGGTCAGATGGTGAAATCGTCGATATTCTTTTGGTTTCCATGAAATGCCACCTCTAAAACAGATATTTTTGTCTTGTTTAAATAATATGGGTGGCAATACGAATTTAAAATTCGCTTTCTTTATGCATTATGTTCGAAAAACCCGATTGATAGGAAAATAAATGGATATTTACCCAAAAGGGTAAACTTTTCGACACATACAAACTCATAGAAACGATGTAATGATGGTTGAAAAGATTTTTCAACCATCATTAAACCCACACTCTGAGGGGAAACTTAGAAAGATAGGAGGAGAGCTACGCTATACGTAAGTAGATGCAGCCCTGTTGTTATATTCCCAGCTATACGCAGGTTATACGCCATCCGCTGTTGTAGGGATAGATTGCACCCCGTCCTGACCCACCTCTGTGCGAGCTATATATCAAGACAATCTAAATACTTAATTTCAGGAGGGCCATCAAGAAAAGAGATCAATTCATCCATAACACCATTGTTTGCAATCGTGTTTATGTATTCCTGATGCGCTTCTACAGAAACCCATTCCTCATCAAAGATCATTTTTCTAGACTCTTTATCAAAGAGTATCGTCACATTTAAGCAACCCGTAAAACCTCTGACCCTTGGTAGATTCTTTTCTAGAAAAGGTAGAAGGCTATTAAAAACGCTTTCCTTCACCTTAGATTCAATAACTACTTTTTTCCTCATCTTTATCTCCCATTACTTAAGTAGAGGAGATACATTAAATTCCAAATCCATTGCCTACTACCGAAAAACGGTCAAAAATACGGTTTTCTGCTCACGCCTTAAGTTTTATTTCATACGGTGTTTTTCCGTATTTTTTCTTAAATGCAGATATAAAATGTGAAACATTACTGTAACCAACCTCCAGAGCGGCATCTGTTACGGACCATTGCTCTCTGCTAAGCAGAGTAAACGCATGAGTGATACGCCGATCAATTAACCACTGCTTAGGCGTGGTGCCGTAAAGGGTTTTAAATTCCCTATTAAAGGTTGAAATACTCCGACCCGATAATGCAGCCAACTGCTGAGCGCTTAAGCTGGATATTGCGTATTTATCCATCATACGTTTGATGTTTCTTTTTGCGCTGCCTTTTTGAACAGCCAGTAAACTTTGCCTCAGGCGCCCACTGTCATAGAGATCGAGCAAAAGTAATATTTCAAGTAGTTTGATCTGCAGCAAGCCAGGTGGGTTATTTACGGAATTATAAATTGAATATAAAGATGCGAAGTATTCATGGATAGCATGATCTGCGTCCATTTTGAAAATAGCATCTTCGTTCAATATCATAGTTGGAGGCGTATAACCTGTAGCCAGGAACTTAGTCAGTATATCTGAGCCAATAAATAACAGAAACGCATTCAATCCACTCTCTTTATGGATATAATCGGAGTATAGATTTAACCCCTTTGGTAAATAAATCACCTCACCCGGCCCAACCTCAAACGACTCATTTCTAGATGTCGTAATAACCTCTTTGCCTGCCTTAATATAAACAATGCAGGGTAATTGAGTATGGAACTCAATGTTAACCAGGTCAGCCTCTAGATCTTTATATAAAATTAAGGAATCGTGATTGAACAACAACGCTTTAACATCCCGCATACCAAAGAGACCCTTCGGTATTTCGAGAATATTATTTTCACAATACTGAGCCAAAACCATTTTCCGGTTCATATATCTCCCTGAATTCTGTTCGTTTAACCCCTGGTTTAACCTATATTTGATCGGTTGGCTATGAGGCCTCCTATCAATGTGTAAGCTTTGCCTACACCTCAACCCAAACAAGATGCAAATAGCACCCCACCATTCAAATTGTATTGCGTAACTATAAAAATCAAGCGGGTTACCGCTCCATTGCTGCCAGTTTTGCACCAAGCACAACGAACAAACCCGCAAAGACACGCTGTATTCCTTGCATTATCTTTGGTGATTCTAGAATGTAATGACGTACATGATTCGCTAATAGCCCATAACCTATAAATACAAATAGCGTTAACACCATGAAAACAGCACTCATCACCAACAGATAGGAGAGGGGAGAACTTACCCCAACCGGTACAAACTGAGGAAGAAAAGCCAAGAAAAAAATCGATAGCTTTGGATTCAGGATATTAATCAAAAATGCACGAAGAGCAATCCTCATGTTGCCATCCACCTTTTGCTGGTAATAAAACTCTTTGGATTCAGACTCTCTCCACAGAGACCACGCAAGATAGAGCAGATATAAGACACCAATTAATTTAAATACTTGAAACACTAAAGCGCTAGCATGCAGAATTGCTGAAAGCCCAAACACACTTGCTATTAGATGCGGCACAATACCCACCGTACAGCCAATCGCTGCAAATATACTCGCCTTACCGCCTTTAATTAAGCCAATCGAAACTGTAAAAATCACACCGCTCCCTGGCATCAACACGACAATAAAAGAGGTAATGAGATACTCTGTAGTCAACATGATTAACGCTCACACACTATAGGTAAAACTACACATTACAGGCGCAGCCACTTAAAGTTTTGACCATTTTCCTTACACCTTATTAGGACCTGTTAGCACCATGCACTAAGGTAAGGAATTGCCCTATTTCATGCTTATTCCGATCCACCTTTCGAGTGGCAACCCACAAATCGTTGATCAAAGGCTCTTCAGGCTCCCACAGGATATGAAGTTTGCCAGCTTTCAGTGATTGGTGGCAGATGTAACGTGGCAAGACACTTATCCCTACACCTAATTCTACTGCTTTACGGATTACCAACAGACTGGGAGCAACCATAACCGGCTCGATATTAGGCCTTTTATTGAAGGCAACATGCCAAAACCGCCGAACTATGGGTAGCTCTACTGAATAGCTAACCCATTGTTGCTCTGACAGAAAATGTTCAATCTCACTTTTCTGGCTTGGGTTTTTTCTGAGCTTTTCAGGCAACATAACCTCAGACGAAGCAACGAGGCAAAACGCTTCCTGGTCGATCTTCGTATAGTCGATATTGGCAGTCTGTATCTGCTGTGTAGCTATCACAGCATCGAGTTTACCTCGCGAAAGCCTTTCGACCATTTTACCGGTATCACCAAGCTCCAACTGCAACCGAAACCGAGAGTCCTTCAATTTCTCCAATCCAACCTCATGGAAATAATCCATAGGCGTACCCAAACGAATCGTAGAGACTTCCTCTATGGAACCATCACGTAACCTAGCAGACACCTTCTCAAGGCTATCCAAGGCCGGCGCCATCCGGCCATACAGAGTCTTGCCATATTCTGTTGGAATCATCTTTCTCGGTGTGCGCTGAAACAGTGCGTGCCCTACAGCCGACTCAAGCGCTGCGATATGTTGACTGATTGCAGGCTGAGTTAGGAACCTTACTTCGGCCGCACCTGTGACGGTTCCGGAACGATAGACCGCCATAAAACTTCGATACCACTCAAAATCTACCATTATTATATTTATACCTATTCACGACTTATATAATTATTATTTTATATTGATCCCCACTAAGCTGCCACCTTCTGACGAGCTGCTTGGCCACCCTAGCAGGCAGACGTGTTTCTTATATTTATCAATAACTAAGGATCAAACAATGAACACCATTCATTCCATACTGATCATCGTGACAAGTTTCAGCGAGATCACACCAGGAGAACCGACCGGCCTCTGGCTAGAAGAGTTCGCAGTGCCTTACGTAGAATTCAGCGACCGAGGTTACAGAATCAGTGTCGCCAGCATTCAAGGCGGCAGATCGCCGATCGATCCACGAAGTAACCCTACGCCTGAACAACAAAAAGTATGGTCTAAAGCCATTCAAGCCTTACAGAATACGGTTACTCTAGCCTCGATAAATCCAGCCCATTTTGACGCCGTATTCATTCCCGGCGGTCACGGAACAATGTTTGATTTTCCTAAAAATGAGGACTTGCATAAGGCCTTACGCCACTTCGCTCAGCAAGACAAGATAATTGCCGCTATGTGTCATGGCCCAGCCAGCCTCGTTGGAGTGAGATTAGAAAATGGAACGCCTCTGGTCGCCGGCAGAACGATCACCAGCTTTACCAATGAAGAGGAATCTGCTGCGGGGTACACCCAAAAGATGCCATTTCTACTTGAGAGCAGGTTACGAGAACTCGGCGCAATCTTTGTGGAAAAAGCTAACTGGTCAGACCATGTTCAAGTCGATGGAAATCTCATTACCGGACAGAACCCCCAATCCAGTAAAAGTACCGCCTTAGCGGTTATCGATGCCCTGTCGCAGAATTAAGGAGGCGAATATGAAATATGCTGCTTATATCTTACTAGCTCTTTTTATGGGTAATGCCTATGCGGACAATAACCCGCTGATGGTGTCACTGGTCGACTCTTCCTGGGATGGCAAAACCATTCCTGCGAATCAACAATGTGGAAAATTTGGCGGTAAAGGTGCGACACCTACACTGCACATTCGTCAGATTCCAGCAGAAGCTAACGCTATCGTTATGGAGTACAGCGATCGAACTTATCCGCCTATGGATCGGGGAGGACATGGTAAATTCGGATACCGGATTCAAGCCAATGCTTCGAGTGTCACCATACCTTCAATTCTCGGTCATAGCTTCGATCTTCCAAACGGGTTTTATCTCATTGAAGCTCAACGCGCACCGACATGGGATAGAGCCGGCGCCTATCTACCGCCCTGTTCAGGTGGCAAAGGCAATGACTACTACGTGACGGTCAGGGCGGTTAATCAAGTAGACGGAGGTATCAGGAGTGTATTGGCTGAAGCTGAGCTGACGCTGGGCAAATACTGATAGAGCCTGGCCTAAAATTTTTCCGCTTTAATTTCGAGGGAGGTGAAGACCTCCCTTATTTCTTCATCTTACTGCACCAGGGCTAGAATAGCTTTTATTAAGACATAAGGTTTCCAGCTAGTATTATGTTGGTGTTATTGTGATTCGATCCATTACTCATTAATGATACAAAAACCATTACCGAA
>JAKSBX010000109.1 GCA_022360905.1 Chromatiales bacterium
GTTCCCCTACGTGTCCTGTCCAGCTTTGAAGCGGGCGAAGGCACACTGATCCCCTTTGAGGAAGAGAACATGGAACAGGCAAAGATTTCAGGTATTGCGTTCAATCGCGATGAGGCCAAACTGACGATCCTGGGTGTTCCGGATCAACCCGGGGTGGCGCACAAGATCATTGGACCGATTTCGAGTCAGAACATCGAAGTCGATATGATCATTCAGAACATCTCACATGATACCGGACGCACCGACTTCACCTTTACCGTCAACCGGGTGGATTTCAAGCGAGCCAAAGAGATTTTGGAACAGACGGCGAATGAGATGGGTGCTCGGGAAGTCCTCGCTGACGACCGCATTGTGAAAATATCCCTGGTAGGTGTAGGGATGCGCTCTCATGCGGGTATTGCCAGTAAAATGTTCGAGGCCCTGGCAAAAGATGGCATCAATATACGTATGATTTCGACCTCTGAAATCAAGATTTCCGTGGTGGTTGATGAAAAGTATCTCGAACTGGGCGTGCGTGCGCTGCATGACGCATTCGAGCTAGAAAGCGAAGTATCATCCTAAAATCGGTTGAAACTTGCTAAAACGGAGGGTTTTCTGGTCATTTCAGTACTTTTTTCCCTTTTTAACGCCCCTTGCTATTGCTAAAATAGTGTTACCAGTCCCGTATCTGCGGCGGCTTGGTTGGCAATGGTATAAGTCTGTGGGAATTTCTACAGGAGAATACCAATAAATGAAGGAAACACATGGAGACTGGAAATGTTAATACTGACTCGCCGAGTTGGCGAAACCTTAATGATTGGAGATGAAGTCACCGTTACCGTTCTAGGGGTAAAGGGTAATCAAGTTCGAATCGGTGTGAATGCACCACGAGATGTTACTGTGCATCGGGAAGAGATTTACGAACGCATCAAAAGAGAACAAAGTGAAGAATCCTCATAATTGAGGATCTGAACAAAAAAATCCGGGGTTGAAGACCTCACAAGCAACTTTGCCACGGAAGGCAAAGTTTTTTTTGTTTATATGGAAATAAATCTGTACAATCTCGACTCCTTTTGGGGACCTGGCCTTCGTTCCGAATAGAGACACGGTCAGCCGGCCAGATAAATGGCGATTCACCCAAGAGACTAAATCCGGAGAGATGGCCGAGCGGCTGAAGGCGCTCCCCTGCTAAGGGAGTATGGGGTTAATAGCTCCATCGAGGGTTCGAATCCCTCTCTCTCCGCCATAAAAAAAAGGGTGCTCATCCGAGCACCCTTTTTTTTATGGCGGAGAGAGAGGATTTGATTCGAACCCTTCGTTCGAAAGGAACGAAGTGACGCCGACGCCGCAGCGTAGCGAAGGTGCCCCGAA
>JAKSBX010000071.1 GCA_022360905.1 Chromatiales bacterium
ATCCTGATCCCCTACACCCGCCTCGACTGGTTGCATGAGTTCGAGGATGACGCCCAGGTGATCAATGCCTACTTCGTCGGTGATCCCAACGCTCAGGCGATCCGTATCGAAAGCGATGATCCCGACCGGGACTACCTGCGTTTCAGACTCGGCACCTCCGCCCAGTTCAAGAACGGCGTGGTCGGCTTCATCGACTATGGCACCATCCTCGCCCACGACGACTGGACCGCTCATACCATCAGTATCGGATTCCGCAGCGAGTTCTGATCGCTAAAATAAGATGCCCGCCGAATGGCGGGCATTAAGAAACCTTGCAGCAATAAGCACAGCCTGCGGTATTTGCTGTGCGGATTTATTAACCCGGCCCTGTGCGCTTACTTAAGGCCTTTACGCGCCAATTTCGCTGGAGAAGATGGGCCCATCCCAAGAAGTTAACCGCCAATGAACGCCAATCACCGCAAAATGCCGCGAATAACTTTCACTTTACGGCCAATATTTGCGTAGCTTCGCGGTGATTGGCGTTCATTAGCGGTTATTCTCTTAAGTGCCATTCCCTGGTTGTGTTAGATTCTGTAAGAATTGCTTGATCAGATCGATGGCTGGTTCACTGGCTTGATCCGCGCCTAACGCCTCAGCACTGTCCAGAATCTGGATGAGAGGCAAATAACCCCTGCCCGCCTCGTTAAGATCGCGGCTCATCTTGTAAATGATCGGTGATATACGTTTTGGTAAGGCCAGACTCTCAACAGTCTCCGGGTTGGTATCAGCGCAATGCACAGGGTCAGAGGTAACTAGAAACTCACGACAACTGAGGGGACGATCGGCATGAATGGAGCAGGATTGATCTTCTAAAAACGGGCAAGGCAGATTGAGTTTGAAGTAGTTGACCCCAACTTCACGCAGCTGTTTTCTGTCGTTGTTATTGATCGCCTGATCCATCATCTGAAGAATCCCGGCATCTTTCAATGCTTTGGTATTGTGCGCAAAACGCGCTTTGATGACCTGTTGCCTGGACGCAGGCATAGACTCAATCAGATTGAGTAATTTATAGCCTTCAGCTCTGCTGACCGGTACCAACTGAGAACAGCAGGCACCACAACCCTTTTTACAAGAGATGCATTTCCCCTGTTGCTCAGCCTCCTTGACGCCAATCTCGATAACCTTGTCTGTTATTCTTTGAAAAAATGGTAGCAGATCATGAATATGCACAGGCTCATTGGTAATTTCCACTGAAAACCTTATATTCTCACTACCTATGCGCAATTCTGCACTGATAGATTCGGTGATCGATTGGTCAGGCTCACTCAATGTTTCAATCCTGTAACTAATTTTTATGCATTAGATGAAGGGGTTTTATCCGCTATGCTAATGAAATACCCGGTATCAAAGATTCTCAGCGTACTACCTATTGAGAGTGCCCCTAATTTAAAGCCCTGGGAGAGATCAGTTTTGACACCAGGTTAATTACAGGAACCTACTGTTTCTTGCAAACTGAATCAAGCCTTAAAAGAGATATATTTGATGGCAAACAATGATCTTCTGATCAAGCTTTATGAGATCAATTTTAACCAGTTACTGACATCTAACAACATAAACCAAGAAATTACCGTGCGTAAGCCCATAGGTACTGATCGACGCCTGCTGATCGAATGGGCACAACAGCACTATCCCGATCTCTGGTTGAGTGAAATTGAAACAGCACTGGCTAACACACCCTGCTCCTGCTTCATTGCGCAACAGGGTGCTTCGATCGTCGGTTTTGCCTGTTACGACGCAACGGCATTGGGTTACTTCGGACCGCTTGGCGTCGTCGACGCAGCGAAAGGCCAAGGCGTTGGGCAACGATTAACACTTAGCTGCCTGCGGGAGATGCACCTGAAAGGTTATGGGTATGCCATCGTCGGCATGCCGAGTTCGAGTGACTTCTATCGTAAAATAGTACCCATCATAGAGATACCTGGTTCAGATCCAGGCCTTTATCGAATGACTAAAGCACTGATGAAAGAGTGAAATATCCGGGCTAGAATTCCAGTCGCCCGCCCAAGGTAAATTGATGATCAGTCAGATCTTCCAAACCAAGCAGGGTGTCATAGTTGACAAACAGCTGCAGGCCATCCTGTAACACAGATGAAACGCTTAAATTCAGCTCAAAATAGTCCCTGTCGGGCTCGTTTGTCAGCACTCTGAACTGATTGTTGCGCGGATCATTGATATAGCTTGCCGTGACTTCAGTTTGATCGTTTTCAAACTGATGTACCCAGCCTAATCTGGCCTGGGGAATGATAACCGCCTGCTGGCTACTGATTGCATAAGAGAATTCCGCACCCAGGACAGAGGTCAACGAGGTCCACTCCTGATCATCGACTGAAAAATTCAAGCCGGAAGCATCGGCGCCCCGCTCCTCATAGCTGTCGATGTCCACCCGCATATAGGTTGCCCGGCCATAGGGACCAAACGAGATCGGACCTTGACTTATGGTATATCCACCACCGATGCTGAATGAATAATCACTACTATCGGTATTAGCCTTGGCTGATTCATTGATTGATGCAACGGCAGTATTTGATGGAATGTAGATATTTCTGACGATGTCGTACTCCGATGTGGCGTAACTGACCATCGTGTCAAAGTAATACCGATCCTTGTAAAAGCTCCCGTACAATGCACCGCCCCAGCCATCGGTTTCCAGATCACCACCTGAAACAGTCGCCGTGTTATCGAACTCCGTGTCAATTCGGTTGTAACTCAGCGCCCCGCCAAACACCAGGTTTTCACTGAGGCGATAGTCGATACCCGCGGTAAGACGATAGTTGTCATAGTCAAATGCGCCAGAACTGCTGTTGGCGTCTTTCTCGCCTACCCCCGAATTTATGGTGGCGAATCCACTCAATGCATTATCCAGTAACGGATCACCGGCACCTGCACCATGGGGCTGGTAACCAGACCTGTCGACCAGTGACTTACTATTATTGATGTTCAGACCGGAGATGGAGAACCCGCTTGCACCCGAGCGTAATTCCGAAAGCCGCGAGACCAGAGGATCCATTCGAGTTCCGGCCGTCTCATTGGCCAGGGTGCCCGTCGCCGTATACTCTTCTGTGGCGATCTGCTGCAGGGCATCCGCCAGCTCATCAGCATTCAAACCAAGGCTGCTATCGAACGATCCAATATCCGAGAGTTCATTGGCCGTCTGTACCATAGCACTACAGGTATCGAAGAGGGGTATTGTGCCGGGTAGAGCACCTGACATGACAAAACCGATACAGGTTCTTTGTACTGAATCACCGGTATCCTGCTGAAGTTGTGTCTCTCCATAGCTGCCAAGATTTGTTTCTGCAGCGTAGCTAATCTGTGTAAAACATAGCCCCATTGCCAGAACAGCAATGCTTCTGTTTGTCATATCTCCCCTCATGCCTTATAGAACCAAATTCACTCACTTTGGCGCCTGGTTGCAGTCAAGATTCAGATGAAATCTGTTGCGCAGGTCTATTTGTATTCTTAGGGCCTGTTAACACGAATCCGTCATTCCAGTGAATATCGGAACCATGCGGTGAGTTGGTTGACGAAAGGTGTCTTAATCAGTGCCTCTGCAAAACATAGTCCAACTTGCTCCGAGAACCAAGCCGGGATTACCCTAGATCATGCAAGGAATAGGCTGATAACTCTCAAAAAAATCAATCGGGTACCGTCATTCTGGCACCACTTCGGCGGCAGCTCTCGATCTGTCTCGTCCAGGCCTGCTGCCTGGCGCTGTTGCGACCATGATTGGTCTGTTGCTCGGAATCGTAGGTTCTTGTCAGACTGTCAGCACGTCGATCGTGAGCGCTCATCACTCGGCGTATTGCCCGAACCAGCCGGTTGCGGGATCGCTCTCTCAATGCCCTGATTTCATTGACCATATCCCGATAGCAGAGACCGACGATGTCATAATGTCCCTGTTCGTGACGGAGTAGCTCGGCGGTCTTGGCCGAAGCAACCACCCAGGTCCCGCCGCCGTTCAAAACCATTTGAAAATCCACATCACCCAGTCGATGCTGACCGCCCTCTTCCAGGAATCGCAAACGGCCCGGACGCATTGCCATTGCGATGGTCGCATCTTCCGATTCTCCGCTGGGACGGTTCTGAATATCCGTAAAATCTGACCAGGCAAGTTGTCTGGGCCATCCGGAAAGGCGTGGACCGCCCTGGGGTGTACTCCCCCCTCCCGCTGGCTGTGCTGCTGTAAAACCGGCGTGCGGTGTATCCGGATTAGCACCGCTGGCTACCGGTCGATTTCTACGGGCTGGCGAAGGTGTATCACACATGGCAAAGTCACCTTTTTGGGTTGATTAGAGATAGATAAACAAAAACAGACTGACCAGGAGCATTACTCCAGTCACTCTGATACGGGCTTTGACAGCGGGATGGCCCCATGACTGGTACTGTTTGTAGCTGTAGAGGGCCAGCAGACCATTGAGCACTGCCAAGGCGGCGATGATTATGGGCATCCAGAATGCCATCGTGTCACCTGGTCATTGGAGCAGTTGAGACTGCCGCTTTGCCGTGGCTGAAGTATTGAACAGCGGCTGTTGTTGATCAAATATGGCCAGTTCCATTGCCGCTGCACGCCGTTGACGTTGATAACCCGTTTTCAACACATCAATACATTGATCCCGGGTAATCTGTGCGCCATTTAAATATCGGCCTCCAGTATTGAATCGGCTCTGTTGACTGCTCCACCAGTCACTGATCTTCTGTTGATCAGGCCAGACCAGCTCTTCATCCGGATCCAGAGCGACCTCTTCATCTGCGGGGTTTTCGGTTGGACCAGATTCAAAACCGGCCGGTTGGTCCACATCCATATCTTCATAGGCCAGATCCAGACCGGTTATTGTTGCGAATGATTCAGCCGCCAATCGACTGTACTCAGGTTTATCCATCATCGAGATCAACCAGGGAATACTCACCGGATCTCCTATGGTGGCGATCGCTTCGATGATCGCCCGCTCATAACCCTCAGCCTTGGCATGGTCACGAACCCAGTTGACTGCCAGCTCCTTATCCATGACACGAAGACCGAGCGAGAGGGCGCGATGCTGAAAATCACTTGCTTCAGTATAAAATTCAGTCAGCGCACCCAACCCTTTCTCATCGCCCAACAGGGTTGCTGACCAGGCCGCCCAGAAACGACAGGATGTGTCCTCGTTGTTCAGCTGTTCAATCACCAGAGGCAACAGATCTCTGCGACGGATCTCTCCCACGTTGCGCAGTGCTCTTGAACAGACAGAAAGATCACTGTCCACTATTCCCTGCTTCAGGTACCCCCCACAATCCACACGCTGTATGGAACAGGCACTCAACCCGATCAATCGATTCAACGGCTCATCGGACTTCAACCAGTTGACGACAAAGCCCTGCAGTTTCTCCTGTGGCAGCCAGCCCAAAGCAGAGACCAACCCTCTGAGAGTTTGCGGGTTCTCAGCAACCACAGCCAGGGTCTGATCCAGCCACGCATTGTTAGCCTGGTCCAGCGCCACATAAGCGGCGGTAAACACTTCACCGGATTCCGCCTGGTTTAGTCCAGCCTCACAGAAGGGCCAGGCTTCGCTGCCGGCCACATGGAGTCCATCCAGATGAGCCGTAACTCTCGATTCCAGTTCATTCAGATCGGCAAGATCATAATGTGGCTCACGGATGGCCGAGTCGCGAAGTAGCCACAAGAAGGCTGACTCTTCGGCATGCTGTGAGACAATATGTTCAATAATCACTGGATATCACTATTCTATTTATTAATCGTGACTGTCGTCCGAAGAAAACTCGTGCCGTCAAAACCATACATACTGCTGTATTGATCGGCTCAGAGTCGGCTTCAGCGCTCATCAATTGATCTGGACCGATCCGCCTTTGATACGGTTGACACCTGAAGAACGACTCAAAAGGTAATTACCTCTAAGTATGATTTTTCCGGATCGGGTCAGTGTAATACTCGATTTGCCACATCTCAGTACAATCTCACGCTCGGCTGAGAGTACCAGGCGTTCACCATCGATCTCGGCAAACTGCTCTTTAGCATCGCTATTTTTACGTTCGGGATGTTGAATCCGCCCAATTACCATAGGCTTTAAAGGATCACCATTTTCAAACAGTAGAGCGACCTCACAACTGAAATCCTCTTCACTGAATTGAATCGTGGATTTGGCAGGTGTGCTTTCACTGTTCGGATTCCCCGGGTAGACAACCAGGGGTTCACGTTGCTGGTTCAATCCGGTGAGAATACCAATCACTACCCCATCGAGTTTTGCGGCTTGGCTATGGGGTTGTGACGCTGGTTCTAACTCATTTTTCTGATTGGGCATGGCTCCACCCTCCAAGTATTGTCAATGCTTTTGAAAAGCTGATCGATTTAGTTCTGCAGAATCTTCTTGCCCTTCATAACGATATTTTTTGAGGCTTTCACATTTACCGCACCGGAACCTTTGACGGTAATATCCTTACCCTGGATAGCAATGGTGCCATCTTTTTTCATGGTAATGGATGCCTTGCCTGTCTTGATCGTAATTGAATCGCCTGCCTCGATTACCAGATTTTTACCCACCGTGATCGAACCGTCTTCGCCAATTGTTACGGCCTGGTTCTTGCCAACGGTTACACTCTGATCCTTGCCGACATTAACGCCATGGCTACTGCCGATATCCTCACTGACATTTGCAGCAACCTGCATTGCCTTGGAGGCACCGACCGTCTCATTCATCCCGGCACCGACCGTCACCTGATAACCGGCACCAATGGTGAGTGCTTTGGCGGCGCCGATGGTTTCAGTCTTGTTGATCCCTATGGTTTCACTTTTGTTACTGCCGATATTGACGCTGCGATTACTGCCGATGGAGACGGTTTCATTACTGCCCACGGTTTCGGTTCGATTGACACCAATGGTGATATCTTCATTGTTACCGACCGTCTCAGTGCGGTTGTTACCGATACTGATGGTTTCATCATTGCCAACCGTTTCGCTACGATCATGTCCGACACTGGTGGTCTCATCATTCTCAACCACATTGTCCTGGTTTTTTTCGGCGTGAATGTAGACCTGTTCATCACCCTTTTTGTCTTCGAAGCGGATCTCGTTGAAATTCTCACCCGATCCACCCTTGGTGCTGCGACTCTTGATACCGCTCTGGGTCATATTCGCAGGAAGCCCATAGGGTGGCATCTGATCGGCGTTGTAGACCCGCCCGGTGACGAGCGGCCGATCCGGGTCCCCTTCAAGGAA
>JAKSBX010000105.1 GCA_022360905.1 Chromatiales bacterium
GGTGCAGCGAAATCGTAACTGTCACCCTGGTAGCTGACCTGCTGGGTGCCCAGCACATGCTGGCAGAGATCCCTCAGCATGGCCTCTGTCAGATCCATCAGATCATGATAGTCCGCATAGGCTTCGTAGAACTCCAGCATGGTGAATTCAGGATTGTGCCTGGTGGAGAGCCCTTCATTACGGAAATTACGGTTGATCTCATACACCCGCTCAAAGCCGCCCACAACCAGGCGTTTCAGATAGAGTTCCGGTGCGATACGCAGAAACATATCCATATCCAGCGCATTATGCCGGGTGGCGAAGGGTCGGGCTGTTGCACCCCCGGGAATCACCTGCATCATCGGTGTCTCAACTTCCATGAAACCCCGCCCATCGAGATAGCTGCGGATGAACTGTACAATGCGGGTGCGCTGACGAAAGGTCTCCCGGGAGGCCTCATTCATGATCAGATCCACATAGCGTTGACGATAGCGCAGCTCCTGATCCGACAGGCCGTGAAACTTTTCAGGCAGCGGACGCAGTGCCTTGGTCAGCAACTTCAAACTATCGACCTTTACCGAGAGCTCCCCGGTCTTGGTCTTGAACAGCACACCTTCAGCACCGATGATGTCGCCGATATCCCACTTTTTGAACTGCTGATTGTAAAAACCCTCTTCCAGGGTGTCCCGTTGAACAAACAGCTGCATGCGACCGGACATATCCTGCAGATGGGCAAAACTGGCTTTTCCCATCACCCGACGACTCATCATCCGCCCGGCCAGACTGACTCTCAGTGAGAGGGACTCCAGCTCTTCATCGCTTTTAGCATCATATTCTGCATGTAACTCGCCGGCCATGCTGTTGCGCCGGAAGTCATTGGGAAATGCGTTGCCGTTGTCACGCATCTGTTGCAGTTTTTCACGACGCTGGGCGATGAGTTTGTTTTCGTCCTGTGTCTGATCATTCATAATCTTGTCAACTCAGTTTGGTCTAACTTCTTAAATACTTGGCTTACTGATCTTGGCTGGTTTTTTTCACAAACCGCTTTTCAAGCTCGCTTCGATAAACATATCGAGTCCGCCATCGAGCACCGCCTGGGTATTGCCGGTCTCTACACCGGTTCGCAGATCCTTGATACGGGAAGCGTCCAGGACATAACTGCGGATCTGGCTACCCCATCCGATATCGGATTTGGTCTCCTCGAGCTCCTGCTGTGAAGCGCTACGCTTTTGAATCTCGAGTTCGTAGAGTTTGGCTTTCAGCTGCTTCATCGCCGTGGCTTTGTTCTTGTGCTGGGAACGGTCGTTCTGACACTGCACCACAATGCCGGTGGGATTATGAGTGATACGTACCGCGGATTCCGTCCGGTTTACATGCTGTCCACCCGCACCGCTGGCACGATAGACATCGATTCTCAGATCGGCCGGATTGATATCGACTTCGATGGAATCATCGATCTCCGGTGATACGAAAACCGCGGCAAAGGAGGTGTGGCGCCGATTACCGGAGTCGAAAGGGGATTTTCTCACCAGCCGATGTACGCCGATCTCGGTGCGCAGCCAACCGAAAACATACTCACCTTCAAAACGTACTGTGGCACTTTTGATACCGGCGACCTCGCCGGCCGAGACCTCGATCAGCTCGGTCTTGAAACCACGATGCTCACCCCAGCGCAGATACATGCGCAACAGCATCTCCGCCCAGTCCTGAGCCTCAGTTCCCCCGGAGCCGGCCTGAATATCGAGAAAGGCGTTACAGCCATCGGTCTCGCCAGAGAACATGCGGCGGAATTCCAGTCCGGAGACCTGTTTTTCGTAATCGGACAGATCGCTCTCTATTGAGGAGACAGCGGTTTCATCCCCCTCCTCCACGGCCATTTCCAGCAGTTCCGAGGCATCGCCCAGCCCCTGGTCCAGCTCATTCAGGGTCAATACGACGTTTTCAAGAGTCGAGCGTTCACGCCCGAGTGCCTGGGCCCTCTCCGGATCATTCCAGATTTCAGGGTTTTCCAGCTCTCTCAGAACTTCTGTGAGACGCTCCTGCTTGGCATCATAGTCAAAGATACCCCCTGAGGGATGCCGCCCGTCTTTTCAGGTCATCGATCAGATGGTTGATGGGATTGATATCTTGCATTGCAACACCGGCTGGGAAAAAGCGGGGATTCTACACTACCTGAGATGTAGCAGAAAGCCTCAATAGATTCCATTCCAAGTAAGCGGCAAATCAATCAGGCCTCCTGGATAGGATGGCACTTAGCTTAAGAGAATAAACCGCAAATGAACGCTAATCACAGCGAATCTACTCAATTGAGGCTGCAATGTGGAAATAATTCGCGGCATTTTGGGGTGATTAGCGTTCATTTGCGGTTAATCTTATACGGTATCGGATGTAGACGGCCACCTCTGTGGCATGCGTGTAGCCTGCTTTCCTGACCAGATGCGTGGCAATGACGCGGTAGACGATACCCAGCACACGGCCCATGATCACGGACCGAGCACGGGGAATTGGCAGCCAGAGGCTATGCCGCACAAGGGGAAATCAGGCTCGAGGGGAAACTGGAGCCGGTCTCCCAGCAAACGCTACTGAGCATCGAGATCAGCATCCCGGAAGGCTGGCACATCAACACCAACCAACTCCTGAGCGAGGATCTCATCGCCCTGCTCTGCCATAAGCGCTGCGAACGCTGGATAGTACTCGTCGACGACCTGATAGAGAAGGGTTTGCTCAGGACGATGGCGCTGGTAACGACCAGCATCCTCGTCCCGGCTGGCCATCCTAGTGGGCCATGCGGTAAATAATGTAACGATCAGCCGGACCCACAAGCCTCAGCCGAAATGCCAGCCAGCGAGTTCGATGGAGCGGCCAATCCGGTTCGGCTTTACGGCTATCAGCCGGATAGCTGCGTTGCTCGTTCCCGCTTTTAGCCGCCAGCCTCCCATCCGCCCCCCCAACGAGTTAAGGCAAGTCACTCAAGAAATTGCGCTCGCTTGCCCTGGACAAAATAGCACTGTGCTCGGTACGTCAAGGCCAAGCCCTGCGGGTGCTCCGCTGCGCAGCCTTGACCCACCTGCGTGCGATGCAAATCAGAAAGGGCAAACAAGCACAACAGGAGAAAACAGGTTTTATTTTCCTTCTGTTTATCGATTAGCTTTGGAGCAAAATGCTGAATGTCTCCGGTTGTTTCGGTTGTTTAATAAAGAGGTTGTGTGATGCGTTTCCAAAAATCTCCTTGGACGGGTCTTTCAGAGAAACCAATCTGCACCAATAGCTTAGTTAATTTTTCATAAACTGAAGGTAATAAACGTTGGATTGAGTCATCAATCTCAGCTTGGGAGAGCTTAGCATAATCTTCAGCACTATATAATCTGGCCTGATTTATAACGTTTTCAAGTAAAGGGCTATTTAATGAATCGTTGTAATCGTATTCTTGTGAGGCTTTCCAGTCTTTAGTGATTTGATCGATCTCGTCTTGAGATAGGTTCTTTTTGAAGTTTGAGTTTTTGCGATAAGCTATTTCTTGAGCATAATCAGCCATCCTGCCTGCTTTAACGTCAACAAGTTGAATTTTATATATACCAGTCGTCGTGCTGTTGCCCGTGAAGTCAGCAACAATGTTATTACCTTTACGTTCTACATAAGTAGAATGCTTGATATAGCTTCCAGAAAATACAAAAGCTATATAATCAAATTGCTTAGCTTCTCCCCATTTTGAAATATCAGATAGGTTTTCTTTATCAAAAGGGTTTTCATTGAAATGTTCTAAGTTGTTATTTAGGCTGTTCTCAAGGTGTTGGGCTTCAGTAGTACTTAGAAAAACAAAATTTACTTTACCTTCACTAAGAAGTAAGCGGTTTAATGCTTCTGTGACAAATTTGTCTAGATCTACGTTTGTATGGTATTTTAGCTCTTTGTTTTCGAAAACTGTCGAACCTCTATAGTAGATATTAAAATCATCAGATATAGATACTACAAAAGCTACGTTTGGCTTTTGTCCTTCACTGAATAACTTCAAGTGACTCCTGGTTGCCCCGCAGCCAGTTAAAAATAAAACGATTGAGCATAAAAAGAGAAGGGATTTTATTTTATATATATGATGCATGGGATTCCCTTGCAGCAAGAAGCAATTGGATTGATTACAGTCCAGCTCAAAGATAAATATCTATCTAAGTAAAATACCGTAACATTATTATATATTTAGGTGGAGTGATAGTAAATGACAGTCTTCTCAACCAAAGATGTTAAAATCCTGTGCCAGCCTTATCAGCTCATGAAATAGCTATAGACATGCGTAGATTCCATCCACCCCCCACATTTTCCCGACAGTTTTTTGTAAGGAGAGAGAGTTAGGGTGGGTGTCCACTCAGATCCGTGTTAACAGGCCCTCGCCTAACAAGCAGTCGATGAGTATTTGCAGTGTCGGATGTAGACGGTCACATCCGACACCTCAGGGTCAAGTAGCTGACTGAGCCGGGGCAATCAGCCGGGTAAGCCTCACTTATTCCAGCTCCAGTCCATCAGGCCCGTCACCAGAAACAGCCCTAAAGCCCGACCGAAGTCCTGGCAAAACTCATAGGGTTTTTCAGCCCCGGGTTTGGTGACATTGAAATCCTCCTGAGTGGCCATCTCAC
>JAKSBX010000070.1 GCA_022360905.1 Chromatiales bacterium
CCGACTGAGCGATCTTTTGGTATCACAATGGCATTCACTCCGACACCATCTGCGGTACGCATACAGGCGCCCAGATTGTGCGGATCCTTGACCCCATCGAGTATCAACAGCAGCGGTGGTCCATCGAGTCGCTTGAGAAGCGCCTTCAGGTAGGGTTCATCCTGTATCTGTTGCTGTCTGATGCGAAGCGCCACCCCCTGATGGCGGCTCTCCTCGACCTGCTCATCCAGTTTTTTTCCGGCGATTCTCTGGCAGCTGACACCGACAGCCTCAGCCAGGGATATCAGCTCCCGGATTCGGGCATCATTACGAGCGGCATCTACCAGCAGCACTTCAGCTGCCCTGTTCTGTTGCAGGGCTGCTTTTACTGCATGCAGGCCTAGGATCCAGGATCGTTGATCAGACATTAATTGGATTTGCTTTTACGGCGCTTCTTTTTGCTGCTTTTTTTCTTACTGCTATCAGACTTTCCAGAGTTGCTGCTTTTGCTTTTCCGTTTCGATTTTTTACGCTTCGGTTTAGGCTTTGTTTCGACTTCGCTCGATGCCTGTTTGGCCGGTACGAAATCGATCTTGCGATCATCCAGGTTGACTTTTGCCACGATAATCGTCAGTGGATCCCCCAGACGAAGCACTTTACCGGTGCGCTCCCCGGTGAGCCTGTGTCCAACCGGGTCGTAGTGGTAGTAGTCATTGTCGAGTGCTGTGATATGCACCAGACCATCGACATAGATCTCCTCCAGCTCAACAAACACACCGAAAGAGTTGACGCTGGTGATGATGCCACTGAAGGTTTCACCAACCTTATCCTGCATGTATTCACACTTCAGCCAGTCCAGCGCATCCCGGGTCGCCTCATCGGCACGGCGTTCAGTGCTGGAGCAGTGCTCTCCAAGATTCTGTAGCTCAGATTTCGGATACTCGAAATCGTCAGGCTTACGTTTGGAGATCGCATGCTTCAGTGCCCGGTGAACAATCAGATCGGGATAGCGGCGTATCGGTGAGGTGAAATGGGTGTAGGCTTGGTAGGAGAGCCCGAAGTGCCCCACATTGTCAGAGCTGTATACCGCCTGGGAGAGTGAGCGAAGCAGCACGGTCTGGATTAGATGTCGATCGGGTCTCTCCCGAATCTGATCCAACAGAATGGCGTAGTCTCCCGCAGTCGGCTTTTTCCCTCCTGGCAAACTCAGACCCAATTCAGCAAGAAACTCCCGCAGGTCGGTCAATTTCTCTTCTGCCGGACCCTCGTGTATACGATAGAGTGCCGGTACTTTGTTGCGTAGTAGAAATCGTGCCGCAGCCACATTCGCCGCCAGCATGCACTCTTCGATGATACGGTGGGCATCGTTTCTGACAACAGGAACGATTCTCTCCACCCGCTTGAGGTCGTTGAACTCAATCCGGGTCTCTGTTGTGTCAAAGTCTATCGCGCCCCGCTCGGCACGTTGAGACTGCAACACCTGATAGAGCTGATAGAGATTATGCAGATGTGGCAACAGATCGGCGTGTTGCGCCGCCAGCTCCGCATCACCGTCGAGCATTGCCGCCACATCATCATAGATCAGACGGGCATGGGAACGCATTACTGCAGTGAAAAACCTGGAACGGGTAACCTTGCCCTCTTTACTGATATAGAGCTCGCAGGTCATGCAGAGTCGGTCTACCTGCGGATTGATAGAGCAGAGACCGTTTGACAGCACCTCCGGCAGCATCGGGATGACCCGATCGGGAAAATAGACCGAGTTGCCGCGGGTTCTTCCTTCCTGATCCAGAGCACTGCCGGGTTCCACATAGTGGGAGACATCGGCGATACAGACCAGCAGCCGCCAACCTTTGGGTTTCGGTTCACAGTAGACCGCATCGTCAAAATCCCTGGCATCCGCACCATCGATGGTGACCAGAGGCAGCGCTCTCAAGTCGACCCGCCCCTGTTTATCCTTCTCGGCGACTTCGGTGGTCAACGACTTGATCTGCTGTTCGACCTCATCCGGCCAGTCAACCGGTATGCTATGGGTGCGGATGGCGATATCTGTCTCCATACCCGGCCCCATGTGATCCCCCAGTACCTCCTGGATACGACCGATGGGTGGGGTACGTTTGGTGGGTTGATCCAAAATCTCCGCAACCACCATCTGTCCCTGTTCCGCCTGGTTGATCTCGCTGGAGGGGATGATGATATCTTTGCTCAGGCGTTTCGAATCGGGTACCACGAACCCAACACCGCTCTCCATATAGAGTCTGCCTGCAACACGGCTGGTGTTCCGTTCCAGTACCTCGACCACGGCACCTTCCAGACGGTTCCTGCGGTCCAGTCCGGTCACCCGTACCACGGCCCGGTCGTCATGAAATACCGATCTCATCTCCTTATAGGAGAGATAGAGGTCATCCCCGCCATCATCCGGACGCAGAAAGCCGAAACCGTCCGCATGACCGATCACTCGGCCAACGATCAGATCCCGTTTATTGACCAGGCAGTAGTTCTCATTACGATTACAGAGTAACTGGCCATCTCTCTCCATGGCCCGCAGACGGCGTCGCAGTGCCTCCAACTGCTCCTCCGACTCAATCTTCAGTTTTTCCGCCAGTGCCTGGCGATTCATCGGAATCCCCTCATCCTCCAGGGTCTCCATGATGAACTCTCGACTGGGGATGGGGTTCTCGTACTTTCGCGATTCGCGATCCCGGTACGGATCCTTATGAGTAGCGCCTTTTTTAGATCTTTTTGCCACGATATTTCATTCTATTGCTTCGAATCCATTGATTTTAACACTTAAGCGTTTTTTACCCCATGAATTATTTGCCCTTTATATGTTGAATGGATTTCTTCAGCCGATTTACGCACACTGGCCCCCTAAGAATCCATAAAAAGTAAGATGAACATCCATACCCTTCAAATCATTCTGCTACTGCTTGCTGTCTCGGTATTGACGGTTACCCTGTTCCGGCGCATGCATCTGCCGCCAATACTCGCCTACCTGATCGTCGGTATCCTGGTGGGTCCGTTCGGTGGCGGATTGATCTCATCCAACGAAGACACCAGGTTTTTGGCGGAATTCGGGGTTGTTTTTCTGCTTTTCACCATCGGCCTTGAGTTTTCTCTCCCTCAGATGATGGCCATGAAAGGGGCGGTTTTTGGCTTGGGGGGCACCCAGGTTCTGTTAACCGGCATTCTGGCCGCCCTGATTGCCTGGCTGTTGGGACTGGAGACCTCCGCAGCATTGATCACCGGAGCGATTCTGGCTCTCTCCTCCACGGCAATCGTCACCAAGCAACTCTCCGAACAGGTTGAATTGAATACGGATCATGGTCGTTTGGGGATCAGTATCCTGCTATTCCAGGATCTGGCGGTGATTCCGATGCTGGTGATCATCCCCCTGCTCTCCGCAGGAAGTTCGGAAGGTATGTTGATGTCGCTTGTCTGGGCGATGGTCAAGGCGACGGCGGTGTTTGCCGTGATCATGGCCTTCGGCCACTGGATCCTGCGCCCCCTGTTTCACGAGATTGCCCGCGCCCGATCCGCCGAGCTGTTTACCATGACCGTGCTGCTGGTCTCACTGGCCGCTGCCTGGCTGACCCATGAAGCGGGGCTCTCCCTGGCCCTGGGTGCCTTTCTCGCCGGCATGATGCTGGGCGAAACAGAGTATCGCCACCAGATTGAAGCGGACATCAGGCCTTTTCAGGATGTGCTGCTCGGGCTCTTTTTCATCACCGTGGGCATGCGGGTCGATCTCAGCTCACTGCTGCCGATTCTCCATTGGGTAACCCTCTCAGCCATTGTGCTGATTGCCTTCAAAGCCGGCATCATCTTTCTCATCGGATATCTCAGCAAACGTCC
>JAKSBX010000155.1 GCA_022360905.1 Chromatiales bacterium
CAAACTTAGCGTTTTCTGAAATCGAGGAGTATCGTTTAAAGAAGGGGGTTCACAAATTAAAGGCCGATGAGTTTGATGATAATAAGAATACGTTGAAAGTTTTGTTGTATGGATATAGTGAGCTTGCCTTGAAGACACTTTGCGGTTTTCGGGACGCATTGATTTTAAAAGAATTAAAAGTTTTTGAGAATCTGGAAATTAGACCGGGAAAAGATACTAAAGTTGAAAATAATTTTAAAAAATATGAACCATTTCATAAGCGTGATATCGAAAAAATAGCTTCAAATAAAATTGAAATTTTTGTTTGTGAAGGACAGCCGAAAAATCAGACTAAATGGGGTGGAAGGCTAGCATATCATGATGGATTACGTTATTGTCAGGCATTGAGAAAACGTGGATTTACTAAAGTCTATTTAGTCCCAGATGCAGTTGCACCAACTTTAATCAGTAAACAACCTACAGAATCAACGGGTGGGCCCGTAATTGATTATATTATTGTTGGTGCAAACGGATTTAACAAGGATAAGTTTAAGCATTCTGCAGGTCATATGATGACAGCTTTGGCGAAAGAATTTGCTGAAAAAAAGGAGGACAAAAGTAAAAGATACTATCCATTCCTCGTTTTAGCACTTTTGGCTGAAAAATTTGAAGAAAAAAAACAAGATGATAGGAAGGATAAACTGACCCAGTGTGGACCGCATTATCAAGATGGTTGGCCATTTAGGCAACGATTTGGCAAAGAGGCTATACGCAAGAAGGTTTTCATTTCACAAAGTGCAGATACAAAGACGCTGATTACGTCCCTCAATGAAAACGTGAATGGGCATAACTCTGGCGTTATGATTTATAATCCTAGAGAAGACGCTATTAACATAGGATATGTTGATGTGATTATTTCTGAAAACGGTTGGGTTATAAATGAAGAAGATTGGTTAAAGGAGAAAATTTCCGTTGGTGATAAAGAATTCACAGACGAAACTATCGGTGGAGAGTTCTTTGTTGAACCCTATGAATGGAAATGGGATGGAAAAAAATTTGCTATTTCTGATAGATCGGCCAGCATTAAGGTTTCCCCAAAAAGAGAGCAAAGAAGAAGTAAAAAGGGGAAGTGAGCATCTCTTTAACTGAAAACACTAATGGTGAGAACGAAGCACTGGAATAGAGAACAGAATCGAGGTGCGAAATCGTCTCGGTTCTGTTACAGCCAGTGGTAAACTTACTGCGTTAAGTTGATCTTGTCTTGCGATTTTTGGCTTAACGAAAAGTATTTTACCTAAAGACGATTCCGTTTTAGCTATTTTATCGGCAGAGGCTCAACTCTGATGTCTCAAGAATAGATTTAGAATACCGGGGAAAATCAGTTCCGATAGCATCAGATGAAAATATTCTATTTTGCTATTGCGTATTTCATAGTCTATCTTCCAGCGATGGATGGCCATGGTGGCGCATCGCCGGAATATAAAACTGTAATGGATTGAAAATAGAAAATGATGGGAACGGAAACACTGGCCATCGGCCTGGGACTGGGCAGCGCAATGGCATGGGGAGCAGG
>JAKSBX010000061.1 GCA_022360905.1 Chromatiales bacterium
AACAGACCTTGGAGTATAGGAAGAATAAACCCAATTCTACCCAAGTCCGTTAGTCGTTAACCGCTAATGATCTGCCTGACTAAGGTAAACTAGACATCCACCGTAATAAATCAGCAATTTCACCATGCCCTCTCAGAACAGGAACCTCTCCTGGAGCGTTTGAATTGAATTTTAAAAAATAGATATTTCTCTATGTACCTATCTTGAGGATGAGGCGAGTGATCTTCTCTATATAGGTTTTTTAGAGCTCAACTGACAGTCTGCCCGGTAGCAACCTCCGGATTGAGATTGGGTAGAATGTTATGCTGTTCTTTCTGCTTTGGCTGATCTTTTCTATCCATTCTCCAGATCTTCAGGCTGGGGCGAATTTCGTGTTTGAAGGCTTCTTTCCACTGATCGAAATCCAGGTCACTGTGGCCATAAATGGCCTCTTCAAGTTGATGGATCAACTGCTTTATTTTGCCCGGCTCAGCTTTTGGATGGAAATCGAGGATGTGATCTGCAATGACGCTATACGGAGCATTGGTCGGCAGGCTCAGATGTTTGTTGGCTAGAAAGCGCAAGGTGTAACCCCAGACCTCCGGATCGCTCTCCTCATCCACAAAGCGCACGCAAAAATAGAAACGTACTGACAGGGGTAGGGCTCCGACAAGACGACGTCGCCAGCTATGCCAGCGTGCCACCGGATTCAATATCGCTGTGGTACTTCTCAATTTATCCTTGAGTGGCGAGAAGGCGGGCGCCATACGCAGCATTGGGTTTTTAAAGAAAACGATCAATGGCTCCAATGGTGAACTCTGTTCGCCCCCGGTTTTTCGATGCGAGAGCCAGAGTGCCAGCCAGTAACCGAAGATGATGCCGAACACCACTGCCAATGGTATCCAGAAGGCGGCCGAGGTTCCGGAGGGGAAGAGGGAAGTCTCGGCTTCAAAGAAACCGCTCTGTTTGCGTGTGCCACTGACCGCAATGGGTTGAATTGGCACCGAGGCCCGTTGCGCCATATCGATCCTGGTATTCCACCAGTTGATACTCAACTGGGGGAGTTTCAGGTCACCACCAAACTGGGGCACCAGGGTAAAGGTCTCCACCCGGCGCCCAACGATACGATTGGATTTCTTATCCAGATAGGTGTGGGTCTGATTCCTGTCTCGATAGACTCTGAACGCATCGCTGCTCAGCTGACTCTCCAGGCTGGGAAGTTTATTGCCTGAAATTCCGAGGCCAGAGATTTCTGTTGTGAATGGCAGGGGCTTGCCGGCGGCTGCTTTGAAGTTCTCGGGCAGTTTTACTTTCAGGTTCAACTGTTCAACCGGTAGCCAGGGTTTACTGGAAGGATTGGCCTCCCTTACATTGAGTTTGATGGCACTGCTCATGCTGGCTTTAAAAGTGTTGTTGCCACGCTGGTAACCGACCGTCTGCTCTTCGCCGGTGACACTGATCGCCGGGATTTCAAACTGACCTGGTTTCAGCGGGGTGACCTGGTAGTAGAAATCATTGACGATTTGCCGCTTGCCTTTGATGGTGCGGGAGTAGGTTACCGGGCCCTCTTGTAGATTGAGCAGGAAACTGCCGATTTGGGGTAACTGAGGTAAAACAGTCAATAAATTGTTCTGACTGACGACGCTCAGCTTGAGTATGAGATTTTGTTGTACGTAGGGCGTCTTGGTTGAGATTTCAGTCTCTATGAATGGTTTGGTTGTTTGGTTGCTGTAGTAGCTGGAGGCTGGGTAGCCTGGTCTCTGCTGGGAGGGCCAGGCATTCCCGTAGGGGTTGCTTGATCTTTGTCCCCCGGTGGCTGGCCCCGGTTGCCTCTGTTTGGCGGCCGGATGGTTCCATTGGCCTGGTGCCGGGTTGTACCAATAGTTTTGACCCGGATACTGATTGGCCGTTGCGCTGGTCGACAGGACCATGAGCATGATGGCGCTTAAAGCGAGCTTGACGATGTCGATAGTGCCTCCCCCTTGTTCTACCAGGGTCTGGTTTCTCTGTCTCTGCCTCCACGGCTGCGCAGATAGTTGTACTCTTCCAGTTTGAATTGTTGTTGCATCAATTGGGTTGGATCGCCTTCAACCTGATCCAGCCATTGCTCCATGAGTGGATTGAGTTTGCTCTGGGGGCCACTTTTCTCTTCGCCTCCCTCGGCTTCATCCTGCCCCTCTTCTGATTGGGGGCTGTCCTGCTGATCTACCTGATCGACGGCCTCGGCATTGAGCGGATCGTCAGGATTCAACTCGGGATCTTTCTGTTGTTGGCCGAGACTTTCCTGTGATCGGCTTCTGTTTTTATCGGTATCCGGTCTATTCAGGTTAGCAGACCTTTCACTGTTTTGTTCTTCTTCATCGCCTTCCTGGCTCTCCTCTTTGTCCTTAACTCCGCTCTCTTGGGAATCGGTTTCCTGTTCCTCACCTTGATCGGACTCCTGCTCCTGGGACTCATCCGGCTCACCAGTCTCACGCTGCTCGTCCGATGACTCACTCTCCTGTTCCGGCTGCTGCTCTTCCTCGCCCGACTGGGAATCACTCTGTTCATCCTGGTCGCCGCTCTGTTGTTGTTCCTGTTCTTGTTCTCCGGAGGATGACTGCTCTTCTTCCTGCTCTTCTGATTCTCCTGAAGACTGCTCCTGTTGCTCTTGCTGTTGTTGTTCCTGCTGCTCCTGTTGCTCCTGCTCCTGTTGTTCCTGCTCCTGTTGCTCCTGCTCCTGTTGCTCCTGCTCCTGTTGCTCCTGCTCCTGTTGCTCCTGCTCCTGTTGCTCCTGCTCCTGTTGCTCTTGCTCCTGTTGTTCTTGCTCCTGTTGTTCTTGCTCCTGTTGTTCTTGCTCCTGTTGCTCCTGCTCCTCTTCCTCTTTTTCTTCCTGCTCTTGGGGCAGCTTATCTCTGGCGAGTGCTAGATTATGTCTGGCATCTTCATGCCCCGGATCAACCTGTAGAACGGATTCATAGGCTTGAATGGCCTGCTCAAACTCCTCCATCCGGTAGTGGCTGTTCCCCAGGTTGTATTGGGCATCGAGCTTTACGTCCTCCCGCTCAACCTGTTTGAAGTTTTCGATCGCGCTTTCGTAGTCACCGGTACGATAGTTGGCTACGCCCCGACGGTAGGGGTCCTGAAAGCCCTCGGCCGCCTCTTCGTAGAGACCCTGCTGATAGTTTTCTGCGGCTTGTTGCTCCTGGTTCAGGAACCAGTCGGCGTCCACCAGCGTGGAATAGCAGAGCAGGAGTAAAACAGAGGAGTAGCGCCGGCTCATGGTGCTGATTTCCCAGACGCTACAATGCGAAAGTAGGGCAACAGTAGCAGCATTAACGGCACCAGTATCCAGTAGAAACGTTCATTCCATATCCTCGTTTTCTCCTGAGTACGGGTTGGTGTTCCAGAGCCACGGGCGGATAGTTCGATTATCCGGCGGCTATCCTGATCACGGAAATCGGCTTCCAGGTAGTGCCCGCCGCCGGCTTGCGCGAGACGTTGCAGCAGGGGTTGATTGAGTTTCGATTCGATCACTTTCCCTTTGTTGTCCCGCATCAGGTCACTCTGTCCAATGCGGGCCGGGACCGGGCCGCCGCCACTGGTGCCGATACCCAGGGTATGCAGGGTGATCCCCTGATCCTTCATGGCTTCCACTTGTTTTATGAGCCCAGGTTCGACGAAATCCCCGTCACTGATGAGTAGAACTGTGCGACTGTTCTGCATGGTGTCACTGCTGAACAGCTGTTCGGCCCGCTCCATGGCCGCAACCAGGCGGCTCCCCTGCAAGTTGGCCAGTTCCGAGGTCACGGCAGGCAGGGCAGCCAGAATACTCTGGCTGTCTTCCGTGATCGGCGAGATCACATGGGGGACAGTGGCAAAGGCGATCATTCCGATGCGCAACTGATCATTCAGCATCACCAGGTCCTGGACTTCCTGGCGCGCTCTGGCAAGTCGTGATGGCGGGGTGTCAGCGACATTCATCGAACGGGAGATATCCATCAGTACAACCAGGTCGTTGGTGGGTGAAAATGCCTGGATGTCTTTGAAATCCCAACGGGGGCCCGCCAGTGCAACAATCAGAAACAGCCACAGCAGCGCCCAACGGGTGAAGCGGCTCCAGCGTTCATTCACACTCAGTTCCCGGATACCGACCAGGTGGGGAAGTAGATGCTCATCGGCATAGCGGTGAAACGGGCCTCGATGAGGTCGAACCACACTGAAAATCAGCCAGGCCAGAACCGGGATAACGCCAAGCAGGGCAAACAGCCATTCAGGTCTGGCAAAATGGAATACGCTATCAGACATAGCCGCCTCCCTTGAGCTGCCGTTGTCTGCCCTCCGGGTAGATTCCCAGGATCAGTAACAGCAGCAGGGCTGCAGTAAGCGGCCAGTGGTAGAGAGGCTGGGGGACATAGACGGTTCGGGATTCCGCCTCGGTCTTCTCCAGCTCATCGATCTTCTGATAGATCTTCTCCAGGGCCTCGGTGTCGGTGGCACGGAAGTAGGCGCCACCCCCGGCTTCGGCGATATCCCGCATCGCCTGTTCGTTGAAATTCAGGTCTGTGCGGGTAACGATGCGACCACCCTCATTGATGGGGATCCGTTTTTTATTACTGCCCACACCAATGCTGTAGATGCGGATCTGTTCCTGGCCTGCCAGTTCAGCCGCGCGCAGAGGGGGGATGGTACCGGCTGTGTTTTCACCATCCGCAATCAGTACCAGAACTCTTGAGCCGGCCGGGCGCTCCCGCAGTTTTTTTACCCCCAGTCCCAGGGCGTCGCCAATGGCCGTGCCATCCCCGGCAATGCGTGGCACCACATTCTGAAGCAGACTGTTTACCGCTTTTCGGTCATAGGTGAGGGGGGAGAGGACATAGGCCCGGCTGCCGAAAATCACCAGGCCGACTCTGTCGCCCTGGCGTCCCTCGATAAATTTGGAGACCACGCCTTTGACCACCTGCATTCGGCTGACCTGTTTCTTATCGAGGGTGAAATCCAGGGCATTCATCGAGTGAGAGGCATCCACCAACAACATCAGGTCATAACCTGCTGTACGGTTCTCGGTATAGGGTTCAAGCCATTGTGGGCGCATCATGGCCAATACCAGAGATAACCAGATCAGGGAGAGGAGGCCGAGATAGAGCCGTTTGCTGAGTGGCACCTTTGGACGTTTTGTCTGAAAAGCGGCTTGCAGATGGGGCAGGCTTGGGTGCAACAGGGTGGCTTGCAGACCCTCCACTGTTTCAAACTGTTCCGCAGCAGGTCTCCTCCAAAAGAGCCTCACCAGCAGTGGCAATACCAGGAGGAGCGCCATCCAGGGCCAGTGAAACTCAAACATGGCAAGCGTCCTCACTGACCCAGTGGATCGCCGCGTCGATCAGTTGCCCCAGGGTCTCTTTGTCGGCTGAGTGGTCGGGTGGTGCATAGGGCAGTTCGAGCAGTAGCCGTCCCTTTTCCTGCCAGGGGAATCCACTTGAGTCATTGCGCTGCAGCCACGCCAGCCAGGCTTCGTCGGTAAGTGACGCGGTCATGCTTCGACCGCAGCGGGCGATCGCAACACGTCTGAGCAATTCGGAGAGATCGCTGGCAACCGGTTTTGCCGGCTCCCGCTTGATGCGGCGTTTCAGGGCGATCAGATGGCGTCGGGCATCCTGTTGCCAGCGGCCCAGAGGGTAGAGCCTGCGTCTTCGGATGATCCACCATACCAATAGCATCAACAGCACGATACCGATCAGAAGCAGCCACCAACCCGGAGCAAGGGGCCACCAGGAAACTGTATCAATACCTCGAATATCGCGTAACGGATCCATCAATGCCGACCGAAGTGTTTCGCCAGCCCACGGGTCAATGTGAGGTGTATCTCTTCATTGGTGGTGATCGGCATCAAGGTGATACCCATACCATTGGCCATGGCGTTTAATTCATTGCGATGTTTCTGCCAGGTCTTTGTATAGCGCGATCTGGCCTCCCGGTCACGGGTGTCGATCTCTATGGCATGCCCATCCGGGCCGACGAAGGTAACCCGGCCTATCTCCGGCAGTTCCCTGTCGGCCGGGTCATCCACCGGTATCAGTACGACGGTATGGTGCTGGCATAACCGTCCCAGGGTTTGCTGTAGTCCCATGACCTCCCGGTTCAGGTCGGCGATGACAAAGATCAGGGAGCCGGTAGAGGTGCCCTTGTCGGCCCGCTGCAACGCCTCTGACAGACAGTCCTGGTTTGGCTGATTGGTGGTACCTTCATGGGTTAGGGCGTGTAACAGTCTCCATAGGGCGCGCCGATCCTTGGTCGGTTGAAAATACTGCATCCCCTGCTGCAGATCACCGAACAGCATGCCGCCAACACGATCGTGCAGTCGTGATGCGGCCCAGCCCAACAGGGCCGCTGCCTTGGCGGCCTGTACCGATTTGAATGTGCCGCGGGTGCCAAAACTCATGTGTGGACCCCGGTCGATACACAGCACCACACTGCGCTCCCGCTCTTCGCGGAAGATCTTCATATGCGGTACGTTGGTGCGAGCGGTGACATTCCACTCCATATTGCGGATGTCATCTCCCTCCCGATACTCCCGCACCTCTTCGAAGTCCAGGCCGGTGCCGCGAAACACAGAGGCATAGAGTCCGCTGAAGCTGGTGTTCACCAAATGGTGAGAGGCCAGGCCCAGGGTATGGGCCTGGTGACGCAGTTCGAGCAGGTCATCTATATGGGGATGGAGACTCATAGAGGTTGTAGAGACGGCAGTTAAGGAATAGCGACCATATCCAGCAGACGGGATAGGAAATCATCGGTGGTAATGCCTTCCGCCTCGGCCTCAAAGGTGAGCAGGATGCGATGCCGCAGAATGGCCGGAGCAACCGCCTGGATATGGTGCGGTGCTACGAACTCCTCATCATCCAGCCAGGCTCGTGCACGGGCACAACGGGCCAGCGCAATACTGGCACGGGGAGAGGCGCCGAAGCGACACCAGCGGGTCAGATCCTTGTCGTAGGCTTGCGGATTTCTACTCGCCTGTACCAGGTCGACGATGTAACTGTTCAGCTTTGGGTCCAGATAGAGTTTGTTCACATCCTGGCGGATGGCGAAAAGCTCTTTCTGGCTGAGCGGGTTACTTGGCGGTGTCGGTTTCTGCTGTTGCTGGGCGTTATCCAGTTCGAGGATCTGCAGCTCTTCGTTGCGGTCCGGGTACTCCACATTCGCTTGCATCAGGAAACGATCGAGCTGAGCCTCCGGCAGGTGGTAGGTGCCCTCCTGCTCGACCGGGTTCTGGGTGGCCAGCACCATGAAGAATTCCGGCAGCTGATAGGTGGTCTGTCCGACGGTGATCTGATGTTCACCCATCGCTTCCAACAGGGCGGATTGAACCTTGGCCGGTGCCCGGTTGACCTCGTCCGCCAGCAGAATGTTATGGAACAGGGGACCTTGACGAAACTCGAACTCGCCTTTTTCGTGGCGATAGATGTCGGTGCCGATCAGGTCGGCAGGCAGCAGGTCGGGGGTGAACTGAATGCGGTGAAAGTCGCCTTCGATCGCTTCTGCCAGGGCTTTAACCGCCGTGGTTTTGGCCAGCCCGGGGAGGCCTTCGATAAGCAGATGACCATCGCTCAACAGACAGATCAGCATGCTATCGATAAAGCTGGTCTGGCCGATGACTCGCGTAGCCAAGTGCTCGCGTAATGGAGCAAGGACGGATGAGTTCATTAACTTCTACTACTTATAGGCTGTGTTGGTTGTTATTCAGCACTTTGGTATCAGAGGACTCAGTCATCGATCCAGGCTTTATTTCTGCCTGTGCTGTTGTGTATCTGACTATCCTGGCCATTATTTTGTTTAAGTGCAAGCTCTAGAAGCACTCAAAACTATTAGATTATTCGCATCTCTTAATTCACATTTGCGAACCAGGCCATCCGTTATCAATCGCTCAGCCGTCGTGTGTGTTCGTAAGGATGGCCTGGTTAGTCTCTCCGTCATTATTCTGACTGCTTTCGTTCGGGGCTGAAGCTGAAACCTTTGTGCCATTTATTCTGCAAACGCAAAACAATACTTTAATTATGGGTATTGTTGTCGGAGTCAATATCTTGACACGATGAAATGCAATCTGTTCACAAGCTGTCGTTTGCACCGGATCGGTTCACTGTCAGCGCTTGAATCGGGAATTATTTGTACACTGTGTAGTGAGTAATTGCTTGATTTAAAAGGGGGATACTCAACTGTTCATTTTTTTTACGATTTAATGTCTGGTCCCGGAATTACTGGCTTTGGCAGCCATTTTCAGCGTTTATCAACAATGTTATCCACAGGAGCTGTGGGTAAATCTGAAAGTTTCGTAATCAAAGGAAGTTGACGATAGTTTCTCTCTATTGTTTTTAATTGTTGATATAACATTATGAATTTCAACAATAAATTAAATATAGAGAACCAATCCCAGATTCATGGGTATAATCCGCCCTCATTTTTGTTTGCGGACCACCCTGATGATCGAGAATCTTAGAAATATCGCCATAATCGCGCACGTTGACCATGGCAAGACCACGCTTGTGGATGAGTTGCTGAAACAGTCCGGTACCCTCGGTGAACGGTTCGGCAAAGTCGAGCGCGTGATGGATTCCAACGACCAGGAGCGGGAGCGGGGTATTACCATCCTCTCCAAGAACACCGCAATCCGTTGGAACGACTATCGGATAAACATCGTCGATACGCCCGGACATGCGGATTTTGGTGGCGAGGTGGAGCGGGTGCTCTCGATGGTGGATTCGGTGCTGTTGTTGGTGGATGCCCAGGAAGGCCCGATGCCACAGACCAGGTTTGTAACCCAGAAGGCATTTCAGCATGGCCTGCGGCCTATCGTGGTGGTTAATAAGATCGACAAACCCGGCTCCCGTCCGGATTGGGTGATCGATCAGGTGTTTGAGCTTTTCGATCGTCTGGGTGCCAGTGACGATCAGCTCGATTTTCCCATCGTCTACACCTCCGCGGTAGGCGGCTATGCGGGACTTGAAAGCGACATAACCGAAGGTGACATGACACCTCTGTTCGAAGCCATTGTCAGTCACTGCCCGGCACCTGAGGTGGATCCTGAGGCACCCTTCCAGATGCAGATCTCCAATCTGGATTACAACAGTTATGTGGGAGCCATCGCGGTCGGCC
>JAKSBX010000066.1 GCA_022360905.1 Chromatiales bacterium
CCATCGTGGATGCACAAAAAGTTGAAGCTGTGCAACAGGCACTGGCCAATGGCAGCTTTACCATCGACCCCCAGACATGCGCCGACAAAATGTTGGCGATGGAACTCTCACTACCATGACGATCGATCCACAACAGCAGGCCAGCTTCACCCGAATATTGCAGAGAGAAACTGAACTTGCTCAACAACTGCTCAACCTGCTGCGGCAGGAGTTTGAACTGCTGAAATCCCCGCCTTCGGCAAAACTGGAAGAGCTGCTTGGACAGAAACAGCAACAACTGCAGCAGATCGAACAGAGCGTTTTACAGCACAACCAGCTGATGGCTTCTCTGGGTTACACCCCGGACCGTAAGGGAACCGAGGAATTTATCCAGCAATGCCCGGACAATGCTCAGCTGTCGGAGCACTGGAACCAGTTTACATCCCTGCTTGAAGCGTGCCGGAAACAGAATGAAATCAACGGCGGGGCTGTGCAGCTGAATCAGCATCAGGTTGCCCATGCGCTGGATGTGCTGAGGGGATTTGCCAATAGCGACAAGACCTATGGCCCAGGCGGAGAATCCAGGCCGACCAGCAGCTCCAAATCCCTGGGAAAAGCCTGAAACGTTGCATCGCTGGTATGGTGTGACGTATAAAGGACACTGTAAATATAAGCCTTTTAGGATGTCACCAGGGAATGTTGGGATAGCCAATCCCTGTTTGGCCGCTTCACATCAGATGATTGAATAGTGATGATGACAAAACACAGCCTCTACCGCCTGCTCTCTCTTCTCGCTCTGCTGTTGATCGTTTCCGATGCCTTTGCACTCGAACGGCGACACAGTTTCACCCTAACCGGTACCGGCGGTGAAACAGGCAGCGGCTCATTCACCTGGGACGATACCGTCGTAACCGATGGTAATCCGCTACCGTTGGGCAGCCTCATTTCCGGCTCTTTAACCATTACCGGAGGCGCCACCCCTGGGGGCACACAGACCTTCTTACTGGCTGACTGGACGAATGTGGTTTTCAATAACACGCCCAATTTCGCCGGCGATTTAAACATTGCCGCCAACAACGGCGTTGCCACACTGACAATCCTGATCCCCTATACGGCACTGGCCTCGGATGGTGGCCCCTGGACCACCAACGTGACCTTCACACCAGGAGCAACCACCATAGCCAACCCAATCCCAGTACCACTCCTGGATCGGCCGGCCTTGATCTTTATCGTGTTGATGATTGTCTTGACCGGACTCTGGCAGTTAAACCGTCAGCGACGATTAAACTGAAGTTGCACGACACATTTCCACTCTGTTAGGGCCTGTTAACACTAGTCCAGCGGAATGCCCAGTGCTTCGAGTTTCGTCAGATCTTCTGGTCGATCGAGATCCCAGAGCAGTGGCAATTCGCGCCAACGCCACCCCAGCTGCCGCATCGCCTCCCGGGTTGATTCGGCGACATCAGCCTCACCCCAGCTGTGCCCCTTGAACAGGGACACGGGTACCGATTTCAATCCCAACAGCACATAGCCCCCATCCCGAGCTGGACCCAAAACCCCATCGTAAGATTCCAGCCAACTAAAAGTCTGTTGCAAGTGTGCCGCGGTCAAAGCCGGGCAATCGACCCCCAGTAGGACAACCTGCTGATAACTTTGCAAGGCCGTATGAGCGGCGAACATCATACGTTCCCCCAGATCCTCACCCTGCTGGAGAAACAGGCTCAGTTCAGGCTTACTGGCCCACTGTTGAATCAGGGGGTGATCCATTGAGGGTGTCAGCCAAAGTTGAATCGGGCAATCGGCTTCAGCTGCGAGCCATTCAAGCTGACGAACCAACAACCGGCGATAGAGTTTGGCTGCACCCTCTGCACCGAGTGCCGGGATCAAGCGGGTTTTCACCTTACCCACTTCAGGTAACTTGCTAAAGATGAGCACGGCTCTGGAAGGCTTGGTCATCGGTGATCAGTGCCTGTGATTGCGATAAAAATCCGCCAAACGTTTTGGACTGACACCGAACCAATAAGCAAGGCGCAATCCCCACATCAACAGGATTGTCGTTACAACGCCATCAGACTCCCAGCGACGGCTCGAGGTAATCAGCTGTTGATGCAGACAACGGGGTGGCGCATACCGTTTCAGGCGCCGGCTGATCTCCACATCCTCCATCAGCGGCTGCTGAGGAAATCCTCCGATCTTCTGAAATAGCGCTCTATGGACAAAGATGCCCTGATCACCGGTTGCAATACCGGTTACCCTCGAGCGCCAGTTCATCATCCTTTCAACCACTCTTAAAAGGAAATGGCTGCCGCTGAGGCGGATATCGAACCGCCCCCACAGCGACTCGTCTACTGGCTGTACCAGCATCAGCTGTTCCAATCCCGATACGACTTGGCTGTCGGCATGAAGAAACCAGAGCAGATCCCCCTCTGCAACAGCGGCGCCGTTATTCATCTGTTGCGCCCGGCCTGGTGCGGATGTCAGCAGATGGTCAACGTAGGCCGTCAGGGATCGATCGGGTGGGGGCTCGCTTCCCCCGTCCACCAGTATCAGTTGATGCCCCTGCTGGCGCAAGTACTGCAGCTGCTGCAGCAGCTTGATCAGCGTCTCCCCCTCATTGAGGCAGGGAATCACTATGCTCAGTTGCGCCGACACTGCTGTTTTACACTCATCGAAACCTCAACCAGGTGTGGTTCTAATCCCCCAACGCGCCCCCGCAACTACTCCCTTGTCCGGCCGTGCAGCCATAGCAATGTTCCGCCACCTGGATATCAATACCATTCAGATCCAAATCAAACAGGTCACGCAGATGGGGTTTGAACTGTTTGTCTGTCTTCAGATGGATCTTCAGCATCTGATTGAAATCGCAGTCGTAGAGATAGCCCTGCCAGTCGACACTCAACAGGGTGCGGCACATGACACTCTGCAGATTGTCGGCCTGGTAGGCACCTCGCAGCAGGGTCATGTAGTCATGAAACTGCCCCTTCGACTGCAGCAGACTGCCGAATCGCTGGATCGGCATATTGGTAATGGTGAACAGTTGGTTGAAGTGGATTCCAAAGCGCTGTTCCAACTCCCTCAGGTAGTCCGCCTGCAATGGGCCTTGCGGGGGTGGCAGTGATGGCCCCTGGGGGTTGTAGACCAGGTTCAGAGTCAGCTTGCCGTCACTCTGACCATACCCCAGGCTGTTGAGTTTTTTCAGCGACTTGATACTTTGGGCATAACTTCCTTTGCCTCGCTGTTGATCCACATTCTCTTCCAGGTAACAGGGCAGAGAGGCCACCACCTCAACCTGATGATCCGCCAGAAACTCGGCCAGATCCTCATACCCCGGCTCCTGCAGGATCACCAGATTACTCCGGTCGATCACATGCACATCCATCGCCCGCGCCTGCTCCACCAGATAACGAAAGTGGGGATTCATCTCCGGTGCGCCACCGGTCAGGTCGAGGCGTTTCAGACCCTGCCTGCGCAGGAATTTGAGCACATCATCCACCGTCTCCCGGCTCATCATCTCGGTACGTTTCGGACCCGCATTGACATGGCAATGCACACAGGAGAGGTTGCAGAGAAAGCCCAGATTGACCTGCAGAGTCTCCAGCCTCTCCCGTTGAATATTCGGGAAGGTCGTAGGATGGAGTAGATGGACTGTATCTAACATGTTTAATCACCGCTTTATTATATCTTTACCCAATAGACCGCTAACTCAACTGTCAGTGCTATCGGTTTTATACGTGTGGTTTTCCGATTTGGATGCAATTTTACCGGAAATTCATCAAAATCCACCCTCAATCTTGCCATGGATAACCCCGGCACCAGGCGTGACGATCAACCCGGCAACGCGTCGGATTCCAGAAACAGAAGGGGTTTCGGGTCTGTGGTTTTCCAGTTTAAAAAACCGGCAAAACAGCGTACCATTTTGCATCCTAATAGAAACAGCGCCTGCCCTCGTAGCTCAGCAGGATAGAGCAATCGCCTCCTAAGCGATAGGTCACAGGTTCGACTCCTGTCGAGGGCGCCATATCACCAAGGGTGCTCCACCCAGCTATCACAACGAGTCAATCGAATGAGACATACTCACCTACTTCAGATTGTGCTTATCAGTAGCTGCTTGATGTTCAGCCTGGTTAGCCGGTCTATTCATGCCGCCACGCTTCAGGGGCAGGTCACCGGTGTCGACAGTGGCGATCTGATCCAGATTAAAACTTCAGACGGTCGTTATCGACAGGTAAAGCTGGCCGGCATTCATATTCCCAACCGCTCCGGCATATGGGCTGTCAATGCCAAGCGGCATTTAGCCATGCTGCTGGCAGGGCGTATCGTCACGGTGGAGTACCAAAAGCTTACAGCAAAGGGTGTTATACTCGGGTTAGTCAGGCATGGTGGTGCCGATGTCGCATTGCAGATGCTGAAAGCCGGTCTGGCACGCGTATCCAATGGGGAACAAATCAATCCACAAACGCTTGGGGTTTACCAGGCCTACGAGTTGCGGGCCAGAAACAGAGGTATGGGACTCTGGCACTAGGGCCTGTTAACCCTGTGCAGGGAAATCAGCTTTAGATAGGAGACCAGCCGATGGGGAAAAAATCCAAAAAAGCGAAAGATGGTCTTGATGAGAAGGTTAAAGAGAAGAAGACCAAAAAAGGTAAAAAAGAGAAGCGCAGCAAACCGGTGCTGGAAAGCAAACCCAATCCTATCGATCCAAGCTTAAGGTACCAGATGATCGAAACAGCGGCCTACTATATCGCTGAAAAGCATGGCTTCGATCCACGTAAATCGGTAGAGGACTGGGCTCAGGCTGAGCAAGAGATCGATGCCAGGCTGAATGAAGAGGAGCAGAATCGCTGAGCTTGCCGATGGCTTATGGGTTGTCTGCGTCTTCTTTTTTGCTCTTTTTACGCTTCTTTTTAGAGGAAGACTTGGACTCTTTTTTTCGCAATCTCTTTAAGTTCTCACAAAGCGCCGTCTCGAGCGCTTTGTAGACTTTCAACTGAGCAGCCTGATAGCGGGTTTCCGGCTCTCCCACCAATTCAAGACGGGCACCAAAGTAAGCCAGATCCGCCTCCAGGGAGATCGGATTAAGGTTGACCCTCAGTTTGTTGCTATCTTGGTCCGGCAATCTTTCAGTCCCTGCTCATTTATCCACTGAATCAGTTCTACTCAGCAAGCTGTGCGACATCCTAAGCACCCTATATCATTATCTTTATTAATATAGAACATTGCATCACGCTATCGTCATCAGGTTTATTTATAACATTAAGCGCCCAAAAAGTCCGAAATCTCTTTTAATAGGCCCCACCTTCACACCGACCTTCCATGGTTCCTTCAAGCCTATAAATTAACCAATCCATTTTGACACAAGCCAGATGAATTTTTCACAAAATCTGTTATCAAACAAATAGATTCGTTTAACACAAGCAGATATAGACAACCATAAAACTGTATTTATCCCAACGCGGGCAAGCTAAGCCAACAACGCAGAGCAGTAGCAGTTTATCATTATCTGATGTGATTATAATGAATCGCTATGCCGCTGTTATCTTGACTTGAATAATACTAAATCCAGTTATACAAGAGCGCTTTCGATAGGTGGTAACACGTTCTGCCTGTGCTAACATTTACTGATAGCTGCCCAAAAATAAGTTATCCGCAACCAAACGGTTTCAATCACAAAATGACCAAAACTCTGGATGTCCTTAGATCCACCTCTGCCTTTTCCGGAGGCAACGCCTCTTTTGTCGAAGAACTTTACGAATCCTATCTGAAAGACCCGGAGAGCATCCCGCCAGACTGGCGACAAAAGTTTGATGATTTGCCCCAGCAAGAGCGACTCGATACCGCCCATGAACCGATCAGACAGCGCTTTTTGCACCTGGTCAAAGAGCGACGCTCAGCCACTGCGACACCCCAGGAGAATCTCTCACCGGCAGCGGCTGAACAACAGGCCTCGGTACTGCGCTATATCAACGGCTACCGCATGCGTGGCCACCAGAATGCCGACCTGGATCCGTTAAAACTACGGGACACGGTTTCAGTGGACGATCTCGATCTGGCCTACCACAAATTGGATAGTATCGACCAGAACACCATCTACAACACCGGCTCCCTTTTCGCTCCGGAACGTATGGCGTTGAAGGATATCATCGAGCTGGTGAAAAAAAGCTATTGCGGCAGTATCGGAACAGAGTATGGCCACATCACCGATACCAAACAGAAGCGATGGATTCAGGAGCGCATCGAACAGCGCCATCTGTTTCAACAGTTCAGCGTTAACGAGAAACGCTGGCTGTTGACCCTGCTGACGGCAGCGGAAGGTATCGAAAAATATCTGCATACCCGCTATGTCGGTCAGAAGCGTTTTTCACTGGAAGGTGGCGAGACCTTGATACCGCTGCTTGAC
Source organism: Chromatiales bacterium (assembly GCA_022360905.1). Taxonomy (GTDB): domain Bacteria; phylum Pseudomonadota; class Gammaproteobacteria; order Chromatiales; family Chromatiaceae; genus Thiodiazotropha. The sequence continues at coordinate 6,377 of JAKSBX010000066.1, forward strand.
GATCTGATACAACATGCCGGAAAGAACGATATTAATGAAGCGGTCATCGGTATGGCCCACCGGGGACGCATCAATGTTCTGACCAACATTCTCGGCAAGCCACCACAAGAGATCTTCGATGAGTTCGAAGGCAGAGTCACCGTGGATCCCCAGCGCCTGGCCGGTGACGTGAAATACCATATGGGCTTCTCAACCGATATCGATACGCCAGGGGGCATTGTTCATACCGTACTGGGATTCAATCCCTCCCACCTGGAGATCATCAATCCTGTTATTGAAGGTTCGGTACGTGCACGACAACGGCGACGTGGTGATCATGATGGTTCACGGGTACTGCCGATTCTGATCCATGGAGACTCAGCCTTTGCCGGTCAAGGGGTGGTGATGGAGACGCTCAATCTCTCCCAGACCCGGGGTTATTCCACTGGTGGTACGGTACATATCATCACCAACAACCAGATCGGTTTCACCACCAGTAATCCACTCGATACACGATCGACGCTCTACTGTACCGATGTAGCCAAGATGGTCCAGGCACCGATCTTTCATGTTAACGGGGACGATCCCGAGTCGGTCATCTATGTCACCCGACTGGCGCTCGATTTTCGTATGCGCTTCCGTAAGGATGTGGTGATCGATATGGTTTGCTACCGACGCCTGGGACACAATGAGGCGGATGAGCCCTCGGTCACCCAGCCTGAGATGTACAGCAAAATCCGCAACCACCCGACGATCAGAACCCTGTATGCGGATAAGCTGGTACAAGAGTCGGCGATGACGCCCCAGGAGGCCCGTGACCTGGTGGACAACTACCGCGAATCACTGGAGTCCGGTTTCGTCGAGGCCCGTCCGGTTACCTGCGCGATACGCCATCCCTATGCGGTGCGTTGGAACGGTTTTCGAGGCATCGAATGGGAACACCCCTGCGACACCACGATCTCCAGCGACGACTTCAACCAGCTGGCTGAGCAGTTGCTGCATGTGCCTGGTGGATTCGAACTCCATCCCAGGGTGGAAAAAATCTGGACCGAGCGGCGACGCATGGCCAGTGGCGACCAGTTGATCGACTGGGGTTTTGCGGAAAACATGGCCTACGCCTCCCTACTGGCTAAAGGCGTACCGATACGTCTCTCCGGTCAGGACTCTGGCCGTGGTACCTTTTTTCATCGCCATGCCGTACTGCATAACCAGACCAATGGTGAGGCGCTGGTACCGTTACAGCATCTGAGTCCGGATCAGGCTGATTTCCTGGTCATCGACTCGCTGCTTTCGGAAGAGGCGGTACTCGGTTATGAATATGGGTACGCCACAGCGGATCCCAACTCGTTAACCATCTGGGAAGCCCAGTTTGGAGACTTTGCCAACGGTGCCCAGGTAGTGATCGATCAGTTCATCACATCGGGCGGCGAAAAGTGGGGCTTGTTGTGCGGTCTTGTGATGCTGTTGCCTCATGGTTATGAAGGCCAGGGTGCGGAGCACTCTTCGGCCAGACCGGAGCGTTTTCTGCGACTTTGCGCCAATCACAATATTCAGGTCTGCTGCCCAACCAATGCCTCGCAGATCTTTCACCTGCTGCGCCGCCAGATCGTTCGCCCTTACCGTCATCCGCTGGTGGTACTGACACCCAAGAGTCTGCTGCGCCATCGTCTGGCTACCTCATCCAAACAGTCGCTACTCGAAGGCAAATTTGAAAACGTAATCGACGAGATCGATGAGATCGATCCAAAGAAGGTGAAACGAGTTGTTCTCTGCACCGGCAAAGTCTATTACGAACTGCTCGAGACACGTCGTTCGAGAGGTTTGGAGGATGTTGCGATCATCCGGATCGAACAGCTCTATCCGTTCCCGCAAAAGGAGTTCGACAAAATCATCAAGCAGTATAAAAATGCCAAGATGATCATCTGGTGTCAGGAGGAGCCGCAGAACCAGGGTGCCTGGGATCAGATCAAGCACCGCTTCTACCCGTTAACCAGTAAACACAGACAACTACACTACGTGGGGCGTTCTACAGCCGCAGCACCGGCTGTTGGCTATCGCTCCGTCCATATTGCCCAGCAAGAGACCTTGATCGACGAGGCACTCACCGGACGCATTAACCCTAGAATGAACTATAGGAATCAGGCATATCAACAATGAGCATTGAACTACGTGTTCCACAACTTCCCGAGTCTGTCTCCGACGCCACCATACTGAGCTGGCACAAGCAGCCTGGCGAATCGGTTACCCAGGATGAGACACTGGTCGACCTTGAAACAGACAAGGTGGTACTCGAGGTACCGGCCCCTCAGGACGGGGTACTGAAAGAGATTCGATTCAAAGTGGGTGAGACTGTCCAAGCTGAGGACGTACTGGCGTTGATGGAAGCCGGCAAAGCGGCTGCGAGCACCACAACGCCTACCTCCGCGCCAGTGGAGAGCGAAGCGGCAACCGCGGATGAGACTCCGGTGCTGTCACCGGCCGTCAGGCGCCTGGTGAATGAGAGTGGCATCGACCCCACTACCATCAAAGGCAGTGGTAAAAACGGCCGTATTGTTAAGGCCGATGTGGAAGCCGCCATTGCGGCCCAACCGACTCAGACCGCCGCCCAGCCCGCAGCCGCCGCTGCTGCTCAACCCGCACCGGCCGCTACCGAGGGACGCATCGAAGAGCGGGTACCGATGACCCGCCTGCGCAAACGGGTGGCAGAGCGTCTGGTCGAGGCTCAGCACACGGCCGCCATACTCACCACGTTCAATGAAGTCAATCTGCAGGCGGTCTCCAATCTGCGGGTCACCTATCGGGAGAGTTTTGAGAAAAAGCACGATGTGCGTCTCGGCTTCATGTCGTTTTTTGTCAAGGCCGCGGTTGAAGCCTTAAAGCAATTCCCGATCATCAATGCCACCATGGATGGAGACGACATTCTCTATCATGGATATTTCGATATCGGTATCGCTGTATCCTCACCACGGGGTCTGGTGGTCCCGATCCTGCGTGATGCGGATCAACTCAGCTTTGCCGCTGTCGAGCAACGCATCAGAGAGTATGGTGAAAAAGCCAAGCAAGGCACCTTGAGCTACGATGATCTTACCGGAGGCACCTTCTCCATCACCAATGGAGGTGTTTTCGGTTCGATGCTATCAACCCCGATACTCAATCCACCCCAGAGCGCCATACTCGGGATGCATTCGATACAGCAGAGACCCGTGGTTGAGAAAGGTGAGATTGTGATCCGGCCGATGATGTATCTTGCGCTCTCTTATGATCATCGGATCATTGATGGACGGGATGCGGTACAATTTCTGGTGACCATAAAACAACTGCTGGAAGATCCGAGTCGCTTGCTGCTGGAGATCTGAACCGGAGAACCAGCTCGATCGAACCGGGAAAGTAAAAGGAATCGATGCACAGCGCCCCTAAGCAGAAGTGAGATCTGATCAATCCGTCTTCCGACGAATACCGGACAGAGGTATGCAAAAAGCCATACGCTTGAGATCCCTGGATCCCGGCATTCGCCGGGATGACGGAATGAGAAAGCAACAGGGGTGTCTAAATTCAATCGACCCTGGCAGTAACGGCCGGATGATGGCATTTTCACAAACCCACATAGTGTACGAGCCAACAGTGCGGATGAGGACTCCCCGAATCCACTGGTTTCATCGAACACTGTCGGACACTGCACTAGAATTAAATTCAAAACTACAGTATTTCTTATCGATATTCGGATAAGACAGGACAGACCATGACACACATTCGCCAGGATGATCTCATCCAAAGCGTTGCAGACGCCCTACAGTTCATCTCTTACTATCACCCCGTCGATTTTCTCAAAGCAATGGGGGAGGCTTGGGAAAAAGAGCAGAGTCCGGCCGCCAAGGATGCAATGGCCCAGATACTGGTCAACTCACGAATGTGTGCCGAAGGGCGTCGTCCGGTCTGTCAGGATACCGGCATGGTGGTGGTGTTTCTGAAAATCGGCATGGAGGTCACCTGGGACAGCACCCTAACGATTAATGAGATGGTCAACGAAGGGGTACGCCATGGCTACGCCCACCCTGACAATGTACTCAGATTCTCCATGGTCAATGATCCTTTAGGGGCTCGCAAGAACACCGGTGACAACACCCCCGCCATTGTCCACACCGAATTGGTACGGGGCGACAAGGTTGAGATTAAAATCGCTGCCAAAGGGGGTGGCTCGGAAAACAAATCCCGCTTCAAGGTCCTGAATCCTTCCGGCTCCCTGGTGGACTGGGTGATTGAGGAACTGCCGAAAATGGGTGCCGGATGGTGTCCCCCCGGCATGTTGGGCATCGGCGTTGGCGGCAGTGCCGAAAAAGCCATGTTGCTGGCCAAAGAGGCCCTGATGGAACCTATCGACATCCATGAGCTGGTGGCCAAAGGGCCACAGAACCGCAAGGATGAGCTGCGTCTGGAGCTATTCGAGAAAGTGAATGCCCTAGGTATCGGTGCTCAGGGGCTTGGTGGATTGACCACTGTGTTGGATGTGAAGATCAACGATTTTCCGACCCATGCCGCTTCACTGCCGGTGGCGATGATTCCCAACTGTGCTGCGACCCGCCATGTGGAGTTCACCCTGGATGGCAGCGGTCCTGTCCAACTCACCCCACCCCAGGCCAAAGACTGGCCGGCGGTTACCTGGGAGGCCTCACCCGAGGCACGACGGGTCAATCTGGATGAGGTCACCAGAGAAGAGATCGCCAGTTGGAAACCTGGTGAATTGATCCTGTTGAACGGTAAACTGCTTACCGGACGGGATGCGGCCCACAAGCGAATTACCGATCTGTTCGAAAAAGGTGAATCGCTGCCGAGCAATGTGGATTTTCAGAACCGTTTTATCTACTACGTAGGGCCGGTGGATCCAGTACGCGATGAGGTGGTCGGACCGGCCGGACCAACCACGGCAACCCGTATGGACAAGTTCAGTGAAACCATGCTCGGCCAGGCGGGACTGCTTGGTATGGTCGGCAAAGCCGAACGCGGACCCACAGCACTGGATGCGATTAAAAAACATAAAGCGGTTTATCTGATGGCCGTCGGCGGTGCCGCCTATTTGGTCTCCAAAGCGATCCGCAGTTCAAAGGTACTTGCCTTTGAGGATCTGGGTATGGAGGCGATCCGGGAGTTTGAAGTTGTGGATTTCCCGGTCACCGTGGCGGTCGACAGCCAAGGGGTTTCTGTTCACCAGACAGGTCCTGCCGAGTGGCGGGGCAAGATCGGGAAAATACCTGTCGTTACGGAGTAGTCCAACATGAACTCATATAGAGCGTTCCGTATAAACTTCAATAACTCAGAGCACTCTGCCGGTATCGAGGAACTGTCACTGGCATCGCCGGAAAAAGGCGAAGTCCTGATCAGGGTACGATACTCCAGTATCAACTATAAGGATGCCCTGGCAGGTACTGGCAAGGGCAAGATCCTCAGGCACTTCCCGCTGACCGGCGGGATCGATGCCGCCGGGGAAGTGGCGGAGAGCAACGACCGGCGCTTCAAAGAGGGGGATCAGGTGATCGTCACCGGTTATGAGCTGTCGGCTACAGCTGATGGTGGCTATGCTGAATACCTCAGAGTGCCGGCTGAGTGGGTTATCCCATTGCCGGACGGCCTCAGCCTGGATCAGTCGATGGCCTTGGGTACCGCAGGCTTCACTGCCGCTCTGGCCCTGCACCGGATGGAGATCAATGGCCAACAACCCGATATGGGCCCCATTCTGGTGACCGGTGCAACCGGCGGAGTCGGCTGCATCGCGGTGAATATCTTTGACGGTGAGGGCTTTGAAGTTCATGCGGTCACCGGCAAAAAGGAACAGCAGAGTTATCTCGAACACCTGGGTGCCCAGGAGGTATTGGGTCGGGATAAGATCCCTCCGGCCCATCACGCCCTCGAGCGGGCACACTGGGGTGGTGCGGTGGACAATGTGGGTGGCGCGATGCTCTCCAGCATTGCCTGCAAGATCAGACCCTGGGGCAATATCGCCTCGATCGGCTTGGCCGGGGGCCATGACCTGAATACCACGGTGATGCCGTTTATCCTCAGAGGCGTCAGCCTGCTGGGTATCGATTCCGCCAGTTGTCCCTATCCGGTCCGCACAGAGATATGGCAGCGCCTGGCTACCGATCTGAAGCCCAGACACCTGGATGATATCGTGCAGCGGAAAATCAACCTGGAGCAGTTACCGGATACCTTCGAACGGATGCTGTCCGGTGAGATCTTCGGGCGTACCCTGGTTGAGGTTTAAGCATTTTTTAGTCCGCTAATGAACGCGAATAAACGCAAATTGGTTTCGTGTGTTTCACTGCTCTGCGGATGTTAACACCTTGATCTGGCTAATCATTGTTATCCCGGTGAATGTCCGTTGTTGTCTGGAATATATTCAGATGATTTAGAATGCAGCTCTACCGTTGTGGATGGTGAGACTAATTTTAGCCGCGAATGGACGCCAATCACCGCGAACACACGCCAATAACTCGGCAAGACCTGATGATTGAGTTCTTCGACATCCCGTCGAATTCCCACTGCTGTCAGGAATCAATACGTTTCATCTAGCTGAAAGCTATGTAGTACTTGATTTTGAAGGGTATAAGCCATGGCAGTGACTCACAATCAAAGATTCATAATCTGCACAAGGCAATAGTAAACAGACCTGAAGGGTGCTTACTCAAACCCTATTTGGTGGGGCATGGCCCCACCCTACACCCTGAAATCGATGGTAGGGTGGGGCCATGCCCCACCAAATACGCTTTGATTAAACACAATGAAGCGCCTTGGCGCTTACTGAGCCACCATCAGTTTTAATAATGATGGTCAGGTTAGTAATAAGGCGAAGCATCGCCATGATCATCGAATAAACACACACGCACTAATTTTTCCGGACAGCAGCGGGCGCATGCCGGGATCCAGAAACCGCCGCCACATTGATAGTAGCCAGCGACAACTAATGGCAGTCCGCTCTGTTTCTGAGTCACTTCTGTGAGATTTACCTTTTAAACACCGGCCCTGCAAGGCCTTCCGCTCGATTGAAACCGTACCGTACATGACTAGCGATATTTGGCCTAAAATAAGTAGGCTGAGTAAAAAAATAAGGAGGCGGGAGTATGCGTTGCGCAACGAATGCCGTTGGAGGATATATTTCGGGATTGTGTATGGTTCTGCTTGCCTTGATGGCTATACAAGCACAGGCAATGGATGCCGATCTGAACCTGGCCACCCGTACACTCAAACAGGTTGACAACGGGCTGGAGCGCCTGCGTCCAGGGGATGTGCCCAGCTACAACCGACTGAGCGCCAAGCTCAATAAGGCCGCCAAGCATCTCGAGACCACCCAATCCAAATCCCTGCCCGAATATGCCAACGCAGTGAAACACTGGGGCGCACTGCAAGCCAGGATGGTTGAAATTGCCAATGATTGGAATGCACAACGACAAAAGGCTCAGGCCGCTCAGACACCACCTGCAAGTAAATCATCAACTGCGAGTAAACCACCTCCTGTAAGCAAATCGCCTCCTGCGAGCAAATCACCACCCAGCAGAAAACAAGCTGCCCCTGCGGTTGAACCTGTCGACCTTGACCCTCTGATGACCAAATATCAACGAAACAACCTACCCAAGTTGCCAGATACAGCCACAGCTGAACAGGCGAGAACTTGGGCCAGGCACATGAAAGGACTGCAGACTACGCAGTTGCAGAGCGATCTGGCGACCATCGATTCGGCTCTCAAGTCAGGAGCGGCTTCGAAGTCTGATGCCGATCGTGTACGGCGTTGGGTAAGTGATATCTTCCAGGGCAATATCAAGCAGACCATTCGTCAGCAGATTCAACGCAATGAAGGCACGATTGAATCCATGCTATACATGGCGGATATGATTAACGCCGTCAAACCGGGCGACAAGAACGGCGCCTATCGATTCGCCGACGATGAGAAGTTGCAGCATAACAGGATGAGGTTGGACAATGCACTGCGTGCCGGATCTGTCTTGGTTGTATTTGATGAATTGCTTGGTGGAGGCAATACGACTCGTACAGAAAAGCTGAAGCGTATTAAATCTGCGCGTATCAAACTCGATAAGCTAGCTCCCCTTGCAGCGGAGCAAGCCAGGTATTTTGCCAGCGCACCTAAGAAACAACGCCCAGTGACAAAAGACTTTTTGGCACCCATAGCACAAAAGTATTGGCTGAATGGATCCGTTACCGCTGAGACTGAAGCCGATGGCAGTATCTGGATCGATGCCTATGATGTGGCGGATATCACCCACAACGGTAAAATCTGGATCGAAAGCAACCAACGTGGCTCGATCGAACCAAACGGTGAGGTCTGGTTCGACGGCAACCAGGTAGGCAGCCTGGAGCCGAACGGAGAGGTCTGGCGCTCCGGTAACCAGGTGGGGCTGATCGAGCAGAATGGCGCGGTCTGGATCAATGGATCACCCGCGGGAGAGATCATCCCCTTCCAGGGAGAGTGGAAACGGGCGGCGATACTCTACTATTTCCGAGACTTCTTTCCCCGCTGAGAGGTGGGTGAGTAAGCTAAAACCGATACCCCTTAGGCACCACCACAATGCCTTTTTCGGAGATTGAGAAGCGCTCGGCATCCTGAGTCTTGTCGAAACCGATACGCTCTCCTGGGGGAATGACCACCCCCTTGTCGACAATGCAGTTATCCAATTCCGCACCGTCACCGACCTCCACCCCTTCGAACAGAATCGAGTTGTGAATCACCGCTTCGTCTCCGATGCGCACATTGGGAAACAGAATCGAGTGCTGCACACTTCCGCCGACAATCAATACCCCGTTGGCAACGATCGAATTGATGAAGATCCCTTCGCTGCCGGAGATACCGGGTACCGTACGCGCCGGCGGGTATTGTGAATGGTGGGTTCGAATCGGCCATTCGGGCTGATAGAGATCCAAAGCGGGCTGAGGGTCGAGCAGTTGCATGTTCGCCTCGTAGTAACTGTCCAGGGTACCCACATCGCGCCAATAGCGGTCACGACTGACACGCCCTGCCTTGCCACCGAAACGATACGCGTAGACCCCGTCTTCAGCGAACAGTTTCGGCAGGATGTCAAAACCGAAATCGTGCCCTGAATCCTGCAACTGATGGTCCTCCTCAAGGATCGAAATAAGCCGATCCAGTGAGAACACATAGATACCCATTGAGACCAGCGCACTCTCATCTCCCGGCTTACAGGGCGTTGGGTTTTCCGGCTTCTCTTCGAAAGAGGTAACCCTGCCCTGCTCATCCACCCCCATCACGCCAAACTGACCTGCCTCACTGAGGGGCACTTCCATACTCGCCAGAGTCACCCCGGAACTGTGCTCTTCATGAAATGCCAATAAGGGTGCATAGTCCATGCGATAGATATGGTCCCCTGAGAGAATCAGTACCCGCTCGGCACCGCTTCGCTTCAGCATGTAGAGATTCTGATAGACCGCATCCGCGGTTCCGTCATACCAACTGCTTCCGGTTCTCATTTGCGGTGGAACCGCCGTGATGTATTCGCTCAACTCCGGATTGAACAGGGACCAACCGTCTCTGAGATGCTTCTGTAGTGAGTGGGATTTATATTGCGTCAACACCAGGACCCGCCTCAGACCTGAATGGAGACAGTTCACCAGGGTGAAATCGATGATCCGGTATTGACCGCCGAAAGGCACAGCCGGTTTGGTTCTCTCCAAGGTCAGAGGCTTCAGGCGGGAGCCATTGCCTCCGGCCAGAATGACTGTCAATGTTTTATCAAGCATCAGATCGCTCCGTGTTGTTTTTCGCTAATGGTAAACACTAAAGCAAAAAACAGTCCCACTCTGTCAAAGCCAACCAACTGTCCCATCCGGAGATCTTATTCAACCGGTGATAAGAATAGATTACAGTCAATCGCCGTGAAGTTGCCTGCAGTAAAATTTGATAAACGAGTCTGCAGACAGGCACACCGCAGCCAGGCTTTTTATAAATTCAAATTGTTCGTGGCTTCATGAAATGAGTATCGGAATATCTGACGTTACTAAAAATTGCCGCATGTTGGTGCGCTGCGAACATTACACCTGTGGGTAATGCGCACTATTATGAGTCAGATCGAATGAGTTGCCCGAGATATTGCACTGGGATGGCGCAGCAACTATCAATACCCGTTGGGATATCCGGTTCTAATAAGCAAGATTGGGAAAATAACTCCCCCTCAGATAACCACAGGGTTATCTGTTACAGGCACCGATAGCCCGGCCTGAAGTTTCGGATCATACCCTTCTAATGGTGCCGGTAGCCCGAATCCAGCCAACACTGAGGCAGAGGCTCCCCGGACGGAAACTGCATCTGTGTTTTTATAAATTTCTCCGCATCCTGCATCTCTTCACCGGCATGGAAGCGTCCGACGATTTCACTGTGATTTGGGTTGAACAGGTCAGTCAGGCTAAGCACTTCAACCAATCTTTCACTGTTTTTCTGCATTAGAAACATTGACTACCTCCTCTCTTGGGGACGAGAAAAACACGTCCTCTACTTTAAGTATGGTGTAGTCGATTCTATTTTCAATGCATCTAACCCACGATTTGATCCAGGATTTTATCGTCCGCAAGTGAACGCGAATAAACGCAAATAGTGTTTATAGGCAGTCACTCCAGCGCAGTCCGAAATCACCCTGTTTGGATTGCTCGTTGCCTACTTTCGGCGTGATAAATGATTGATTTCCGTAAAAAATCAAGAGCAACCCAGAGAGCAGGCTAATTACAACAAACCCATTTGCGTTTATTCGCGTTCATTTGCGGACTTTTCAGTCTTAAAGCAATCAAAGCTCCCGGGTGGACATGAATTTCACCTCGGGCCAGCGCTCCGTCGCCAGATCCAGATTGACCCGGGTGGGTGCCAGGTAGACCAACTGCTCATCCCCATCCAGCGCCAGATTGTCGTGATTCTTCTGCTTGAACTGATCGAGCATCTTTTCGTCATCACACTCGATCCATCGGGTGGTTGCCACGTTGACCGGTTCGACGATCGCTTCAACCTTGTACTCATGCTTGAGTCGTTCCACGGCAACATCGAACTGCAGCACGCCCACCGCACCGAGAATCAGATCGTTGTTTTTAAGCGGACGGAAAACCTGGGTCGCTCCCTCTTCACAGAGTTGCAGTACCCCTTTCAGCAGGGCTTTCTGTTTGAGTGGATCCTTCAGCACCACCCGGCGAAACAGCTCCGGTGCAAAATAGGGAATACCTTCATATTTCAGCTCTTCGCCTTCAGTGAAGGTATCACCAATCTGTATGGTGCCGTGGTTGTGCAGGCCGATAATATCTCCCGGCCAGGCCTCTTCCACATGGCGTCGCTCATCGGCCTGAAAGGTGATCGCATTACTGATCTGCACCGTCTTACCGAGACGTACATGGCGCATCTTCATGCCCTTGCGGTAGGTGCCGGAGCAGACCCGCAGAAAGGCGACCCTATCACGGTGCTGAGGGTCCATATTCGCCTGGATCTTAAATACGAAACCGCTGAATTTTTTCTCCGCCGGCTCGACCAGACGCTGTTGGGTGTTGCGGGACAAGGGGCCTGGGGCATACTCGACAAAGGCCTCGAGCAACTCCCTGACCCCGAAATTGTTGATCGCAGAGCCGAAAAATACCGGGGTCAGCTCACCCTTGGCATAGGCCTCGAGGTCGAGCTCATGGCTCGCGCCACGGACCAGTTCGATCTCTTCCCGCAGCTCTTCTGCCTGATTGCCGATCAGTTCATCCAACTTTGGATTGTCGATGCCCTGAATCACCTCACCGACTTGAATCTTACCGCCATGGGTGGCACTGAAGAGGTGGGTGGTATCGGTGCGCAGGTCATACACTCCTTTCAGTCGCTTACCCATGCCGATCGGCCAGGAGACCGGGGCACACTTGATCTTCAATACCTCCTCGATCTCGTCGAGGATCTCCAGCGGGTCGCGCCCCTCCCGGTCAAGTTTGTTGACAAAGGTCAGAATCGGCGTATCCCGCAGACGGCAAACCTCCATCAGCTTGATGGTACGCGCTTCCACGCCCTTCGCCACGTCGATCACCATCAGAGCGGAGTCCACGGCGGTCAGCGTACGATAGGTATCCTCTGAGAAGTCCTCATGGCCCGGGGTATCGAGCAGATTGACAATCTCTTCACCGAACGGAAACTGCATCACCGATGAGGTGACCGAGATACCACGCTCTTTTTCCATCTCCATCCAGTCGGAGGTGGCATGGCGAGCGGCCTTACGGCCTTTTACCGTACCGGCCATCTGAATGGCACCACCGAAGAGCAGCAGTTTTTCCGTTAATGTGGTCTTGCCCGCATCCGGGTGCGAGATGATAGCAAACGTGCGTCTCTTGTTAATTTCATTAGATAAATTGCTATCAGCCATACACCAAAAACCCTTATTAACACCTAAATTTACACTCGTTTAAAGAACCACTTTTTATGTATTAAAAAGTGAACCTCGGTATCTATTAATCAAATACCTATCTTTCAAGCCCCGACGAATTCTAACAAAGCACTAAAATCTTGCCCGTCGGCAGCTCTCAGCGCTGCGATATATTGATCGCGGCGCTCATTCATGGCTTCCAGCCCGTAACCACCAGCCCAATCAATGGCTGGATCATTTAATAGTTTAGTTAATACCGCATCCGCCATAATACGCGCATGCCGCCCGTTACCATTTGGAAACGGATGGATAAATACCAGCTTGTGATGAAACCTAGCCGCCAGCTCTTTTGGCGAGTAAGTGCCGTGCTCAACCCAGTATTTGGCATCATCCAATAGTTGCCGCAATTGAATGGCAACCTGAATTGGATCGACACCGATACTCTTTTCAGTCCGGCGGTACGTACCCGCCCATTTCCATACGCTGCCAAACAGACGTTTGTGTAGCTCTAAAACAAAAGCTTCCGACAATACATCAGGGTTCTTCTGTTTATCCAGCCACTTCAGGCCTTCGGTAAGGCCAGCTTGCTCAAGCTGGTCTAATTCCCCTCTGGTAGAAACATGCTTGAACTTCAGGCCATCCAGTTCATCAGGATCAAGCGGTGTCGTACCATCTGGATAATCGACAAGATTTGAGTAACCATCTGTCATTCATCATTCCAAAAATCTGATGGCATCTTATCCATGATTTGCGCGGCAATACGCTCAATCTCAAATTCAAGTTGCTCTTTACTCAACGATTGCGCCTCTAACGCCATGTGAGTGGATGCTGCTTTCACCTGAGCACGCGCCTTCTCAATGGCACGCTCTTTTATCACGTCTTCAACGTTTTGCTTTGGTACAATCGCGTAGACAAAGTTGCAATCCATCGCTTCAGCCATAGTCTGCACGGTTTTCAGGGTGACGCTGCCATGTGGCTCATCCTGCTCAGCCTTGGAAACCCTGGCCTTGGTAACGCCTAGCTTTTTTGCCAATTGCGTACCAGACATACCAAGCGCTGTTCTTACAGTACGGAGCCAGCCTTCCTTGGGGAGCCCATGGTTAGGGAGCATAGCCAAGCTACCAAACTGACTTACAGCTTGATTGACTTTATCTCGATATTGCTTGGCAACTATCTTATCTATGCCCACTGTCAACCTTGATGTGTACGTAAAAACCTAAATCGTATACATATTTATATACTTAAACAATTATTCAGTCAATAAATATATTGACTAAAACTATTCTTAGTAAACATAATTATATACGAATTTTAATTTGCGATCTTCTGTTTTTACGGTGATAAGCGCCGTAAAATGAAAAAAATCAAACCTGCATTATTTAAACTTTCAAGGAACAAACCGCCTAAATCGATATTTAATCGCTAAATTGCTCGGTAGTATTCATATAAATTACGATTTATTCGATATAATTTAATTGGGTAAATAGATTAAAGAGGCGCTATGGACCTCTCAATCGGCAGATTATCGATGCTTGGCAGCCAATCCCAGTTAACGGGAAGGGTATCGGCCGATAGCCGTGAACAGCCCCATATCATGGGGTCTGGGGAGGCCGCTGCGGCCAGCGAAAGCAAACAGAGCGAAAGCCAAAGACCCGTCAGAGAGACCAACCAGAGCAGCGAACTCACCCAAGAAGAGCAGGCCCAGGTCAGAGAACTGCAGCAGCGGGACCGGCAAGTGAGAGCCCATGAAGCAGCACATCGGGCCGCAGCAGCCGGCATGGCTTCGGGTGGCAGCTACACCTATCAGACCGGTCCGGACGGTAGAAGGTATGCGGTCGGTGGCGAAGTGTCGATCAGCGCCTCCTACTCCAGCAATCCGCAAGAGCGACTACGCCAGGCCGAGACCCTGCACCGTGCCGCCCTGGCACCGGCAGACCCATCCCCTCAGGACCGGAGGGTAGCCGCGCAGGCGGCCGCCATGGCATCCCAGGCGCGCGCCGAAATCAGTGCGGCCCGACGAGAGGAGATGGCACAACAGAATCAGTCCAATGGTGCGACAGAAGAGAGCGATCAGGGCCGGCGGGTTGATTCTCCGTTCAACAGCCGAGCCATTGCCGCCTTCAGTGGCGTTTCAGGTAGCGCCACGCTCCACAGCCCCCCCTCAACCATCGATGAGATCATCTAGGGCCTGCTGTCCCTGAAAAAGTACCGATCAAGATATGAGATGAAAGGCTTGGCTGTTCGAAATATACGACGAGCTACGACCCAACGAATCAGTCTAACCGGCTCTGGAATCGAGCCCTTCGAGGGAGAGTAGCAGAGCATCCTCCCGGCTATCATTGTGGTCAGGGTAGTAGGCCTTGCGCATGCCAACTTCGACAAAGCCGATCTTCTCGTAGAGCTGCAGTGCGGCCTGATTACTCACCCGAACCTCGAGGAATACGGTCTCTGCGCCATGTTGCCCCGCCACCTTGAGCAGTCGCCGCAGCAGCTTCTCACCCAGACCACGCCTCTGCCACTTCGGGGAGACACAGATATTCAGAATATGGGCCTCGTCGATCACCACCGACATCACGCCATAGCCGATCACCAGATCGTCCATTGTCACTACCCAGCATGAGTATCCCACCCTGAGGCAGTCCTGAAAGATCCCTTCGGTCCAGGGAAAGGGATAGACCTCAACCTCAAGTGCGAAAACCTGTGTCAGATCCTCCTCCCGCATCGGACGAATACCCAGCAGAGGATCGGTGACCAGGGCGCTCATAATCAGGATTGACCCAGGGCCTTGTTAACTGGCCCTAGCACCGAGAGGGCCAGCTGCAGATCTTGCCAGGCCTTGCTCTTCTGTTCAGGGGAGCGCAGCAGATAGGCTGGGTGATAGGTGACCACCAAGGGGATTTGCGCCTCACCAAAGCTATGCACACGCCCCCTCAATTTGCCTACAGCGATATCCGTCTTGAGTAGATTCTGGGCAGAGATCCTACCAACAGAAAGAATCAGGGTCGGCTGAATCAACGCTATCTGTCTTAGCAGGTAGTCCTGGCAGGCCAGCGCCTCTTCAGCGCTGGGATCCCGGTTGTTGGGTGGCCGACATTTAAC
Organism: Chromatiales bacterium; assembly: GCA_022360905.1. Taxonomy (GTDB): domain Bacteria; phylum Pseudomonadota; class Gammaproteobacteria; order Chromatiales; family Chromatiaceae; genus Thiodiazotropha. The sequence goes on from JAKSBX010000066.1 coordinate 21,838, forward strand.
GATATTGGCGATGAATACCGCTTCCCGTTTAAATCCCATGGCCAGCAACATGGCATTCAGCAGCTGACCCGCACGACCGACGAACGGCTCACCCTGACGATCCTCGTCGGCACCGGGAGCTTCACCGATCACCAGTAGATCGGCCTGCACATTCCCCACGCCAAAAACAGTCTGGCTGCAACCGGCACGTAAGCCGCATTGCCGGCAATTTTTCACCTGCTCTCTCAAGGTCAGCCAATCAGCTCGGTCTTCGGCAACTACAGGATCAGGTGTGTGAATCTGATCACTCACCACCGACGACTGTTGCGTGATTTCGATCTCCGTACCGACCTCGGCAACGGCCTGTTCAGCAGGCTGGTGAGAATCCACCTGGCGCAGCCGCCACTGGGTTATCCCCATCATCTGCAGGTAGTTTTGACGTCTCAGCTCATCCATCGCCTATATCTGTAACGCAGCTGGGTAGCCCTACACGTCACCGGTTTGCGGATGGGCTTTGGTGATTGGCGTGGTGATCTTGTTCACCGCATTAATATAGGCCTTGGCAGAGGCGATCACAATATCGGTATCCGCACCCTGACCATTGGCGATACGTCCGTCCATCTCCAGGCGGACGGTCACTTCACCCTGGGCATCGGTACCGCTGGTGATGTTGTTCACCGAATAGAGTTGCAGCTCGGTGCCGCTGCTGACGATACTTTCGATCGCTTTGAAAGTGGCATCGACTGGCCCACCGCCGACCGCGGTACCCGGCTCCTCCGCACCATCGAGACTCAGGGTGACCTCGGCTCTGGGGGTCTCCCCGGTTTCGGAACAGACCTTCAGCGAAACCAGCTTGATCCGTTCGTTGAAGGATTCGGTCTTGGTGTCGGTCATCAGTGCCTGCAGATCTTCATCGAAGATCTCATGCTTCTTATCGGCCAGATCCTTGAAGCGGGAGAAGGCCGCATTAACCTCCTCCTCCGATTCAAAACTGATTCCCAGACTCTCCAGGCGGGTGCGGAAGGCGTTTCGTCCCGAATGCTTGCCCAGCACCATTCGGTTCTGGCTCCAGCCCACATCTTCGGCGAGCATGATTTCGTAGGTTTCGCGGGATTTCAGCACGCCGTCCTGATGAATGCCGGATTCGTGGGCGAAGGCATTGGCGCCGACGATGGCCTTGTTCGGCTGCACCGGAAAACCGGTGATATTGGAGACCAACTTGGAGCAGCTGACGATCTGAGTGGTATCCAGCCGGGTTTCACAGGAGAAGACATCCTGACGTGTCTTCACCGCCATCACGATCTCTTCCAGGGAGGCATTGCCGGCCCGCTCGCCAAGGCCGTTGATGGTGCATTCAACCTGTCGTGCGCCGTTGCTTACCGCAGAAAGCGAGTTCGCCACCGCCAGCCCCAGATCGTTGTGACAGTGCACGGAAAAGACCGCCTTATCGGAATTGGGTATACGCTCGCGCATCTGCCGGATCATCTCACCAAACTGATGGGGCATGGCGTAACCCACCGTATCCGGTACATTCAGGGTGCGGGCTCCCGCATTGATCACCGCCTCGAAAATACGGCACAGAAATTCGATCTCGGAACGCCCCGCATCCTCGGCTGAGAACTCCACGTTATCGGTATATTGACGGGCCCGTTTGACCGCATGGACCGCCTGCTCAACCACCTGATCCGGATTCATTCGCAGTTTATGCTGCATGTGAATCGGTGAGGTAGCGATGAAGGTGTGGATACGTGAGGAGTTGGCATGTTTGAGGGCTTCGCCTGCCCGGTCTATGTCCTTATCCAGGGCACGGGCCAAGCCGCAGATCGTGGAATCCTTGACCACATTGGCTACCGCTGAAACCGCCTCGAAATCACCTGGACTGGCGATCGGAAAGCCGGCCTCGATCACGTCCACCTGCAGCTTTTCCAG
>JAKSBX010000064.1 GCA_022360905.1 Chromatiales bacterium
GACTGCTGTTCACCATTCTGCTGGGCGTAGTGGCGGATAAACTGCTCTCCTTTTTTCTCCGCACCGGCGTGCGCCGCTGGCGGAATCGCACCGAGCACAGCGAGTTCAAAGAGATCTCCCAGGATATTCTTCGCCCCTTAGGGCTGATGGCGATGGCGCTGATCTGGTGGAGCGGCATCAACCTGATGGGGCTGACGGAAAACGTCATGCTGATCCTGCTGGTGGCGGTGAAGTTCCTCGCCAGCATCTCCGGGGTCTGGGCCGCCTACCGCCTGGTAGACCTGGTCTCGGCGTTTCTCCATAAACGGGCCCAGCTCACCGAAAACAAGCTGGATGATGCCCTGGTACCGCTGATCCCCCGCACCCTGAAAATATTTGTCACGGTGATCGGCTTTGTCTTCATCGCCGACAATCTCAACGTGGATATCTCCAGCCTGCTGGCGGGTCTCGGCCTTGGCGGCCTGGCCTTTGCCTTGGCGGCCAAGGATATGGTGCAGAACCTGTTCGGCTCGGTCACCGTACTGATGGACCGCACCTTTTCCGTGGGTGACTGGATCATCGTCGACGGGGTGGAGGGAGGTGTCGAACGCATTGGCTTTCGCAGCACCCGGATACGTACCTTCTACAACTCGGTGGTGACCGTACCCAACTCCAAGTTCATCACCGCCACGGTGGACAACATGGGAGAGCGGCGCTATCGCCGGCTCTCCTGCAAACTCTCCCTCACCTATGACACCCCGCCGGATCGCATCGAGGCCTTTTGTGAAGGGGTCAGGGAGCTGGTGCGCCAACACCCCTACATGCGCAAGGACTACTACCAGGTCTACCTGAATGAGTTTGCCGCCTCCTCCCTGGATGTGCTGTTGTATGTCTTCTGGGAGACGCCGGAGTGGAATACCGAACTGCGTGAACGTCATCGTTTCATGCTCGACATACTGCGCCTGGCACAGGGACTGGGCGTCGAGTTCGCCTTCCCCACCCAGACCCTCTATATGAAACAGGAAGAGGAAGATGGCGGTGCAGCTGACGAGATGAGTCAATCCAACGCCCATCAGCTGGGACAGTCGCTGGCACAGAAGATCGTTGCGGAGACCACCGGCACCGGGGTTAAACCGCCACCGGTCACCTTTCCATAGCATTGAAAACTGCGCACGGAATCAAGTAAGACTCAGATGAGGATCTTCACGCTCTCCGACATCCATATCGACTTTGCGGTGAATGAGCAGTGGATCGACAACCTGTCCAATACGGACTATCTCGATGACAGTCTGATCCTGGCGGGCGATATTTCAGACTCGGAAGCACGGATCGCCCGCTGTTTTGATCAGCTGAAAAGCAAATTCAAAGAGGTTTTTTACGTTCCCGGCAATCACGACATCTGGGTTCGCAAAGACTCCCCAGCCGATTCCATCGAGAAATTTTTCAAGCTGCTTGAACTGGCGCAACAACATCAGGTGATCACTGAACCGAAGCGTCTCAACGGCACCACCGTCATCCCGCTCTTCTCCTGGTACGATCTCAGTTTCGGCACGGTGAGCGATACGCTGCGGTCGAAGTGGATGGATTTCACCCACTGCAAATGGCCCGATACACTGGAGACACCGGAGGCGCAAAATCGTTTTTTTCTGGATAAAAACAATCTTCAGCTGGATCACTCTGCTGAGCGGGTGATCACCTTCTCACACTTTCTGCCCCGCATTGATGTGATGCCGGATTTCATTCCACACCGATTTCGCGACATCTACCCGGTGCTGGGCAGCCCACAACTCGATCAGCAGATTCGCACCCTCAACTCGGACATCCATATCTATGGCCATAGCCATGTCAATCGGGCCGTAAAGATCAAAGGCGTTCGCTACATCAACAATGCCTTCGGCTACCCCTCAGAGACCCGCATAGCAGCGAAGACTCTCATGGAGATTGATGATTGAACGAGATTGTCCCGCCTTGTTTAACTTTTTTTGATTCCAGCAATTGGCCGCTAATGGACGCTGATCACCGCAAATATTCGCTTAATAGATATTCAGGGCCTGATGCTTCAATCCTTAGTTATTAGCATGTCAATTAGAGCGAGAGAATAGCTCCCCTCTCCCCTTGCGGGAGAGGGGTCGGGGGAGAGGGGCTATTAAGCAGTTATTCGCAAGCTTTTGCGGTGATTGGCGTCCATTAGCGGCTTTCACCGATAACAAAGCAATCAAAGGTTCTCTGGCATAAACCCCACAATTCAGACACTATCCGCGACAGTTAAGCAACGGATTTCCCAGCCCAGGTTTTGCGCTTTGACTCATCACTCATCAGATGGTGGTCGATGAGCAGCTTATAGGCGAGCTTCACATCCTTTTTGGAGAGGGCCTCGAAGCTGGTGATCGATTCCGGCCAGGAGCGTGTCCAGCGAAGTGCGTGTTGCCCCTCCTGGGTAAAGGTTGCGTTACTGATCACACGGGATGCACAGTGTAGATTTTCCGGACCAAGCCAATTGACCAAGGGGAACTCCAGACGCCTGGGATCATCCTCGATGACCGCGGCATCGACCAATGTCGCCAACTCAGGATAACGGGCCGCCAGCATACGAAACATATGCTGGATCAGCGCAATGGTGAAGATCTTCATCTGCACCCGGCGCTGTCGACTGGAGGAGAGGCGTTGGATCAGTTTATAGGCATGCAGCGCAGGCCGAAGATCCTTGGCGAGAAAGCGCTTCAGAAAAACCGGATCCATCACGGCTTCACTCTCATAGTCCAGATAGGGGGTATCCAAACCCTCTCTGGAAAACATCTGCTCAGCAAGCAATACCGGGTCGCTGACATACAACAGACAGTGGCATTTCAACTCCCGCAACAGGGCTTCTGTGGCAAGTAGACCATGGCTCTCCTTGAGAATCAGAATGGGATCCTGCTTAGCCTCCTTTACGTCTGCCATCAGATCATATTTCCTCTCCGCCTGTTCTCTTTCTGCATAAATCCGATAGACCCGGCTCATCGGATGGTCTGCCGACAAAACCTTCTGATAGGGCATCGCCAGCCTCTCCCCCTGATTGCAGAGGGTCAGCTTCGGCTCGAACTTCACCAGGGGATGGTGGATATAGTGATTCTCAGGTAGCGACTGGGAGAGTAACTGCACGAAGTGGCTGATACCGGCGCCATCAACCCCCAACACCAAATGGATGTCGCCACCATTCCCCATATAACCTGCATGGGGCATATGTTGTTTATTGAGGCGTTTTTTCCACAGTAACTGACTGAGAAGCAGGCGTTTGTTTTGCTTGAAAAGCTTTTTCATTCAGGGATCTCATGTATTCGCGTCGTCCCTGAAGACTCGAGAGAGAGGCATACTATTCAGTTATTAGTAGATAGATGAGGTGACGGATGTGAAATCGGTCGCTATTTAACAAACAGCAGGTCGCACGACGACTGGAAACCACAACAGTGTGAAAGGGTTCATGTGAATTGAATCGAGCAGGCTATTTCAATGATTTGCGGATTATTTGCGGCGATTGGCGTCCATTTGCGGCCAAATGTTCATATTGATCAATAATTATCCAGCAACTGTTCGATCAAACGGGTCAATCGATCCAGGGCGCCCCGGTTTTTGTCCACCAACTCCCGCCCAGCTTCACCAATCCGGCTGCGTTCGCTGGCATCGCTCAACCACTGGGTGATCTGTTCTGCCAACGCCTCGGCAGACTCAACTTCAACGGCAGCCTGCTGCTGCATGAAAAGCTCCTTGATCTCATTGAAGTTGAACATGTGAGGACCGAACACCACCGCAACCCCCTGGGCCGCGGCCTCGAGGATATTGTGGCCACCATGGGGCACCAGACTGCCGCCGATAAAGGCCGCATCCGAAGCGCCGATGAAGAGGGTCAGCTCTCCCATGGTATCGCCGAGGAAGATCCCGGTCTCTTCATCACAACACGTTTGCTGACTCCGTTTAACCAACGAAAAGCCCGATTCCTCAACCAGTTGAGCCACCCGATCGAAGCGCTCCGGATGGCGGGGCACCAGAACCAGCAGGGCATCGCCAATATGCCGGCGAACCTCCATATGGGCCTGCAGCACCAGCTCATCCTCCCCCTCATGAGTGCTGGCGGCAATCCACACTGGTCGGGCAGCACCCCATTCTCTGCGCAGCACATCGGCCCGCTCCAGCAGACTGCCAGGCAGGTGGATGTCGTATTTGATGCTGCCAATCACTTCCAACTGCTCCGGCCGGGCACCCAGAGTATGAAAGCGCTCCGCATCCGCCTCCGCATGGGACGCAATCAGAGTCAGGTTGCGCAGGGCCTGCCGGGTCAGTCCGGCCAGCTTGTGATAACCCCGGGCCGAACGGACCGACATGCGCGCGTTGGCCAGCAGGGTGGGTATCCTCTCCCGCTTGGCGTAATAGATCAGGTTGGGCCAGATCTCGGTCTCAACCAGGATCAGCAACCTGGGCCGATAGGCCTGCAGATAGCGCTCTACCACCCAGGGCAGGTCAACTGGCGCATAGCGATGGGCTACCTCGTTTCCGAATAGGGCCTTGACACGATCAGCGCCGGTTGGCGTGGTAGTGGTGATCAGCAATGGGTGGTCCGGATAGCGGTCGAGCAGCCGACCAACCAACGGAGCGATGGCCTGTACCTCACCCACCGATACGGCATGGATCCAGATCCCCTCCTGGCCCTCCGGAGGATCAAAAACACCGAACCGCTCCAGCCAACGCTCCCGGTAGGCCGGCGCCTTACGCGCCCGCCAGAACAGCCGCAACGGATAGAGCGGCGCCAGCAGCATCAGCAGTAGTGTATAAAGATATCGCATAACAACCAGCGCTTAAGCGGTAGAGACTATCCCTCTTCCTCACTGTCGAACTGTTCACTGAACTGGTGGCGGCACAGTTGATAATAGGCGCCCTGCTGCTCGATCAGCTCTTGATGACGGCCCGATTCGATCAACTCACCATCGTGCACCACCAGGATCTTATCCGCATGCTGAATGGTGGAGAGACGATGGGCGATCACCAGGGTGGTTCGCTCCTTGGTCAGGGCCTGCAGGGCCGCCTGCACATGTCTTTCTGATTCGGTATCCAGTGCCGAGGTTGCCTCATCCAGCAACAGAATCGGGGCATCCTTGATCAGCGCCCTGGCGATGGCCAGTCGTTGACGCTGCCCGCCGGAGAGGCGCACCCCATCCTCGCCGATTCGGGTATCGAATCCCTCAGGCAGGCGCTCGATGAACTCCAGGGCGTGGGCGCTTATGGCCGCTTCCCTGATCTGCTCCATGGTCGGTTCACCCTGAGCCCCGTAGGCGATGTTGGCCGCCACCGTATCATCGAACAGCACCGACTCCTGCCCCACATAGGAGAGCTGCCGACGCAGACTCAACAGGCTGAGATCCTGGGTATCGACTTGGTCGATGAGGATGCGTCCGCCGGTAGGGTTGTAGAACCGGGGAATCAGGTTGGCGATGGTGGTCTTGCCGCCGCCCGAGTGACCCACCAGGGCCACCGTGCTGCCCGGAGTAATCTCAAAACTGATCGGCTTGAGGGCATCCTTCTCCATATTCGGATAACGGAAGGAGACGGACTCGAAGGTCACCCGCCCCGCACTCCGTTCCAACTCGGCTTTACCATCGTCGGCCTCCGCAGGCTCATCGATCAGGCCGAATACGGTCTCTGCCGCTGCTAGCCCTTTCTGCAACGGCTGGTTGATCCCGGTGAGACGTTTCAAGGGTGAAAACAGCAGGCCGATGGCCGCCATCAGCGAGACGAATCCACCGATGGTCAGCTCCCCCAGGACCGTGTCGTGGGTACTTACATAGACCAGTGCCGCAATCATCGTCGCGCCGACGATTTCCACCAACGGCATATGGGCGGAGCCGGCCACCTTGCTCTTCATGTTGTAACGGCGCACCCAGTTGGCCCGCTCCAGAAAGCGCTTCTGCTCATAGGGCCGGCCCTCGAAGATCTTGATCACCTTGTGGCCCCGCACCGACTCCTCCAGCACCTGGGTCATCACCCCCATGGTGCTCTGCAGAGAGCGGTTGACCCGGCGCAGCCGAACCGCCAGCAGACGCACGGTAATCACGATCACCGGCAGCGCCAGAAAGATCACCATGGTGAGCATCCAGTTGAGATAGAGCATGTAAGCCATCAGCCCGATCACCACGATGGTGTCCTTGACGATAGTGGTCAGCACCTTGGTGGCCGCCATGGTCACCTGGTTGACGTTATAGGTCACCTTGGAGATCAGGGTACCGGTGGCGTTGCTGTCGAAATAGGGGGTTCCCATGGTGAGAATCCGCTCGATCATCATGCGGCGCAAGTCCAGCACCACCTTGCCGGCCACCCACTCGAACGCCACATTGGTGACGAAGTTCATCACCCCACGCACGGTGAACAGTAGTATCAGCAGGATCGGCGACCAGAAGATATAGTCCGGATCCTTCGCCACGAAGCTGCCGTCCAGCATCGGCTTCATCAGAATTGGGATCATCGGTTCGGTCATCGCCAGAATGATCATCGCCGAGAGGGCGCCGCCAAACTGTTTCCAGTAGGGCTTTACCCGCTGCAGCAGGCGGAAATAGAGCTCCTTGCCCGACATACCGGAACCATCCGCTGACTCACCGGCCATCGCGCATCGCCTCGACGATTCGGCTGGTGGAACGGCCGGGCAGAAAATCGAGTACCCGAACCTCCCCACCGTTGTTGACCACACACTCGTAGCCGGCAATCTGTTCCGGTTTGTAGTCGCCTCCCTTTACCAGCAGGTCGGGTTTAACCTCACAGATCAGGGACTCCGGGGTATCCTCACTGAACGGCACCACCCAGTCCACCGAGGCAAGACCGGCCAGCACCGCCATCCGCTGCTCGAGAGGATTGATGGGTCGATCCTCACCTTTCAGGCGGCGCACAGAGTCATCGTCGTTGACCGCCACCACCAATCGGTCGCCTAGCTGCTTAGCCTGCTGCAGATAGCGCACATGCCCCTCGTGGAGGATATCGAAACAGCCGTTGGTCATGACAATCCGCTCCCCCAGCTGGCGCGCCGTTTCGGTCGCCTCGCAGAGACTCTCCCGGGTCTGGATGGTATGAAAATCGAAATCCCCCTGGCGACTCAACGCTCCCTTCAGCTCGCCCGGGGTGACACTGCCGGCACCCAACTTGCCCACCATCAGGCCGGCAGCCACGTTCGCCAGGCCAGCCGCCTCATGGATCGGCATGCCGGCCGCCATTCCCGCTCCGAGGACTCCGATCACCGTATCACCGGCACCAGTGACATCGTAGACTTCACGAGCCCGGGTGGGCAGGTGTAGCGGCGGGGCATCTTTCTGAATCAGCAGCATACCTCGCTCACTGAGGGTCACCAGCAGGGCATCCAGGTTCAATGACTCACGCAGTACCGTGCCCCGCTCATTGAGCGCCTGATCGGTTTCACAGGGACCGACAACCGCCTCAAACTCTTTCAGGTTGGGCGTCAACAGACTGGCATCCCGATACTTCTCAAAGTCGCTCCCTTTCGGATCCACCAGCACCGGCACACCGGCCGCCCTGGCAGTGGCGATCAAATCCTGAGGTTGCTGCAGTGTCCCCTTGGCGTAGTCGGAGAGAATCACCAGATCACTATCAGCCAGCTGCCGCTGATAGTGGCTACCCATTTCCGCCAGATCGACCTGCCACATGGGTTGTTCGAAATCGAGCCGCAGCAGCTGTTGGTGCTGGCTGATTACCCGTAGTTTGGTGATAGTGGGCACTGACTCACTGACCTGCAGCAGACAATCGACACCCGACTCGGCCAACCGAGCGGCCAGACGCTCTCCGGCCTCATCCCGGCCGACCAGCCCGCACAGCGCTACCCCAACCCCGAGGCTGGTCATATTCAACGCCACATTGGCCCCACCCCCGGGCCGTTCTTCGGTATCATGCACATGCACCACCGGCACCGGGGCTTCGGGTGAAATTTTGGCGGCAGCGCCCTGCCAGTAGCGATCGAGCATCAGATCGCCCACCACCAGAACACGCGCTTTACTAAAGTCAGGAAGCTGAAATTGCATCAAACAGTTAACATAGATTGGGACAAACCCTGTAGTTTAGGGGTGGCGACAGGTAGTAACAAGCTCTAGGGCCTGTTAACACTTACTCCAATAGGCTCTGTTGTGCCTGAAAAAGCATCAATCAAGGCGCGAGGAGAGAAGTTTGGTTGCCCCAAATGAACGCCGAGTGGTGCTTTTTCAGGCGCAACCCGAAGGGCTGGGGCTATTTTTCCGCCCAGCTGCGTTATCATTCGCTCATGTAGAACAACTACACATCGCTCATTCTGCCTTGCTGGGCAAAAAAATAGCCCCAGCAGAGCCTATTGGATAAGTGTTAACAGGCCCTAAGCATGGCAAAAAGGCGCAAACACTCTCTCTATTCACCATTTAGCTGGCCCGCCTGGGCGGGCCTGGGTCTGTTGTGGCTGATCAGTCAGTGGCTGCCCTACCGCATGGCCCTGCCCCTGGGTCGGGGCATCGGTGGACTGATATTCCATCTCTCCCCCAAACGCCGGCATATCGCCAGGGTCAATCTGCAGATCTGTTTTCCAGACAAATCTGAGGAGGAGGTCGAGAGCCTGCTGAAACAGCACTTCGCCTCCCTGGGCATCGGTATGCTGATGATCGGTTTCGCCTGGTGGGCGAAAGACAGCAAGCTGCAACCACTGGTGGAGATTGAAGGACTGGAACACCTGCAACACAGCCTGGAACAGGGCAGAGGGGTGATTCTGCTCTCAGCCCACTTTACCGACCTGGAGATTACCGGCCGGCTGTTGAGCCTGTTTCAGCCGATCGCCGTGATGTATCGCCCGCATGAAAACCCCGTCATCGAATGGGCCTTTACTCGTAACCGACAGCAGCGCTTCGAGGCGGCCATCCCGCGTAACGAAATCCGTCAGGTGGTGCGCACCCTGAAAAAGAACCTGCCAGTCTGGTATGCCCCGGATCAGAGCTTTAAAGGTCCCAACAGCACCCTGGCGCCCTTCTTTGGAGAACCGGCCGGGACCAATACCGCCACCTCCCGGCTGGCCAAGATCAGCAGAGCCGATACCATCCTCTTCTCCGGCTATCGCAAGGCGGACGACAGCGGCTACAAGCTGATCATCCACCCACCAGTGGAGGCCTTTCCCACGGAGGACCTGCCAGCAGACGCAACCCGTATCAACGGCCTGATCGAGCAGGCTGTTGGCTATGCTCCGGAGCAATATCTGTGGATCCACCGGCGCTTCAAAAAACGCAAAGTGATACCTGACCCCTATTAGTGTCTGTTAACACGAA
>JAKSBX010000072.1 GCA_022360905.1 Chromatiales bacterium
GACGGTACGGTCTGGACCTGGGAGCGGGTGAGTGTCTATGACGAGACTCTGGGCTACTCAGTGGCCGTCGATGAACTGACCCAGATCGAAGGCCTGACCGATATTGTGCAGATCGATGGTGGATACGACCATGCATTGGCCTTGCGTGCCGATGGCACCATCTGGGCCTGGGGTAGTAATGGTTATGGCCAACTTGGTAATGGCACATTCGAGAATAGTAATGCAGCGACACAGGTTCAGGGATTAGCCGGTGCCTATGATATCTCGGCTGGATATCGCCAAAGCGCTGCAGTTCTCTCTGATGGCAGTGTCTGGACCTGGGGTCGCTGGAAAAGCACCGTCACCGATTTTGTCTCCATTCCTGAGCAGGTTGGCGGCTTTACCAATGCGGTTCAGGTCTCTACCGGTAGAGGGCTTGGTGGTCTGGTGATGGACAGGGACGGTGATGTGGTCACCTATAACGTCAACACGATCTCAGCTATCCCCAACGAGGACGATAGCGCCTCTTTGAGTGTGGGGCCGGTATTGGAGTCCCAGATTCCCACGGCCTGCAGACCCACCTATTTCATGAACGGCAATCTGCGTCTGCCTTGTGTCTCCCTGGGTGGGAGTACGCTTTTTGATGTGGAACTCAGTCTGCAAGCGGACGGTAATATGAGGTTCGCTGTGGATACGGCGGTGGAATTCACAGCCACTACCCAGTTACAGCAGCGTAACTGCATGACCACTTTCGCCAATGGCGAGGCCAATATCTCCTGTCTGGTTGCGCTGGATGTCACCCTGGGACTGGATAGTTTGCTGAATGTGGTTTTAACCCATTCGCTCGATTCTGATACAACCACACTGTTGGATCTTACACAGATCACATCTTACTGATGCCAATGAATCCGGCGGCTAAAAGCAAACGATTTAGTCGCCGGGTCGATACTGTAGGGAACTACGCCTGCAGCAGTTAAGCTCTTCATTTTATATCCCACTAACGCCGTTTTTTTGCTGCCGCTGGTGTAGTAAGCAGCCTGCCGGCAAGTGTTTCAGATATCATTTCATAGGTGCGTTTGGTGCATTGCCAGGGCATTGATTTGAAATCCCTATGGCTCATTCAGTCTTTTCAATTTTTTTTGATCGATCCAGCTAGATGGCATGCTTAAGATATGCCGCAGCATGCCGTTAGAGAGCCATAGTCAATGACTTATCAAAGATCTTTTTTTCCTTGGAGGTGGTATGCCATGATCGGCGCTGGTCTTTCTATTCGTGCAAAACTGATGACAGTAACCGGCATCACATCGGCACTCTTTATTTTTGCACTCTACTACACACTTACCGGAACTGATCAGGTCAGTCAGCACTTCACCCGTTTTATCGAACAAGATCAAAAACGCATTGAACTGTTGCGCACCATGCAGGCAGAGGGTTCCCAGGCAGTCATCGCGGCAGCGAAAAAAGTGATGGTTCCCAGTTTGCTTCCGCCGGCAAAAGTAGCGGCCAAAGCTGGAGAACAATTCGATCAGGCGCTGCAAGCCGTTAAAGCGCTCTATGGGGATGATCCAACAGGATACGCCAAGCTCAAAGAAATCTCGGAGCTCTGGGCGCAATGTTTGCCGAATGCCCTGGCGGTTATCAACTCTGTAGACGAGGGCAGGAACGATGAAGCGAAGGGCGTGTTTACCGGTAAAGTGCAGAAGAGCTGGGGCAATATCCGTAAGCTTTTACAACCTTTGATCATTGCAGAAACAGAGCGCACCGCAACGACCCAGCAAGCGGTTAAAGCGGAGGTGGCTGAGACTTTTATGACCGGTACCGGTCTGGCCGTGATGGCGCTGGTAATCGGTTTACTGCTCAATTTTCTGATCAGCCGCAACATCATTTGCAGCATTAATCGAGTTGCTGACGGTCTGGAGATGATTGGTGCCGGAGGTGGTGATCTTACACAACGTTTACCTTTGGCGGGTGGCGTTGAACTGGAGAGGCTTGCAAATGGTTTCAATCAGTTTGCCTCCGAAACCCAAAGCCTGGTGCGCAAAGTCGCAAACTCTTCACAACAGATGAACAGTTTTTCAGCGGAGCTGGCCGAAGTTGCACAAGTCTCGAAAGCGACAGCTGATCAACAGGATGAGGCGATGAGACAGGTGGCAACCGCAATGACGGAGATGACGGCCACCGTGAAAAGTGTCGCTGGGAGTGCAGCGAGCGCAGCAACTGCCGCCGAAAATGCGGACCATCAGGCAAAACACGGTAGTCAGGTGGTCGATCAGACACTGCAGGCGATCGAGAATCTATCCCAGGGTGTTGAACAGGCCAGTAGTGATATGAAGGCCCTCGAGGAGGAGACGGCACAGGTTGGTGTTGTGGTGTCGGTCATCAAAGGGATTGCCGAGCAGACCAATCTGCTGGCCCTGAATGCTGCGATCGAAGCGGCACGCGCCGGGGAGATGGGCAGAGGATTTGCGGTGGTTGCCGACGAGGTAAGAACTCTGGCCAGTCGCACCCAATCCTCGACCCGTGAAATCAACGATATTATCGAACGTCTGCAGGAGGGTGCGCGTAACACCGCCGGCATGATGGAGGGCCGTCGTGACGATGCCGTCGAGACGCTCAACCAGGCGGCTCAGGCGGGTACGGCACTCGATGAGATAACCCGGGTGGTTGCTGACATCAGGGATATGAACGTTGAAATAGCCAGCGCTGCCGAGGAGCAGGAGGCGGTGTCGCTGGAGATCGAAAAGAGTACCGCCAGTGTCGGGGAGTTGTCACAGCAGAACAAACACTCAACATCACAAACCGAAGCAACCGGTTTGGAAATGCGGACAATCTCCAACCAGATCTCACAGCTGGTGGGGCATTTCAAGATCGATTGATCCGGGGCCTGTTAACACGAATCCAATCAGCTTTGCCGGGACGATTTTTTCGCCCGGCAAGGCTGCATGGGTGAAGTGCCGTTCTTTTACCTGAGCGAATGATAACGCCGCTGGGGCAAAAATAGCCCCAGCCCCCACGGTTTTATCAATATGGGGGGTGCCTGAAAAAACGCCACTCGGCGTTGTTCATTTGGAATCGCCAAACTTCTCTGCTCGCGCCTTGATTGGTGCTTTTTCAGACGCAGCAGGGCGTGTTGGATGGGTGTTGATAGACCCTAGTTGCGTTGAGACTTGATCGGGCAATGGGTGTCAGATCAGGCACTGTGTGCGATTAGCAGCCATGTATTATAATAGCGATGGATAGTGAAGGTATCCTACCTTAGCCACAAAAAAATAAGGGCTTCTATGTTAGATAAATCCTTGCCCAATGGGGTCATGTTCAATGCCTATCCTGACAGCATTGGGATCAAATTGAGTGATACCATCGCGTTGCTGCAACGTCCCGAACTACACGGCGTTTTCTCCCTCTTCTATATATTACCCACCTTTTTCCAAAGTGATCTGGACCGCGGTTTTTCCATCAATCGTTACGAACTCAATGAAGCGTTGGTTTCTGAGGCGGACCTCCTGTCGCTGAAGCAGATGAACATTGTTCTCAAGTTTGATCTGGTGCTGAATCACCTCTCGGTGCGTTCTCCCCAGTTTCTGGACATACTGGAAAAAGGTTATCACTCACACTATCGCGACTTTTTCATTGACTGGAACAAGTTCTGGGAAGGCGAAGGGGAGATGGGGGAAGAGGGCTACATCATTCCGGATGAAGCGCATCTTAATAAACTTTTTATGCGCAAGCCTGAGCTTCCTATCCTGTTAGTCCGCTTTCCCGACGGCTCTGAGCGACCTTACTGGAACACCTTTTATCAACAGATACACTACCGCAAACTGGAAGCTGATGATATCAACCACTTTCGAATGTTGCCGCCGGAAGGCATACAAACGATCCTGGCTAAGGTCAATGCAAGGATCTCTGCCGGAAAAGATTTTCACAATGTCGACTTAGGTCCCTATCAGGATTACCTGGAACAGGTGGTCAGCATTGTCGAATCCAAGCGCCGCTATCTGGGCCAGATGGATCTGAATGCCGAATCGGACGTGGTCTGGGAGTTCTATGAAGAGACGCTGAAACGATTGGCTGAATTCGGCGGCAAGTTGATTCGCCTAGATGCTTTCGCCTACCTGCATAAAAAGCCGGGGCTGGCTAATTTTTTTAACGTACCCGGCACCTGGGAATATCTCGATCGCCTGAATGCCATTGCCCAAGCGAAACAGCTGACGCTGTTACCCGAAATCCACGCCCAGTATGGCAAACATCTACACTCTGCCGTCGCCGAAGCCGGCTACCCCATTTACGATTTTTTTCTACCCGGCCTGCTGCTCGATGCGCTGGATCAGGGGCGTAATATTTACCTTTTACGCTGGATCGATGAGATTCAGACACAGGGCATCAACACAATCAACATGTTGGGTTGTCACGACGGTATTCCGGTGCTTGATCTGGACGGTTTTGACTCTGAGCCTGGCTACCAGGCGGGGCTGCTTGAAAAAGCCGATATTGAAGCCATTATCGAACGTGTACTGGAACGTGGTGGCCGGGTTAAGAATCTGTTTGGCCCTGACGGAAAAAAGATTGCCTATTACCAGGTCAATGCAACCTACTTCAGTGCCTTGGGCGAGGATGAACAAAAGCTGCGCCTGGCGCGCGCTATTCAACTCTTTATGCCTGGTATTCCCCAGGTCTGGTATCTGGATCTATTCGCCGGCAAGAATGACTATGCCGCGGCCGACCGGGGTGGGCCGGCCGGTCACAAAGAGATCAATCGCACTACCTTAACCAGCGAAATGGTTGAAATGGGACTACAAAGTGCAGTGGTGCTGGATCAACTGGAAATGATGCGTCTTCGAAACACTGCAGCGGCCTTTAACGGCACCATGAAAATTGCCGATACACCGGCAAACGAATTGGAGCTGTCCTGGTCAAACGAGGGCGATACTGCCGTTTTAAAGGCCAACCTTGAAAGCCATGATTTCACCATTAGTCACAGTCCCGCAGCGGGAGGGACAGAGGTCTTTACCTACAATAAATCCTGATACTTGATGCGAATTGAATATGAAAATACTCGCCACTGATCTTGATCGTACCCTGCTACCCAACGGTTCCTGGCCGGTGGATGAAAATGCTATTGCCCTGTTTAACGAATGGACCGCTAAACAGGGTGTGCTTGTAGTCTATGTAACCGGACGTAATCTTGATCTGACCGAAAATGCAATACGTGAATACGGTGTGCGCTTTCCGGATATCCTATGCGGCGATGTGGGCACCACCATTCGACATTACGAAAAAGGTGAATGGTCAATGGACCTTGGCTGGATCGAACATGTCCACACCATGAGTCCACGCTGGGACAATCAGGCAATCCGCCGTGCATTGGCACAGGTCATCGGCCTACGCGAACAGGAGGCCGAACATCAGAATGAATTCAAGCAGAGTTACTATGTTGATCATCAAAATCGCGAGTCCATACTGGCTGAAGTGGAAGGTTTGATCAGCGGTGAATTTGACGAGGTGCTGGTCTACAGTTTTGACTCCAATAATGGCAATGGCCTGCTGGATGTGCTTCCCGCAAGCGCTACTAAACAGACCTCTCTGGAGTATGTCGCCAAAGTGTATAAAGCGGGAAAGGATGTTGTCTTTTGTGGTGATAGCGGTAATGATGTGTTTCCGCTTACAGCCGGCTTTTGTGGCGTCATGGTGCGCAATGCGGATGAACAGTTAGTCAAACAGGTAACCCAAGCCAAGCTGAAAAACGACGCGATAAAGATCTATCATTGCCAGGGGAATTTTAAGGGGCTTAATGGGTACTATGTGAGCGGTGTCCTTGAAGGTGCCTACCATTACGGCGTGTTGGATGACTCGGTAGAGCTTAACACCTTTCCATCATAATCCATCATTGAGGCAACCCAGCCCAGCATGGCCGATTGGGCTAGTGTTAACAGGCCCTAGGACTCGGGATCAGTCTGCCTTCACTGCCGGCGGTGCTCAGGTTGTAGAGATCCTCCGCATCGACCCGGTCGCTGGCGATCAATTTCAGATTGACTTCATAGCTTTCAGGACCGATCTGAAACTCATCGATCTTCATGCCCTGACAGGCGGTTCTGACCTGTTCGGAAACCTGCTGGGCATCCAGCCCCAGCACACCGGCACCGGGATTGAGATGCAGTCTGAACTCCTCTGACGCTTTGGCGACTGTCAGGCTTATCGTTTTTGGTTTGATGCAATTCACAACTTGTTCAATTAGTAAGCTTATTTTTGATTTTGTTACTCAGGTCGCTTGCTAATCGTAGTATGTTTATGTCTATATGAGTTAAGGCCTGTTACCAAAGCCAACAATCGATACGAAGCATTGGTAGAGCCAGTATTCCAAGTGGTGGGATTGGCAGTTGTTTCAGTTGACTCTGGGAATATAGGGAAGTGAATCAACAATAAGGATAGGGGATACTCCATGAGACAACGGTTGTCCACACTGCTTCTGCTTGCGTTACCCATAAGTTTTGTTACTGCTGCACCACCGAACCCACCGTTGCTTTCAATAGAAGGCGGAGTCACTGTGATTCCACCACAAACCGATTCGGGCTCACAATATCGAGGTATTCCCGATCCATCCCAGGCGCTCGGTTTCAATGTCTGGGCAGACTACCCGGCAACTGAAATAGTCACCGGTCATCATGGCAGAGAAACACTCAGTTGCAACGGTAGCGCCGCACAGCCCTGTCTGATCGACGCCTCAGCAGCCACATTTGAGCATCTGACCCTGTCAGGCTCCTATCTTGTACTGCAGGGCGGTCGGGTTGATGCCTCGGAAACGAATGGTGCCCATCTTCGCGTCGAGTGCAGCCATTGCGTGGTTCGTGATGTTGAGGTGTCCGGACCCGGTGTCGATGTGGGCCACTCTGGTGCAGTGAGTATGAACTCGTTCAGTGTCTGGGTAAGAGGCAGTATTCACGGTTTTGGTGAAAACAGCACAACAGCGAGAGAACAGGATTATCACGGTATGAAAGTGATGACCGATGATGTATGGATTCTCGATGCTGAGATATATGACAACAGCGGGGACTCAGTTCAAGTGGGGGATGCCAGTAGAGGTTCTGCATCCAGGGTCTATATCGGTGGGGGATACTTTCATCACAACCGGGAAAATGGTGTTGATATCAAAGACTCCCATGATGTTGTGGTATCCGGTGTGCGGATGGAAGGCTTTCGCCCGACGAGTTCAAGCCCCGGCGAGGCGATGATCATCCATGACGATGCTTATGACGCGCAGATCTACGACAACATAGTACGAGATTCAACTCTCGGAATCGTCTCTTCCGGCCTCTCCGGTCATGTGATCACCGGCAATGATATTGTCGCTCTGTCAGTTGGTATACAGTTACGTAACACGCAGGATATTACGGTTACAGGAAACACTGTGTCGGCATCAACACCTATCGAAGTGCAGGGTGGTATCACCGGCACAGTGCAGGATCAATAATTTGCAAATTTGTTTCGCGATGGATTAACTGTGGTCAGTCTGGCGACCATCGGTTGCTGCCAACTCTTCGTCAGATTCATTATGCAGTCTGCCGAGCAGATCGAAATCATCGAGAATGCAGTAGACAGCAGGTACCAGGAACAGGGCAACCAGGGTGGCAGCGGTCAAGCCGAAGGCAATGCTGGCGGCCAACGGGATCAGGATCTGTGCCTGCAGACTCTTCTCCAGCAACAGAGGTGTCAGTCCGGCGATGGTACTGATAGAGGTTAAAAGAATTGGCCGAAAGCGGGCTCTGGCGGCGTCTTTGGCTGCTTTCATAACGGCGATTCCCCGGGCGGATGCCTCCCTGATGAAGACCACCAGCAGGATGGAATCGTTCACCACCACACCGAACAGGGATGCCATGCCGACCATGCTGGGCATGGTCAGATCAAGGCCCAAGGCGAGGTGGCCGAACATCACGCCGATCAACGCGGCCGGGATCACCAGCATCACGGTCAACGGTGCGACATAGCCTTTGAACTGCAACGCCAGCAACATATAAACCCCAATCAGACCCAGCAGCACATTCCGGCCGATCGATTGGCCGGTTTTGGCGGACTCTTTACTCTCGCCCTGGATGTCGAAATGGATATCCGGATAGCGTTCGAGCAGCCCCGGAATGAACTCGGTCTGCGCCAGCGCCAGCAGCTCCTGGGCATTGGCCTGACTACGATCCACATCCCCCTGTACAGTGACCGTCCGCTGTCTGTCTACTCGGTTGATTCTTGCCCATCCACGAACCTCTTCAATCTCTGCAACGGCCGAGAGGGGGATTAGCCTGCCTTCACTGCCGGCGATGCTCAGGTTGTAGAGATCCTCCGCATCGACCCGGTCGCTGGCGATTAACCGCAGATTGACTTCATAACTTTCGGGGCCGATCTGAAACTCATCGATCTTCATCCCCTGGTAGGCGGTTCTGACCTGTTCGGAGACCTGCTGGGCATCCAGCCCCAGGACACCGGCACCAGGTTTGAGATGCAGTCTGAACTCCCGTTTCCCCGGACGAAGGTCATCACTCAGGTCGTTCACTCCCTGGTAACCGTTGAGCCAGTCTTGCAGTTCATTTGAGGCTTTTTTCAAACGTTCCAGATCGTAGCCCATCAACCTCAGGTCAATCGGGCGTCCGCCGGGGCCGAATGCCGGTTCCGTGTATTTGATGCTGATCACATCGGTCAGTTGACCTGTCTCTTCTCGCCACTTGTTGATCACATCATCGAGTCGGGCATCCCTGACCTCTGCGCTGAGCAGATCGGCGACCACCCGGGCCACATGTGGGCCCGACTCGTAGGCATCCGGGTTCTGTCCATAAATGACGGTGACATTGCTGACCAGTGGTTGGTTGTCGGGCTGGCTGGGTATGAAGGCCTGGTTGGTCCTTTCCAGAGCCTGGGTGAGTTGTTCAACCACTTCCTCGGTTCTCGACAGGGGTGTGCCCTGGGGCAACAGAATGCGTGCTTCGAGCACATCCCCATCCAGGTCGGGAAAGCCGACAAACTTCAAGGCGCCACCGGCGGGCAGGGCGATGGAGAGAATCAGCATCATGAAGACAATACCGAGGGTCAGGTAGCGGTAGTCAACGGCCCGGTCGACCAGTGGTCCGAACCAGTTGTCCCGGAAGCTGCTGAAGCGTGTTTCGAATCCCTCTCTGAAGCGGGAGAGCTTTTTACTTTTCATATGAGCCAAAGAGTGGCTCAAATGGTGTGGCAGAATCAGAAAGGCTTCCAGCAAGCTGACGCTGATCACAATGATCAACACAATCGGCATGATGCGCAGTATCTGACCGATATCTCCGGAAATAAACGCCAGCGATCCGAATACCATCAGGGTGGTGGCGAATGAGGAGGCGATGCCGGGTAGTACCTGTTTTACACCGGTGATGGCGGCATGTAACGGTTTGTCCCCTTTGCTCATGCGTGAGGCGATGTTTTCCGCAATCACGATGGCATCGTCCATCAGCAGACCGATGCCGATCAACAAGCCGACCATGGAGATCATATTGATGGTGACATCAAACAGGGGCAGTACAAACAGCGCGCCAAGAAAAGAGACCGGCAGCCCCATGGTGACCCAGAAGCTGTAGCGCAGACTGAAGAACAGCCACAGCACCAGAAATACCATGATCAATCCCTGAATGCCGTTTTTCACCAGCATGTTCAGCCGGTCCTGTACCACCGAGGCCCGGTCCTGGGTTAAGGTCAGAACTATCCCCTGAGGTGCCTGAAGGTTCTCCTGCTCAACGAATGTCTCCACGGTTGAGAGTACGTCGAGAATATCCTGTGAGCGAGTTTTGGCGATATTCAGTACAGCCGCCCGCTCACCGTTGAAAATAATTTTATCTTCATCCCGGTCGAACCGGTCAGTGATCTTAGCGATATCTCCAAGACGGATGGTGGCGCCGGTGGAACTGGCGATCACCGGCAGGTCGAAAAACTCATCCGCATGCTTCCGCTGATCGTCGAAACGGATCAGGATATCCTCCTGGTCACTCTCCAGTCTGCCCGCCGGGGTGCTGATGCTGTGTCGGCGCACCGCATTGGCGATATCCTGTGCGGAGAGACCGAACTGGCGCAGACGCCAATCGGCAATTTCGATTCGGATATGGTGGTCGGAGAAACCCGATATGGTAACTTCCGCTAGATCGGCCTGAGTCAATAGCACCGACTTCAGGTTTTCCGCATAGGCTTTCAGGGCGACCGGATCCCGGGGACCGGTAATCGCGACCGAGATCACCGGTTCGGTTCGTCCCAGCTCTTTGATGATCGGTGGCTCTGTCTGTTCAGGCAGGTCATCGAGGGCGTCGATCTCCGCTTTCACATCATCGAGAAAGCGTGCCATTTCCGCGCCTTCGACCATGGTGGCGGTGGCCACGCCAACCCCTTCGCTGGCCTCACAACGCATCTCGTCGAGATCGCTTATGCCTTCCAGGGCATCTTCCAAACGGCGACAGATGGCATCTTCCACATCTTCTGCGGTGGCGCCTTTATAGATGACCCTGACCTCGACTTCGTCATTCTCGATTTCAGGCAGGGTTTCCCGTTGCAGGCCGGGCAGGGCGGTCAGGCCCAGTAGCATGATCGCTGCCATTAGCAGATTGGCGGCATTGGGATGACGGGCAAACCAGTTGATCATAGCTGACCCCGGGCGCGTTTCTGCAGTAGCGCTTCCATCTGCTGATCCAGAACCGTCTGCAGCAGCATGCCGCTGACGGCCGGTACCAGGTCGGAAATCACAACCCTTTGGCCGGGTTGAATGCCCTTCTGGATGACGCTGATATCCCCTTGGTTGTAGAGAACCTCCACCGGTTGACGCTGTAACCGGTTGTTCTCGTCGGCCAGATAAACCACGCTATTCTTGATGGTGGAGCGGGGCAGGATAATCCGGTCTGCCTGGGTTTTGCCTTTCAGCAGTACCTGTACGAACATCCCCTTCGAGAGGGGCGGGCGTTGCCCCGGTATGACTTTTTCGAAAGGTCGATCCACGGCCACCACAACACCCATAGTGCGGGTGTCCGGATCGACCTTATCGCTGAAGCGAACAAACTCCGCCTGCCACTCGGCAATGGTGGTTCCCAGGTCGAGCCTCAGCAGCGGTTCGAAGGCCACCGCTTCGGCCAGATTGCCCCCCAGCATCTCAAATTCGGAGACGTCGCGGCCAATGAAAAGACGACGCAGGGAGGACATGGGAAAACGGGCCACCACTTCCACCCGATCTACCTCGTCACCCGCCAGTAACAGGCCACCCTTGCTGACGAACTGGTCGATTTCAATCCCCATATCGGCGACACGCATGTTGAATGGTGCGTAGACGCTGGTGTTCTCCAGATCCCTTTCCGCCTGTCGCTTTTTGGCCTCTAGGACCTTAAGTTTGGTGGGCAGCAAGGCCAGGTTGTTTTTTACATTCTGTACCGCATTGCGGCTGTTCAGGAGATTCCGCTCCGCGTTATCCAGATCACTCTGCGAGGCTGTCCCTTTTGCGGTGAGTTTGGTGATGCGCTGCAGCTCCCGTTGGGCGATCTTCAGGCTGCGTTCCTCAATCGAAAGTGAGGCTTTGACATTGTTCTCCTCAACCTTCAGTTCAGCCAGCTCTGCGGAGACCTGGGCCAGATTGAGTTCATAATCCACTGGATCGATCTTCAGTAGCAGGGTGTCCTTGGCGATGATCTCACCATTCCTCAGCCGGGGGTGGAGTTCCACGATACGACCGGAGACCTGAGCCACCCCCGACCAGACTCTGGCCGGCTGAATGGTGCCGTAGCCTTCGGCGACGGGAGTCAATGTCAATTGCGGGGCCTCAACAACCCGTACCCGCTTTGTCGGTTCACCGGCCTCGCTGGTGGTGGGTGGCTGTTTGTTGCCAACCATCACCATCAGTACACCAATACCAAGCAGGATCGGTGGAATGACCAGGAGTTTGCGCCAAATTGATTGATGATCAGACATGGTGTTCAGTGACTCTCTCTATCTGTGGGACGGGTTGTTAATTACTATGGATGGGGATCGGCTGGGTGTCGAGTATGGCTCTGTATTGAGACCTTAATTGGCTTTTGATGCCGTTGATGTTTTCCCGGCTGTAATGCTTCTGTTTGAGAATTTTCAGCAGGGTTGTCTGGGCGATTCTGAAGATGACGGTCTGTCCCAGCAGGGTATGAACCATATAGAGAACCTGGGGGTCCTTCTCCGATTGGCCGCGATATTTAGCCACCAGTTGAGCCAATGATCTGTGCATCGGACCCAGCAGATTCTCAAACAGTATCTGGTAGGCTTCGGTTGGCCGGTTCTGTTCGCGGAAAATAATCCCCGGGGCATGCTTGCCGATCTCACCGAGCAGAATATGTTCGAGAAAATGGAGTAAAAACTGACAGGTTTTTTCCGCACAATCCTCCGCTGAAGCCTGCTTCAGCCAGGCTTCCAGTGAATCCAGCTGCTCTGCCATACCGGCCTTGAGGATATCTGAAAGGTAGGCAACGGTGGCGTGGTAGAGGCCCTGCTTGTGCTCAAAATGGTAGGAGATGGCTGAGATGTTGGCGCCGGCCATCTCCACGATCTCCCGGGTACTGACCCCATCATAGTCTCTACTGCCGAAAGCCTGCAGTGCCGCATTCAACAGACGGGTTCTGGTGTCGTTCTGGCTTTGAGCGAGGGCTCTGGACATTGCTGTTAGGTCCTTTCGATTGGAGCAGGAAGTATAGTTTCGGTGAAAAAATAAATCAAACGTTTGATTGAAATTATTAACAAACCAGCACCACTTCAAAATTCGCGGGGTGAGTCGAAGCCGGCTATAGACGTTGCTGGCGTTGATCAGTCCATTGTATGGCCGGCCAGTTGCAGCATATCGGGGAAATGTGAAATCAACACCCCGATGACCATCAGTACAACCACCAGGGTGACGCCGCCGACAAAGTTCACCAGCATGTTTTTCCCGGAGCTGTGATCGGCAAGGGCGTGGGCCACGTCGGAAATATTCACCAGACCCTGCAGTTCATCATTCTTATAGATCAGCAGGCGCCGGCATTTATTGCTGCGCATCAGTTTGATGGCATTGGCGCAGGAGCTGTCGTAGTGCACGGATACCAGGTTTTTTGTACAGACATCGCTCAATTTTAGTGCGGTCGGTTCCTGGCCTGCACCAATAACGCGCACCAACAGGTCCCGTTCGGTAAACAGACCGGAGATCTGCTGTTTATCCATCACCACCAGTGAGCCCAGGTTGTTATCCGCCATGAAGCGGGAAGCGGTCAGTATGTCTGTATTACTGTCCAGTGATGAGACAGGCTCTGAGATAAGTTTGCCTACACGACATGCCATCTGAGTATCCTTTGATTGGTATATATGAATGTTAAAGTCAAAATAATTGTTGTTTTTATAAGCTAAGAGCAATACCCGTGCCATAGAGGAGATTGGCTGGCCACGGCAGTCCGGTTGTTTGACCCAACCTTGCTGAGCGCTCTGTAAGGATAATTTTACTGAATCGTTTTGTTTGGATTGTTGATGTTATTGTGAACCTGTGATGAAACTATTAGGACCTGTTAACACGAATCCAATCGGCCTTGTTGTCCCTGAAAAAGCGCCACACTGCATTGCTTGTAATGTGATTGACAGAGACGGGTTTCTCTACCGCGCCTTGATCTGAACCGTTCCTATAGCCCTGAGTATCAGGATACTTCTGGTCTGATTGGTACGTTAACCATATACCTTAATCTGGAAATAGCCAATCAGTGAATCCGTACGGCGATTAATTGAGTATAGGGTTAGAGTAGACGGCAGTTGATACCCATCTGTTTGAACTGGATCTGATCCCCAGTCATGCTGAGATGAACGCAGTTGGCATAAGACATGCGGTTCTCTGATCTGTCACAGATGTCTATCAGTATCGATCGCTTTAGTCTCGGCACTAAGAATATGTTGGTGACAACTTCTGCATGCTATTGTTTATCAAGCAATGCTGCCGTCTATGGGTAATGGTACTAATATGGTTATAACAACAAACAAAGTGTGGCAAGACTCATGAAAGCTTCTGACCTTATCGTAAAATGCCTGGAGGAAGAGGGCATAGAATATATCTTCGGCGTGCCTGGTGAGGAGAACGCCGATTTCATGCTCTCTCTGGAAAAATCTGAACAGATCAAGTTCATTCTGACCCGTCATGAACAGGGTGCAGCATTCATGGCGGAGATCTATGGCCGTCTGACAGGTAATCCTGCCGTCTGCCTGGGGACGCTTGGGCCAGGTGCGACCAACCTGATCACCGGTGTTGCCGATGCCAACATGGATCGTGCGCCGATGCTGGTGCTCACCGGGCAGGGATCCACCGAACGATTGCATAAAGAGTCCCATCAGATCATGGATGTGGTGGACATGTTCAATCCGGTCACCAAGTGGGCTACCAGTATCTACAATGCGGTGACCATTCCGGAAGTGGTACGCAAAGCGGTACGTATCGCCCGCACGGAAAAACCCGGGGCAGTGTTGATTGAGTTACCGGAAGACATCGCCAAACATGAAGTCGATTCGGAGCCGTTGGAGCCACGCCGCTTCAGACGTTCCGTCGCTGACGACAAGATTGTCGACCGGGCATTCGAGTTACTTAAAAATGCCAAACGACCGGTTATCATCGCCGGCAACGGAGCCATTCGCCGCCGTGCCGCCAAGCAGTTGAGAATTTTTTGTGAGAAGACCGGTATCGGTGTGCTCTCGACTTTTATGGCCAAAGGGGCCGTGGATTTTGATGCGGACTACTGTCTCTATACCATCGGTCTCGGCAGCAAAGACTATCCCACCTTTGCCATCGATGAGGCCGATTTGGTGGTGACACTGGGTTTTGACATGGTTGAATACCATCCCAGGTTGTGGAATCCGCATAAGAATAAACCCATCATCCATGCCGATTTTCTGCCAGCGGAAGTGGATGAATACTATCACCCCCAGGTCGAGTTGGTGGGTGATCTGGCCCATACCCTGTGGATGATCAATGAACGATTGGAACAGCAGGGAGTACCCGATCTCGATCTCACCAGACAACAGGAACTGCGGCGACTGATGCAGGACGAACTGGCGATGCATGCGGATGACGAAACAGAGGGAATGTTGCGCCCTCAAAAGATGTTGTGGGATGTTCGTAAAGTGCTGGGACCGGACGACATTCTATTGTCCGACGTGGGCGCCCATAAGATGTGGATTGCCCGGCACTACCACTGCCATCAACCCAATACCTGTCTGATACCGAATGGATTCTGTTCCATGGGGGCCGCCTTACCCGGCGCCATCGCCGCCAGTCTGGTCGCCCCGGAGAGACGCATCGTCGGTATTTCCGGCGACGGTGGATTCATGATGAACATTCAGGAGATGGAGACCGCCAAACGACTGAACTGTAATCTGGTGATGTTGATATGGGAGGATCACGCCTATGGTCTGATCGCCTGGAAACAGGAGAGCCAGTTCGGCCGCCATACCGATCTGGCATTCAATAACCCGGATTGGCTGCAGCTGGCGGAATCCTTTGGCTGGCATGGTTATCGGGTGACCGAAAGCAAAGCGTTTGCCGCTACCCTGGAAGCCGCCTTTTCAAAATCCGGCCCAAGCTTGATTGTTGCACCGGTCGACTACCGAGAGAATATGAAGCTGACCCGAAGACTTGGTGAAATCACCCAACCCTGCCCATTGTCCAGTTGAGGAAACAGACTATGACCACCAGCCTTAAGGTGACTTCCCCCTACGATGGCTCTCTGCTTGAAGAGATACCTTTTGATGACGGCAGAGCGATTGAGCAGGCGCTGGAGACGGCCTATGGCTGCTACCGCAATCGTCAGGCCTGGATACCCCTGCATGAACGGGTAGCAATCCTGGAGCGCCTTGCCCAATTGATGACTGAGCGATGCGATGAGCTGGCACTGCAGGCCGCCCGGGAAGGGGGAAAGCCGTTGATCGACTCGATTGTGGAAGCGAAACGGGCGGCTGACGGCATCAAGCTGGCGATCGAGACCATTCGCACTGAAGCCGGTGAGGTTGTGCCGATCAACGGCACCCAGGCCGGCGCCCAGCGAGTTGCCTTTACCCAGAAGGAGCCGATCGGTGTGGTGGTGGCGGTGAGTGCCTTCAATCATCCGTTGAATCTGATTGTGCATCAGGTGGCAGCGGCCGTGGCGGCCGGATGTCCGGTGATCGTAAAACCGGCCGAGGATACTCCGATCTCCTGCAAGGCCTTTGTCGAGATGCTGCATGAAGCAGGACTGCCCAAGCCCTGGTGCCAATTTGTGCTGCCTGAAAGCTTGGAGTTGGCAGAGCGGCTGGTGACGGATCAGCGGGTCGGTTTTTTCAGTTTCATCGGCAGTGCAAAGGTGGGTTGGATGTTACGTTCCAAGCTTGCCCCCGGCACCAGATGTGCCCTTGAGCATGGCGGTGTGGCGCCACTGATCCTGGCTGAGGATGCGGACATAGATAGAGCCCTCTCATCCGTACTGAAAGCCGGTTTTTACCATGCCGGGCAGGTATGTGTCTCGGTGCAGCGGGTGTTTGCAGAAGCGGGCATCGCTGAAGAGTTCAGTCAGCGATTGGCTCAACTTGCCGATACGCTGAAAGTCGGTGATCCCGCCTTGCCGGAGACCCAGGTAGGACCACTGATCAGACCGGCCGAGATGGAGCGGGTTGCAAGCTGGGTGGATGAGGCGGTTTCAGAGGGTGGGCAGCGGTTGAATGAGCGAGGTAGGCTGGATAACAATTGTTACAGCCCCACCGTAATCTATAACCCATCCCATGCCTCTAAAGTATCTCAACAGGAGATCTTCGGGCCGGTGGTCTGCGTCTATAAAAGCAACTCTCTGGAGAGTGCCCTGCAGCAGGCCAATGGATTGCCCTATGCTTTTCAGGCTGCGGTCTTCACCCGGGATATCGACAAAGCGATGATGGTCTATCGCAATATCGATGCCTCGGCGGTGATGGTCAATGATCACACGGCTTTCCGGGTGGACGGTATGCCGTTCGCCGGTTTACGCCAGTCCGGACTCGGGGTTGGCGGTATACCTCATACTATTCGTGACATGCAGATCGAGAAGATGCTGGTATTGAATTCTGCGCAGCTGTAGCTCTGATATTGGATTAGTGTTAACAAGCCCTAAGTCAGAGATTGTTTGAGGAGAAGGGGGGTAAGTGGTTCAAGTGTGGGGTTAATAAAAACAGACAGAAATAATATTGACGGAGCAGATCATGACGATCCATGACTATTTTCTGAAACGGCCGATTCTGACTTTCCTGCTGTTAATCGTCTCTGCTTTGGCCTTCGGCTTTCTGAGCATCAACATCTTTCGTCTGCTTGCCGCGAATTGGGAGTTCATCGTTACCTATGGCCTGGTTGCGTTACGTGAGGGTGCCTTGTGGCAAACCTTTGAGTTAATCCTCACCGGTATTGTGGCGATGCTGTTCTTTCTGCTCTTCAGGTTTTCCGAAGATATCCTGATCAGTTGGTTTGGCAAGCGGAAAATCGGTACAGGAAAGGGGCCCCAATCAGATTGAGGTCAGGATATGGATGGGTGGATCCCGCACCCATACCCTGAATTATGCTATCCGTGGATCCGCTTAGAGATTCTCTTCAATGATCATCGGCTGAAACTTGAAGACCTGTTTCGATTTCGGGTTAACGGTAATTTTAACCCAGTGAACCCGACTCGAACCGAAGTTCTCCACCCGGGTGAAATTGCCGATAAAGCCGTTCTCCACCAGTCCCGGTTTGTCCACCCGGAAATAGTGGGAGTCACCATGTGCCAGGACAACCGGCTTGGCATACTCCAGTGTACGCCTTTCGAGCGTGGTGAGGATCTCGTTGAATCCTTCTCTGGCTGCAGTAAGCGCATCCCCTTGAGGCAGGGCATAACCAACTTCCAGAATGGGGTTGGCCTGCATCATGAACAGTACGCCTGGAGCGTCCTCTTCTATCGCCTTGTCGAAGGTTTCATTGATCCAGTGTACCGCTGCGTCGATCCGTCGATAGGCTTCCGCATCATCTTCATCACCTCGGACCGCTGAGGAGGCGGGGTCGAAGGCTTTCAGGCCGTTATTGCTGCCGACCACATGGAGTGCTGCGAAGATCACGCCATTTTTACTCCAGCGGACATTTTCCGGAAACTCTTCATAACCTTCCGTCCAGGCCTGGGTTTCAACAGACATGGTTTTACCGCCGATGGTTTTACCCGGGTTGGAGAAGAAGACCTCTCTCAGTTTTGCGAGTCTTTCAAGCGGTTGGTATTCACCTGCGTTAAGCCGATGGCAATCGGTCCACTCATTGTCACCAGGGGTGTAGATAAAGGGCTTCTTGAATGCGTTGTAACGGTCCAGGCGATCATAGAACAGATCGTCGGAACACTCAGTACCGCCGCTCTTGATATCACCGGTATGGATAACCCACTTCAGTTTTTTCTGGCGATTGACCTGTTTGACCAGATTATCAAATGCCGGGTATTCACTATAAGGCGCTACGCCATAGGGTACGTCCCCGATCATGGCGAATGAAAAGCGATCGCCATGCTCTTGTTCAGATCTGTCATCACGATCGTCATCTGCTATCGCTGAGCAGGAGATCAAAAGAGCTGCAAAGCTGGCAGCGATTTTGGTTAGTGTTGAGTTCACAGGCTTATCTCCGGAAAAGATTGGTTCTGTTATATCAGGATGCTCTCAAGTCGATGTTTGGGCGTGCAGCTCCCCTGAGCCGGACCGTTCGGTTAGTCATAGGTAACAGCGTTCAAACATCGGTCGGTGAGTGTAGGGGCGAAGCGTTTCAGGAAGATTTCAACTGTGTGTTTAATATATTGCAGATTTCACTGGGTATGGCACTCATCGGCTACTCTATCAGCAGAAAAAAGCCGGGCTGGCGCCTCTTTTTACAGAGGGGCGAAGGTTATCCTCCATGCCCTTCAACGGCATATTCACTCGGGCTAAAGGCGTCTGAAACTCTGCCGACAACTTTTACAGTGACAGGATGTCACTGGGCATTGCTGAATGGACCCTTACTCATGGTGTGCATCGCGACCATGAGATCTTCATGCTCGTCAACAATTGACCTTGTCGATCCGTTCATTAGTTCTGCCTGAGTGATATCCCTGCAAAAGCTTCGCATTTGGAAGATCGTCCGAAGCCTCCGATAGGGTATTGGTCTATCGGTGGCGGTGCTGATCCTGCCAAGCGGATCGATTGATAAAAATTCACCTAGGGCCTGTTAACACTTGATTCACCGGTGTGGAACGAAACCGCGTCACTGTACGGAACGCTTACTATGCAGAAAAAGAGACAGGAGAAGTTTCTAGATAACAGACTCTTCCCGGCATTTATGGCGGCGGCAGAGACCGAGAATTTCACGTCGGCGGCGAAGAAGGCTTTTATGACGCAATCCGGCATCAGCCAACATATTGCTCGTTTGGAAAAGCAGGTTGGCTTGCCTTTGTTCAAACGGGTTGCGAAGCATGTGGTTCTGACCGATTCCGGAAAGCGGTTGAAAAAGTATATCGAAGATCATTGCAATCAGACCGAGGCCTTTCTCGGAGCATTGCGGGAGGCGTATAACGGTATTTCAGGTTCGGTCAGCTACGCGATGCCTCCCAGTTGTCTGTCACTGCCACAATTCTCACATTTGTTGGATAGATGCAAAGCCTATCCTCAGATTAGTCTGGATATCACGCTTGCTTTAGATGCGGATGTGGTCGAGCGAGTGCTGACAGACCGGGTAGATTTCGGTTTGGTGATGGAGATCAGCCGACACCCGAATCTGCGCTACCGCCATTTTCATCAGGAAGAGCTGATTCTTGCCGCCGCATCGCCACAAATGCTCAATGGTCTCAATGAGAATAGTGTTCGAGAACTTAAAACCATTGCCTATCCTGGTGTGGAGGTTTACTTTAATCGTTGGCTTAGACACTACTATTCAGACTGCCACAATCTCAGCTTTTTGTCATTGCCGATATCAGGAAGGGCCAACTCGATCGAAGCTGCGATAAAAATGGTTGAAGGCGGATTGGGGGTCAGCCTCTTTCCCCGCCATAGCATCCAGCAGCAGCTGACAGACAACAGGCTGTTTGAATTGGAATCTGAACAACTGCAACCGCTGTACAATGATATCCACCTGGTTGCGCTTAAAAACTATGCCTATCCGCAAGCTGTCCGCCTGGTGATGAGCTGGTTCAGTTCGTCACCGCCGTGAAATGCAGTTTTATCAAATCCTGCAAGTAAATGACTTAATAATATCATGATGAAGTCGGATAGTTTGTTTGTACACCAAGCACAAATGCAGTTGAATCGATCGAATCTGCAGTGATCTCCCGAGAGGGTTCGAAGTTGATGGATAGTGACGTCTCCTTGTCATTGGTTGAGATGGATGCTTGATGTCCGGGTGAGTCGCCGCGTGTGGAACCCACTGGCATTCCAAGAAAGTTCAGGTGGGTGGAGTCCATTGATTTTATCTGCTTAGCAATGGATTTATAGTTGGCGCATTTGGCGGTGATCGTCAAGGATACCCGTTTTGAAATCACAACACCGGTTAAAAAGCTGAAGGGTCCTGTGTTGGAGAAATCGATTTGCGGCTTGGGAGAGAATTTAAAACCGGAGATATCCTTGTCGCCATTTTCGAGTGCCTGCTTAATCGGCGGTATCCAGTACCAATTCGTTTTGTCTGCACTGGAAAAGTAGGCGGGACCGAAATGGATGGTTGTCACTCCCTTGAAGGTTGCGTTGACAATAGCCTTATCTGAATCCGATGCAAATATCGATCTGAACAGATCGACACCGTCCTCACCGTAGATACTCAAGAAATCTGACATGGGCAAGGTCTCGGTAGTGCCATCGTTCATATCGACGGAGTATCTATTTTCTGCGCTACGTACAACTGACATGTTCAGGGTGACGATGTTACCGGTATCGGTTGAATTCAGACTTCGCAAAATGGTATCCAGCGGGGTATTCACCCGGTAGGCCGGCTTGATCCCACCGTCACTGGTCTGCAGCGCGCCATTCGTCATGCTGGGTTTTTGTACCGCTGTCAACGCTTGTTGCAGGTAACCTCTGTTCATGGTTGCCGCATTCACCAGGGAGACACTGCTCTGCAATGCATTGAGATAATTTACGAGTACCGGCAGTACAGATTTACCGCTCATGGGCACATTGTTCAGCAGTCCGTTAATATCGTGGCTGGTCTGCAACTGGGTTAAGGTGATCGGAGGTGTGGCCCAGGTTTGGGTGATTGTATCGATGACGATATCAATAGGCTCCTGGGTTTCGGTACGCACCGGTATTGTGCCGTAGGCGGCTTGCCAGGCTTTCAATAGGGAACCTTGTTGATTAATGATATTCGATTGGGCTTGATTGAGTTTTGACTGGTCTGAGTTTGACAGGGAGTAGTTGACTTTACTCAGGGCTGAAATGTAGAGATTGGTGAAGGGTTGTGAAAGTTGTATCGGGTAGGTGTTGGCTTTA
>JAKSBX010000183.1 GCA_022360905.1 Chromatiales bacterium
GCCGTGATAACCGTAAGTGCCGGTACGGCGACAATCATCCCTGGAGTAACTGGAGGTACAGAACAGCTCATGCGAGAGGCGGATATAGCGCTGTATCGTGCCAAGCGCATGGGACGTAATCAAGTGCACTCTGCACCTGAGGTATCTGCTGACAAATAATGTGGTTACCGAGGATCGGGCAATCTTACTGAGATTTTTGAATGGCTTGCAAAACCAGCCGACAACTTGGACAATACTGGTTATCGAGTGAATCTTTCAGACCAGCCATGCCATCCAATACCTTCTCACAACCTTGGTTTCGACGCTTAGTCGTGGCAGTGGCACTGCTCAGCTTTCTATTGCTGGTCCTATTTCCTCCCCACTACCATCTTCACCATGACCATGCTGACCCGGCATCCTCTAATGTGGCAGCTACCATCGATCATCATGGGGATCACCACCTGGATCTGCATCTGACAGCTTCCGTGGTCGACGAATTGGATCATTACTACGATAACCACGTCGTTTCACCCAACCTTGATGCCGGAACTCAAACAAATCCACTGAAATTGCCACAGTTGCTGGCAATTCTTACTTTACTTGTCCTGATTGTACTGCACCCGGCAACGCTTCATCGCTGGCTGCCCCTTCGTGATTCGGGATCACCTCGCTCTCCGCTTCGACTTACCCCCCCGTTGCGCGCACCGCCACGCGACTGACCTCTTCCTTATTTGACTTAATACGGATACCTGACCCTGAGTCAGGGCACTTTGCCGTGCGCATCCGCTTCTGAAATCTGACAGAGCCGTTTTCGGCTCGAGGAAGTTCTCATGCAAATCTGGATAGGGTTTTTAACCCTGCTCTGGGCGGTGTCCGCTGCTGCGGTTTCGCCCAATACACCCTTCACCCTGGGACAAGCCCTTGCGCGCGTCCTGGAAAACAACCCACAGCTTCAAGCTGTGGATTTCGACACCCGTGCTGCTGCAGCCCGGATCCGCCAACAAAGTCTGCAGACTGCCTGGCAGGTTGGCATACAAATGGAGAATCTCGCCGGCAGCGGTGTTGGTAATGACCTGGAGACCACACTCAGCCTCGGACGAGTGATGGAACTGGGTAACAAGGCAACCTTGCGAGGTGACATTGCGCAACAGCAGGCCAAACTGTTGCGCCACGAACAGGATGCCCAACGGCTCGATCTGTTGGCCGAAACGGCGCAACGTTTCAGTGATATCGCCTATGCCCAGGCACGGCGCGAACTGTTAGAGCGACAGCTGGACAGCGCAAAACATACCCAGCGTGCAGTAGCGCAACGTTTCCGTGCGGGCAAAGCGACTAAAGCGGAAATCAAGCGTGCCGAAATCGGTATAGCTCGTGCCGAACTGATGTTCGAGGAAACAGACCATTTGCTGCGCAACGGGCGTAGCCAACTTGCCGTCTTGTGGGGCGAGATCGAGCCAGACTTTCAGCAGGTCGTCAATAACCTGTTACAGATACCGGGGGAGGTCGCGGATTTCTCTGACCTCGAACGCCTGCTCGATAACAACCCATCCATTGTCCGTTTCGCGACTCAGGAACGCCTCGCTGGGGCGCGTCTGCAGTTGGCACGGGCGCGACGTCAACCGGATATCGATTTGTCAGTGGGCGTGCGGCATTTCTCCGCAAACGACGATGCCGGACTGATGCTCAATCTGAGTGCTCCACTGGGCAGTCGCTCGCGAGCAGCCAGTTTCGAAGACGAGGCTCAAGCCTTGGTAAAACTCGAACCGCTGCTGGCTAAGAACCGCAAGCTGGCACTGCGCGCCACTTTGTTCGGTCTGCACCAGGAACTGGTGCACGAACGTGACCGGCTGAAAATGCTGAGCTCTCGGATCATTCCCGCGGCAACAGCTGCTGTCGATGATACCAGCCGCAGTTATAGCAATGGTCGCTATTCACTCTTGGAACTGACCCAATCCCAAGACCAACTGCTTCAAGCCCGTATGGAGCTGCTTGACGCAGCCGCCAGTTTTCACCGCAACCGTATTCAGATCGAGCGCCTCATCGGCGCTGTACCCCATACAGGAGTGAACCCATGATTCGCACCACTATCCTGACACTGTCTGTCATCGCCATCATTGCCACTGCCGCTTGGCAAATGCTGGAGGCAACACCGGGCCAGATCACACATATGTTGTCCAACCACGATCACCATGATGACAATAAAATCAGTGAGCAACATGAAGAAGCCGAAGCGCTATACCGTGAAGGCCCGCAAGGCGGCAAGCTGTTCGAAGAGGATGGCTTTGGCCTGGAACTGACGCTGTATGAAAGCGGCGTTCCGCCAGAATTTCACGTCTATCTGTACCGTGACGGACAACCGCTGTCGACAAGTGAAATCGGATTGCAGATCGAACTGAGGCGTCTCGATGGCCAGATCGATCGCTTCGATTTCGTCGAGCAGGGCGACTACCTGCGCGGCCAGGGCGCGGTCGTGGAGCCCCACTCTTTCGATGTCACCATCACGGCGCTCTACCAGGGACGTCAATACCAATGGTCTTATGCCAGTTATGAAGGCCGCTCGCAGATACCGGATACCATCGCAAACGAGGCCGGCATCGTTACTGAGATCGCCGGCCCGCAGATCATCTCCAAGCAGCTGCAATTGAGCGGGCGTGTTCAGACCGTACCCAACAAACTCGCCAGCGTGCGTGCACGTTTTCCCGGCGTGGTACAGCGTGTGCAACGTAATCTCGGCGACCGGGTTAAGGCCGGTGATCTGCTGGCCCGCATCCAGAGCAACGAGAGTCTGCAGAGCTACAACGTTAAGGCACCGATCGACGGTGTCATTCTCGCGCGCGACGTACAGATCGGCATGAATACCGGTGATTCGCCGTTGTTCCTGATTGCAGATCTGTCACAAGTGTGGGTTGAACTGGACCTGTTCGGCAAACACCTGAGCAAAGTAGTGCCCGGCCAGGCAGTACGTATCACCTCGCTCGACAGCGATCCCATCGACGGCAAGATTGACTGGGTATCACCACTGGCCAGCCATGCCAGCCAAAGCGTTCAGGCACGGGTGGTGTTGGACAACACTGGCGGCAAGCTGCGTCCCGGCCAATTTGTCCGCGGCAGCGTCACCGTGGAAGAGATCCCGGTAGACCTGGCGGTGCGCCAATCGGCCATACAACAATTTCGCGATTTCCGCGTGGTATTCGCCAAGGTCGGCGAAACCTACGAGGTGCGCATGCTTGAACTGGGTCGGCGCAATGCCGACTGGGTAGAGGTAACCGGCGGGCTCAAACAAGGTACCGAGTACGTTACCGGCAACAGCTACCTGATCAAGGCAGACATCGAAAAGTCTGGCGCCAGCCACGACCACTGAGGAGAACATCATGTTAAATCGTATCATTGGCGCATCGCTGGCACATCGCTGGCTGGTACTGGTCCTGACAATGGCAGTGGCCACGTTGGGCATCTACAACTTCGACCGGTTGGCAATCGATGCCGTGCCGGACATCACCAACGTGCAGGTACAGATCAATGCCGAGGCACCGGGCTATTCGCCATTGGAGTCGGAGCAACGCATCACCTTTCCCATCGAGACAGCGATGGCGGGGTTGCCGCATCTGCAGGAAACCCGCTCAATCTCTCGCTACGGTCTGTCGCAGGTTACGGTGGTATTTGAAGACGGTACCGACATTTACTGGGCCCGTCAGCTGATCGGCGAGCGTCTCTCCGAGGTGAAGGAGCGCCTGCCAGCCGGCATCGAGCCGGCCATGGGGCCGATTGCAACCGGACTGGGGGAGATCTTCATGTATACGGTGAATAATGCCGAAGGCGCTGACTACTCGCCGATGGAGCTGCGCACCGTACAGGACTGGATCGTACGCCCGCAGCTTCGTCAGACACCTGGAGTGGTCGAGGTGAACACCATAGGAGGTTACACCAAGCAGTTTCACGTGCTGCCTGATCCGGACAGGCTAGTCGCCTACGATCTTACCTTGCAGGACCTGATGCGGGCACTGGCACGTAACAACCTGAATACCGGGGCCGGCTATATCGAGCGCTTCGGCGCACAGTATTTGATCCGCTCCCCCGGCCAGCTGGCTGACATTGAACAGATCCGTGGCATCAGCGTAGGCAAGCGCGACGGTGTGGCGATACGCTTGCAGGATGTGGCCGATGTGCAACTCGGCAGCGAACTGCGTACCGGTGCGGCCACGCAAAACGGTGAGGAAGTTGTACTCGGTACCGTGTTCATGCTGATTGGTGAGAACAGCCGGGCGGTGGCGCAGGCAACCGCTCAACGCCTAGAAGCGATCAAAACCTCGCTGCCAGAGGGCGTGCAGCTGACCCCGCTGTACGACCGCACTTCGCTGGTCGATAAGACCATAGCCACAGTGGAAAAGAACCTCACCGAGGGTGCGCTGCTGGTCATCGCCGTACTGCTGCTGTTATTGGGTAACTGGCGTGCAGCATTGATCACCGCAGCGGTGATTCCGGTGGCAATGCTGATGACCATCACCGGTATGGTCGAATCTCAGGTATCCGGGAACTTGATGAGCCTCGGCGCGCTGGACTTCGGCCTGATCGTCGATGGCGCAGTCATCATCGTCGAGAACTGCCTGGCGGCACTGGCCGCCTACCAACGCCGGTACGGTAATCTGCCCGATCTCAAAGAGCGTCTACACCTAGTTCGTGACGCTACCTTGGAGGTGATCCGACCCAGCGTGTTCGGTGTGCTGATTATCCTCATCGTCTACATCCCGATCTTTGCACTCAGCGGGGTGGAGGGGAAGATGTTCCACCCGATGGCCTTTACCGTGGTCACCGCATTGCTGGCCGCACTGATCCTGTCGGTCACGGCTGTACCTGCCGCGGTAGCGCTGTTTGTCAGCGGTAAGGTCAAAACACATGACAATCTGCTGATGCGAGGTCTGCGCCGCATCTACGAACCGGTGTTGCGAGGTGTGCTCGCCAATCGCTGGCCGGTGGTGATCGCTGCAACCGGTCTGGTGCTGCTAGCCGGAATCTCCGCCAGCCGTATGGGTGCGGAGTTCATCCCCAACCTGGACGAGGGCGACATGGCGGTTCACGCACTGCGCATTCCCGGCACCAGCCTGAGCCAGGCGCTATCGATGCAGGAGGCGTTGGAGTCACGGCTACGTGAATTTCCCGAAGTGTCTCACGTGTTCGCCAAGCTGGGCACCGCTGAGATTGCCACCGACCCGATGCCGCCCAACGTAGCCGATACCTTCGTGATCCTCAAACCGCGGCAACAATGGCCCGACAAGGATAAACCCAAGCACACACTGGTGGCGGAAATCGAAACGGTTGCACGTACCATACCAGGCAACAACTACGAGTTCACCCAGCCGATTCAGATGCGCTTCAACGAGCTCATCGCCGGGGTGCGTTCAGACCTGGGTGTTAAAGTGTACGGCGACGACTTCGATACCCTGGTGGTGATCGCCAAAGCGGTCGAGAAGGTGATCGGCACCATTGACGGTGCAGCCGACGTCCGAACCGAACAGGCCACTGGTCTGCCGATGCTCACCGTCATACCCGATCGTGAACGGCTCGCCGCCTATGGCCTGGATGTTGCCGCGCTGCAAGAGAGTCTGCGCATCGCCATGGGTGGTGCTACGGTTGGTCAGGTATTCGAAGGCGATCGCCGCTTCGACCTAGTGGTACGTCTGCCGGAGCAATTGCGGACCAATCTGGATGCCCTGGCACGACTCCCGCTGCTGCTACCAGACAACACCGGCCGCGAGGTGCGTGGTGATGCCGACAGCCTGGGGCTGGCGCGCAGCACTCCGCATACCATCCCCCTCGGCGAGGTCGCGGATATCCAATTCACTGAGGGGCCGAACCAAATCAGCCGAGAGAACGGCAAGCGCCGGGTGGTGGTTACCGCCAATGTGCGTGGGCGGGATCTGGGTAGGTTTGTCAACGAAGTGCAGACAGCGATCCGCGCACAGGTCGACCTCCCGGCCGGTTACTGGATCGACTATGGCGGCACCTTCGAGCAGCTGATCTCCGCCTCCAAACGTCTCTCCATCGTGGTGCCGGTCACATTGCTGATCATCTTCGGTTTGCTCTTCATGGCGTTTAACTCGGCGCGTGACGCGGCCTTGGTGTTCAGCGGCGTGCCACTGGCGCTGACCGGTGGCGTGGCGGCGCTGGCGCTGCGCGATCTACCCCTGTCGATCTCGGCCGGGGTCGGCTTTATAGCCCTATCCGGTGTCGCGGTGCTCAATGGGGTGGTGATGCTGTCATTCATTCGCAACCTGCTTGCCAAAGGCACAGCACTGGAGAGTGCCATCATTGAGGGCGCTTTGCGCAGGCTGCGTCCCGTACTGATGACCGCACTGGTTGCCAGCCTGGGGTTTGTACCAATGGCTCTGAACCTGGGTACCGGCGCAGAAGTACAACGCCCTCTGGCCACTGTTGTGATCGGTGGGATTGTCTCCTCGACCCTGCTCACTCTACTTGTCCTGCCGGCCTTGTACCGGATAGCTCATCGGGAAGCTATCCCTAATCCTGGATTGTCAGTATCGGAAGGAGAACACTCGTGAAAAACAGAGCCGTTAACGCTGTATGCGCATTGATGCTAACTGGGTGCACAACACTGAGTTCCAACTCAACATCCAAACCCGGGCTGACATTGGAAAAGACGAGTTCAGGTGGAAAACTCACGCACCACGCTGAGCGACAAAAGCATCCTTAGCCGGCTGTACCCGCGCTCCTAAGGTACTGCCGGGAGCGCGGACTTTCCTCACCGCTAAGAGCACCGAGCACTCTTAAAACCGGCAACTCAAGATACGGATTCACGTTTTGTGTACCTGTAAAAAAAAATGGCAGGTGACAATAATGACAAAGCGCCGAAGGATATTCAGTCTCGAAGTTGACTCAAAGCGGTCGATAGATCAAATCAACTGCCAGTTTGCAAAAATGACTCTTGTTCTGAAATCTCTGCCGGTTTTCTATCATCCAGAGCCAGAGTCTCTAAAGTATAACGTCGCACAGCATGAACCAGATCGAGATCATCGTCCAAAGAGTGTCCATAGGATGGAATCAACTCCTCCAGGCGTTGCCTCGACTCACCTTGAACCAATTCAGGCAGACAGCTCTCGATAACATCCAGCATGGCGGAGACACTGACAGAGGCGCCTGGAGAGGCACCCAACAAGGCTGCCAATGAGCGATCGGCTGTCTTGATAACTTCGGTACCGAACTGCAACTTGCCACGTCCCTTATCATCCAGTTTGATAATCTGCACCCGCTGACCGGCTGGGCGAAGATGCCACTCTCCTGGTTGTACCGAAGGCATGAATGTACGTAGCTGTTCGAGGCGTTGGTCGCCAGAACTTATCGCCTCTTTGATGAGATAACGGGTTAACGCCCAATGCTCTCTCGCTACTTCCATCATGGGTTTGAGATTGTGGGAGCGAATCGAATTGATCAAATCAAATAGGCTGCTTTTCTTCAAAAAGCGTGTGGTAAAGCCGGCAAAGGGTCCAAAGAGTAGGGCGGGGCGTCCATTGATCAACCGAGTATCGAGATGGGGTACCGACATGGGTGGTGCGCCAACCGGAGCCATGCCGTAAACCTTGGCGTTATGGGTTGCCGCGGCTTTGATGTTTTCACTGGCTAGCCAGATGCCTGAAACGGGGAAACCGCCATAACCCCGGACTTCATCCACACCGGCCTTTTGCATCAGCGACAAGGCACACCCACCCGCGCCGACAAATACGAATCGTGCCTCGATGGTGCGTTTTCCTGCAAGCGCGTGCTTGGTTGTCACATACCAGCGGTCTCCAACCTTCTTCAACCCCAAGACCTCTGTTGAGAGCCAATAGTCAACGGATTCCTCATGGGACAAATGCTCACCCATCGAGCGGGTCAGCTCGCCGAAGTTGATGTCAGTTCCGTGTGCCACACGTGTCGCGGCCATGGGTTGCCCCATATCACGTTCCGCCATCATCAACGGTAACCACTCAGTTAGGGTAGTTGGATCATCCGCATATTCCATCTCTTCGAATAGAGGATGGCTAACCAGTGCGTTCTGGCGATTCTTCAGGAAATTGACGTCCTCTTTTCCTTCCACCCAACTTATATGAGGTACTGGATTGATAAAGGCCGAGGGTTTCGACAGCGCACCCTTGCGAACCAAACCGCTCCAAAACTGCAGAGACTCCTCGAAACGGGCGTTAATCGCCAACGCTCTTTCAATGGCGATATCACCATCGCTCTGCTGTGGGGTGTAATTGAGTTCGCAGTAACCCGCATGCCCCGTGCCTGCATTATTCCACGCATGTGTACTTTCGGTGGCCAATGCTGCCGCTTGCTCAACCAGGGTGATATGACGAGAGGAATCGAGCTGAGTCACCAGCATGGCCAGTGTCTTGCTCATAATGCCGCCACCAATCAAAAGCACATCTGTCTTATGCATCGTCATACGACTGCCTCCAGATTCATCAAGCTGTAGCTTGGGTAGGGTATAGATGCTGCGCCGCAATATAAGGGAAAACTGTCGACATTTCACCTTAAATTTAATGATATTTATCGTTGATAACGGCAATACAAGGGGAAATTGTCGACATTATACGCCAAATTCAGTGATAGAAGGCGTTTTTATACCGATCTTTTCCGCTGCAACAGTATGGTTAATAACTGATT
The DNA here is from genome assembly GCA_022360905.1 of Chromatiales bacterium. Lineage (GTDB taxonomy): Bacteria > Pseudomonadota > Gammaproteobacteria > Chromatiales > Chromatiaceae > Thiodiazotropha. The sequence goes on from JAKSBX010000183.1 coordinate 8,641, forward strand.
GCCAAGGTGGGGAATTAAACTCATGAGTCGGTTTGAGGCATAAAGATTATCCATGTTTGGACAGAGAAACCCAACTAAATCACTTTACAAGATGCCTATATCTCATTGTTATTTATAGTAATAACAATATATTTTCTAATCTGCGCAGAGTGGAAATGCTACGGTTGCCTTTTAAAATAGTCCAATGCATTTTTATATCGCACCTTTTGGGCAACATCGGCAGGTAGCTGCTTGAGCCACTCACGATGAAAACCGAGGAAACGTGATAGGTGCTGCCAGCCCGTATCAGGCTCATCCCAAGGGTTGAGCTGTTCGACAGGCCAGACCGGATCAGAGCCGATCATAAACCGATCGCTGTACGCGATCACCAGATTCCGCCATTCGACCTTTAGCAGCCCGGCTTCATCCACAATAGGCATTCCTACATGCCGCCAAGGATCACGCGCAGAGAGCTCCACACTCAGATTGGCGCACTGATCTAACGCACGAGCCACCTCAACTGGAGGAAGAACGGAACCCGCATGTGCCCACAAGAAACGGGTTTTCGGATGTGCGCTGCAGAAGCCTATCAGATAGTTGGCTCTGGAAAACTCCGTGTGGACCAGTACGGGTACATCAAACTCCGCAGCGAGTTCGAACAGAGCGGAGATATTCGGGTTCTTCCAATCCGATACGAACCCACCAATCATGTGCAGTTCACCGATACCCCGAAACTGACCTGATGCCAGTGCCTCTCTGACTCGCCCAACCAATGCCTTATCGTGATACCAGTTCGACCAGTCGATCCGGCCCTTATAGACCCCATAAATAGGGATCACCAGATCAGGTGCCAACTGCTGCAGCTCAAGAGCAAGTTCCGGAGGAGTACCGGTAACCACCGCCAGCGCGACATTGTTATCACGCAGGAATTTAACGGCTTGCTCCGGTTCCGTAACCTCTTTCTGATTCCACTTCCAGTGCAGATGCGTATCGGACAGCTTTGTCACTCCATCATCACTGACAGTTGGTGGTGAAAAAAGAACGAATAGTAACAGCAGGGCGGTGATCGTCGTGGTTTTGATGTGAATGATCATAAGATTTCAAACCTAGAATGAACATAGAGGCAACCGAAGCAATGCTTCCAATACTCCTTCCTAATATGTTGAATTACTTGTCCAGATGTCCCGGTGCATCTTCCAGGCCTGGCCGTTATGTTTCCAGATCATGATACCTTTACCATGGTCTACCACGACATCTTCGGCATCGAACATGGTGTAACGACTGACCTCAGTGGCAGAGTCGCCATGCTGTTCCAGCTCCATGAGGTCGATCTTGATGCGCCTTATCCCCATGTCGACCGCCTCTTGCCAGTAGGCCTCAATCGCCTGACGCCCCTTGACCAAGTCACTACCGACTGGCATCAGCATCGCATTGTCGGAATAGAATCCGGCCACTTCAGCCATGTTGCCATCACTGAACAGACGTTCGAAGTTATCCATAATGGTATCGAAGTCCCGATGCAGATCAGTAATTTGATTGTTCATGTTGTGCTCCTGAATGAAAATGATCAAAGCTGTTCTCTACGATTGGTATAAACCAGTATGGTTGGACTTGAGTGGATGTTGAATGCTTAAACATCCATGATTATTGATTGTTCATCCATAAGTTGGAGTGGCAGCTGAAAAGGCACGAGCCGTACTGGTGTGCAATGGCGTGGGGGCTGTTTTTGGGAATCGCTCAGAAATCTGAGTTTCCTGTGACGGTTATGCGAATCTGGAAGTTAAATATCTGTTGCTACGTTTCGAATCTTTCTACGGAGTTTTCATACTGACAACCAATTCGAGCTTAAAAATCGATAAGGGATATATGGTCTGGTTACGACCAAAAGCGGTCATCAGGGGCGAATAGAAATAAGGGTAGATTTCACCTCAATGGTAGACCTTTACTATCATTTTACCCCTAAATTTTGTGAAATCTTTTGTATAACAGCCAGAGTGGTTTCAAGCTCTTCTACCGAAAACTCAGCTGCACATTGATCAGCCCATGGAATCTGCTTCTGATATAGCTTCTGATATATCTCTTCTGCCTTGGGTGTCACCACAATATATTTAGCTCGCTTATGGTTTGGATTATCTACTAGGGTAAGTAAACCATCCTTCACCATCACATCTACCAAACGCTGTACTGCTTGACGACTCTGCCCCATTTCACGACCAATTTGAGGCACTGTGAGAGGGGTCTGGGACATTGTAATTGCCCCTAATATCTTCCAGCGTGAGCTGGTAATACCAAACTCCCTGGTCATCTGATCACCCTCATTACTTAGTATTCCGCTGAGTTTGAACACCCCCAGGGTAAGTTGGGTAAAAAGCATGCCTGATTTTGTCTCTTTCATCTCAATCGCTCACGAACTATTGACAACCTATTGTCATGAGTATACATTGGAACCATGTTGTCGTATTGTTAACTTATTGTCATACTGTAACATCAAGGAGATAACTTTGAAACCGCTTATTCATCGCATCGGTGCAATAACTGCCACATTTTGTATTGCGCTTTTCTTTACATCAACAGTTGTAGTTGAGTTGTTTGGCACAAATGAAGCCATCGCGATGGTTAAAGGCCTAATTGTAATGCCAGGTCTGTTCATCTTGATCCCTGCTATCGCCGCAACAGGCGCTACAGGTTTTACGATGTCAAAAAGTGACAGCAAGGGTTTGATTGGAAGCAAAAGAAAGCGAATGCCATTCATCGGTGTAAACGGCCTGTTGATTCTATTACCAGCGGCAATCATTTTAGACCAATGGGCTGCTGCGGGTAACTTTGATATTCGTTTTTATTCGCTTCAAGGAATAGAACTTGCGGCTGGTGCCATCAATTTAATACTCATGTTTTTGAATATTCGTGACGGTAGGAAAATCAAAGGTAGATGAGAAAGGTACTAGTCATGTATAGAAATACACAGTCGATAAAGAAGCTCGCTACTCCAATCATGCTGATAGCTTTGTTAACAAGTTACAATTTGCACGCTGATAACAGGATATTTAACGATGTATGTAAGTCCTGTCATACAGGTGGTTTTAAGGGTTTTCTAAGTGGCGCTCCAAATGTGAAAAAAAAGAGTGATTGGCAGGAGTATATCGAACGCAATTCAATTAAAGAAATGGGGACTGTAAAAACTGTTCTGATGAACAAGTAATTGAAGCCATTGATTATATGATGTCTCTGGTGAAATAGTAATGACACACTATCATCCTGCACTGGTTGCATTGCACTGGTTACTAGCAGTAATCGTTTTATTTGCTCTTTTGTATGGTGACGACGTTACGCTAAAGGTCCATCTGGCACTTGGAGTGGTCATTGGTGGGCTATGTTACCTGTTAACTTTTCAGAGATACCTCTACTTTCTACTCATATTTTATTAACGAAAATGCTGTTAGCCGTAGTGAGTTTGCATATTGTGGCAGCATTTTATCACCGGCTTGTATTAAGAGAGCCTATTTTCTCCAAAATGTGGGTTGGTAAGCTGTATTCACATAGACGGGAAAACTGATGTATACACTTCTTTAGTGTCCACTTTGTATTAAGAACAGACTTCCCAGCTCCACCGATATAAGGTCTGTTTTGGTCGCAAACCTGTCGTGCCTTGCTTTACATGTATAAAGCCTCTGTAGATCGTGATTATCTGCATTCGATTCGGTAATTGTGTAACCAATATCTGACTAAAAAAGTAAGGAATTGGGAAACAAAATACTTGTCATTCGGAAATTACATTGGTAACGTTTGGGTTATTAAACAATGCAAATATCGGAATTGCGTAGGGACCCATCAAAGGATGATCACTCAAGGCAAAAAGGATAAACGCTTATTTCTGTGTGGATCCTCTACCGTTAGCGCGGTTTCGATCTCCCTTCTATTTCATCTCAC
>JAKSBX010000114.1 GCA_022360905.1 Chromatiales bacterium
CAGCTCTCAACGGCGCAGCAACGAGCTTTAGCCGGTAAATTTGTTGCCAGTGTCGAACATTTGAGTACCGACCCGAGGGTTGCCAGGGCTGTGCAGGTCGCTGCCAACCCGGATCTTCCTCCTCAAGAAGTTGAAGCTGCCTACAAAGAAGTCAAAAGCTTTGCCACTCAAACCTATACCGCATGTGGTCGTGATGCTGACTGGGCGGCTCAAGCGGAACACTTCGTCGCTGCAGCTGCAGCGGCCTCTCTTGCGCCTGAAGAGCCTGATGAGAGCAAAGGTGCTTGGCGCGCCGCGATGCAGGCACGCATGGCAAAGAACTGCGAAATGATTCTGAACAATGAAGGGGGATTGGCCAACGAGTCTGAAAAGCAGTATGAATTGGCTGAAACATTCATACCTTAAACACTTAACTTATTGTGCCGGCCTTTTAATCTATAGGTCCGCAAATGAACGCGAATAAACGTAAATGTACTTTTCAGTTGCAGGCATCGTACGGAATGGAGCGTCCCGCATCTGGTTCAGAAGCCATTTTGACGTAATCGCGCAATAGTCTGACTACTGATATTGGCGTTTATTCGCGTTCATTTGCGGACTGAAACTCTTAACTCTTACCATCCATCAGGGTAATCCCGTCCAGTCCGTCTACCAACGAGTCGCTGGTCTGGCTTGCCCCAAGTTTTATCATCAGACGCACATCGTTCGCCGAGTCGGCGTGAGCCAGTGCGTTTTCATAACTGATAACCCCCTCTTCATAGAGCCGGTAGAGGTGCTGATCAAAAGTAATCATGCCGTGTTCGTTCGAACGCTTCATCAGCTCTTTCAACTTGTGAATCTCACCTTTACGGATCAACTCAGCAGCCAGGGGTGTATTCAGCAATACCTCAATCGCTGCGCGTCGGCCACTGCCGTCGGCTTTCGGTATCAACTGTTGGGCCACAATCGCCTTCAGGTTCAGCGAAAGATCCATAAAGATCTGATCCCGATGGTCCTCAGGAAAGAAGTGGATAATCCGGTCCAGCGCCTGATTGGCATTGTTCGCATGAAGGGTTGAAAGGCAGAGATGCCCGGTCTCAGC
>JAKSBX010000124.1 GCA_022360905.1 Chromatiales bacterium
AACTACTAAGATTTGCGTTCATTAGCGTTCATTTGCGGACTGATATTCTAAAACAGCCTTTACTACCCAGCACAGACACTCAGCCTTTATGGGGCGTTTCCAGATAGGCGGCAGACTGCATCTCTTTCAATCGGCTTACGGTACGATTGAATTCGAACGCCAGGCGGACACCGCTGTAGAGCTGATCCGGTTCCGCATCGGCGCTCACCACCACTTTGACTTTTCTGTCATAGAAGACATCGATCAGATTGATAAAGCGACGGCTTCGGTCATCCCAGGTACCGTCCAGTTTGGGGATGTCCGAGATAAATACGGTATGGTGACAGCGAGCCAGCTCCAGATAGTCGTTCTGCCATCTGGGCGGGCCGCATAGGGCATTGAAGTCACACCAGATGACACCGCTACCCCGCTTGACGAACCGCACCGCCCTTCCCGGCACTTCAAAGCGCCCCGTCTCTTCGACATTGCCACTGACCAGTCGATCGAACTCCCTGCTCAGGTTGACCATCGATTCGTCGCTTAACGGTGTGTGATAGACGGATGATGCCTCAAACAGTTGTAGCCGGTAGTCTTTGTTTCCAGCCAGCTCCAGCACTTCGTTACCATTGTTGAGCAGCTCGATCGCCGGCAGAAACTGCTCTCTCTGCAGCCCCTGCCAATAGAGTCTGTCAGGTGGCTGATTCGAGGTGGTAACCAGGACGATGCCGACTTTCCGTAAGCTTTCGAGCAGCACACGCATCAGCATGGCGTCACCGATATCGATGACGTTGAACTCATCCAGACAGAGCACCCGCATACGACTGGCCATCTCATTGGCAATCAGCAACATCGGCTCCTTGTCACCACCATGCTCAGTCAAGCGTTGATGTATATAGCGCATGAAACTGTGGAAATGGTGACGTTCGATACCCAGCTGTTGATGCTGCTGGTGAAACATGTCCATCAGCCAGGTCTTCCCCCGGCCTACACCGCCCCACAGATAGACACCGGGTACCAGCTCGACACTCTTCTTCCACAGCCAACCCTTCGCCTTTCTTGGTTGTTGCAACGCTTCCGCCAGGCGATCGAAGGCCGCCAGAACCTGCTCCTGATGAGGATCCCGCTGATAGCCATTAATCTGAAGTTGTTTCTTATAGTGGTCGAGCAGAGACAAGAGAGATAGCAACCTCTATGTTGGATGGAGACGCTACAGCGAAAATTATAAGCGAATGAGAATGAATAGCGTCCAGGATACACTAGTACGCTGTCGCATACTATTCACCCGGCCGCTAAAGATGTCGCTGTAGGGCATACTTACAGCCCCTAACCTTTTGATTAGAAATAAGATAGTCTACAACATGGCTTGACAAGGGCAATCATTGCCCAAGCTGTGTTTGTTACTGCAAGTCTGATATGACTTCGAGCTAAGTGCTACAGATCTTCGATGACAGACAGTACCTGCCGCTCGATCTCATCCATATCAGGAATCACCGCCGGACTCATATCCAGCTCCACTTGCTGCCTGATCAGAGGTTGAAGTTCATCCTGCTCTGAATTGATCGGCACCACATTGTCGGCGCTGACTCTGACCAGTGATGGTATGGCGTGGACAGCCATACCGATATGGGACAATCGATCATGCTCACCAAGTGCATTGAGAATCAGGATCCTGCCCCGGTAACCGGGTTCCACCACCGGCTCACCCAACAGCCCCTCATAGGAGACAACCGGAATCATCACCCCACGCCAGGCTAGGTGACCGAGAAACCACTCTGGCAGCTCGTCGCCGGCATATTCAGGCTGCTGATAGCTCATAACTTCGGCTACCGTGGCATTGGGTAGCAATATCTGTCGCTCATGCAGAGGGATGAGCACACTTCTGACCTCTTTGACTACCGCTCGGCTCATTGTCTATTTTCCGTCAGAACTTCGTTGATGTTCTCCAGCAACTCACTCTCCTGATAGGGTTTACCGAGACAACGCTTGACGCCCAGGTCCATGGCCCGCTGTCTGTGTTTATCACCCACTCTCGATGAGATCATGATGATCGGCAATCCATAATAGTCCACAGAGTTGTTGATATGTCTCGCCAGCTCGAAGCCGTCCATGCGCGGCATCTCGATGTCGAGCAACATGATATCCGGCACCTGTTCCTGGAGCAGCGCCACCGCTTCAACACCATCTTTGGCGGTAACCACCTCCATGTCATGGCGCTCCAGCAAGCGACTGGTGACTTTACGCACCGTAATCGAGTCATCAACCACCATGACCCGAAGACGCTCTTCCAGTTTTTTCTGTTCAGCTTCGGGCTTCATGACCGGTGCCGCATGGGTCGCATCCATACGCACCAGTGCAGCCAGATCAAGGATCAATGCAACACGGCCATCCGCGAGAATCGTACCACCGGTGATCCAGCGTACACTGCCAACCTGCTTACCCAGGGTTTTCACCACCACCTGTCGGCTACCCAACAGATCATCGACCTGCAGAGCCACCTGGTGTTCACCGGTTTGTAACAGCAGCAGCGGCAACCAGCGCTGGCCTTCATGTATCTCATGCTGTCCTGTGCCCATCATCCGGCCAAGATAGCTCACTTTATATTGTTTGCCACCGTAGTCGAAATTGTCCTGTTTACCGTCATAACAGCGCTGAATCTCATCACGCCGGATTCTCACCACACCACTGATACTGCCGTGGGGAATGGCATAGATCTCTTCACCTACTCTGATCAGTAGGGCATCGGTAATCGCCAGAGTCAGAGGGAGACGGATGATGAAACTGGTACCCCGTCCGGGTTGAGAATCGATCTCCAGGGAACCACCTAACTGTTTCACCTCACTGGTCACCACGTCGAGACCGACACCACGTCCGGAGATCTGGGTAACCTCCTTGGCGGTACTGAAACCGGGCAGCAGCACACACTGGATCAGATCGTCATCACTGATCTCCACATCGGCATTGATCATGCCCTGTTCCAGCGCCCGTTTGCGAATGGCTTCGATATCCAGACCTTTACCGTCATCGGAGAGGGTGATCAAGACATCGGTCGCCTCCCGGTCAAGATAGAGGGAGATCCGCCCGGTGCCCTGTTTGCCTTCGGCAAGACGCTGTTCCGGTGGCTCAATACCATGAGAAACGGAGTTCCGCAGCAGATGCTCCAGCACCGGTACCATGCGATTGAGGATGCTTCGATCCAACTCGCCCTCGATACCAAAGCACTCCAGGTTGGCCTTTTTATTCAGCTGTCCCGCAGTCTGCCTGACAAGACGCTGCATCCTGGGAACCAGTGTTGCGAAGGGCACCATTCGGGTGCGTAGCAAACCATCCTGCAGATCGGTGGATATTCTCGACTGTTGCAACAGCAGAGTATCGGTCTCACGCTGCAGATCACGCAGCGACTCATTGATGTTACCCAGATCGTTAACCGTCTCCACCAGGGCTCTGGAGAGCTGCTGCATGGTGGAGAAGCGATCAAGCTCCAGGGGATCGAACTCGGTCCTGTCCTGATCCTCTTTTTCGTTGTCCCGCTCCCAGCGATAGAGAATTTGCGCCTCTGTTTCAATCTCCAGGTTACGCAACTGTGTGTAGAGACGGGAGACAGTCTGTTCGAGCTCTGAGAGGTTGAAGCCCAACACACTGTTCTGCTGTTCCAGGCGGGCACGATAGATACTGACCTCACCCGCATGATTCACCAGCCGATCCATCAGGTCCGCATTGACCCGAACCTGCTCTTTGTTTGGTTTAAAGCCGGCTTTCTCTTTCTCCTGCTCCTGTTCCGGATTGAGCAGCTTGGCAATCTCTTCGTTGAATGGAAGTACCTGTGCGGTCTGCTGTTCCGGTTCAGGCTCTTCCGCCAACTGACTGCTATCGGATACTTCCTGAATGGCTTCGACCATACCGTCGTGCGCGGGCGTCATCTCTCCACCCAGCAGGTTATGCAGATGTTCGACCTGAACATCGGAAGCGGGTACCTTGCCGGTTTTGGCGATGGTATCGACCTGGAAAGCCAGGTGATCAATGCTGTGGCGCAAGGTTTCGGTGACAGTCTCTATCGGATCGATCTCGCCTTCCGCCACAGCGGTCATCACCGATTCCACCGCATGACTCAAGTCGCCGATCGGCATGATACCGGCAAGCCGGGCACTGCCTTTCAGAGTATGCAGATTTCGCTGCATACCATCGATCGCATCCTGGTTTTCAAGTTCATCGAGCCACTGTAGGAAGCGTGCCTCTACCTGCTCCATAAACTCTTTTGCCTCTTCGATGAAGATCTGTATCAGCTCCTCATCTTCGCCCACATCCAGTAGCACCTCATCATGCATCATGAGGAAGGATTCATCGGGTTGCAGCAGCGCTTCCTCTGAAACGTCATCAACTTCCACATCCAGTTCAGAGGCATCGATCTGAATATCTTCCAGTTCCTCGGCAACCGGCTGTTTCTCAGACTCGGTCTCAACTTCCTCTTCAGCTTGATGCTGCTTGAGCTCTTCAAGTTCCTCGAGCTCTTCCTTAAGATCGGGATCGATCAGATCCTCAACCACATCCTCCTGCTCAACCCCCTTATCGATCAGGGATTGAATCTCCTCGATCAGTGCATCGGCCCGGTGTACCTGGTTTGAGGTCTCGGCATCATCGGTTTGGGTGGCCAGCAGATCGAGGGTGGAGCGGGAGAGGCTCATCACTTGATCATCCGCAGGTATATGACCTCTAACAACCCCATTCAGCAATGACTCCATGGCATGACTGAGGTCACCAACCGGTTCGATACCGGCCAGACGGGAGCTACCTTTTACGGTATGCAAGGCACGCAGAATGGCATCCAGATGCTGATGATCTGAGGGTTCATTACCCCATTTCTCGAACTGTTCCTCCAGGGTTTCGAGCAGCTCTTTCGATTCCTCGACAAAAATCTCAACCAGTTCGCGGTCTTCACTGACTTCAAACAGATCGCCGTCGTGGAGAAAGCTCATCGGTTCTGCGTAGTAGCTGCTTGCATCGAGCTCTTCGCCGCTATCCAGCTCGGACTGACCCTGCGTTTCCTCTACCTCATCCAGAGCACTCTGCAGTTCCAGCTCCTGAATTCGTTCATCCTCTTCTTGATCGGCCTGCTCTGTTTCGAGCTCAGCATCGGGAAAGGCCTCATCGGCGAGTTGTAACTCTGCCTCAAGCACCTCATCATGCAGCGGCTCCGGCTCGGCCTCACTGAGCTCAGCTAAGGTATTCGGTTGCTCGAGATCGGTGAGCAATTGGGTCGAAACTGGCACTCGGCCAACAGTTGCGGCATCTTCAACCTGGGTGGCCAGAAAATCGAACGCCTGCCGAACCAGATCCTGCAAGCGCTGATCCGCTGTTACATCGTCACGCAACAGCTTTTCGAATAGATCCTCTAGGGCATGGCTAAGATCGCCAATGGGATTAATACCGGCAAGCCTGGAGCTGCCTTTCAGGGTATGCAGCGTACGCTTGATACCATCGACCACAGTCTCATCATGCAGCGACTGCTGCCAATCGTTATAACCCTGCTCAAGGGCCTCGAGTAACTCGCGGCCCTCTTCAATGAAGATCTCCAGCAGCTCTTCATCGCCCTCCACATCGAAATAGTCTGTGGTTTGCAGATAGCTGGTGGTCTCGTGGAAACCGGAATCCAGGCTCTCAGCCCCTGACAGAACGGATTCAATCTCACTCGACTGGAGCTCTTCCAGAATCAGATCGGACGCGAGATCGATCGAATCATCATCAGCCAGGCCAATCTCTTCGATCGCCTCGATCTGAAGCGCCTCATCCACTACCTCTCCCTCGTCCAGGGAGATGATCTCCTCTTCGGCGCCCGTCTCTTCGGGCATCAGCGATTCGGCTTCTTCTACACTCTCTTCGCTGGTTTCAATCGCCTGCAACGCTTCATTCAAGCCCTGCAGATAGGTCTCAACGTTCGGTTCAGGCAGACTGTCGTCCGGCAGACAATTCAGCAGTTGGCGTATATAGCCAACACTGCCGTCCACCAGATCAACCACTTTGGCCTCGGCAGGCATCTGGTTTTCGTGAACGGCTCTGACATAGTCCTCCATCGCCTCGCTGAGCATCGCAATCGGCGTAATACCCGCCATGTGTGCACTGCCATGCAAGGTATGACAGGCCCGAACAACCTCTTCAGGCACCAACATGGGCGGAGTGATACCCTTGGCCTGTTTCAGGAATATTTCGATCTCCTGCAGGTGCTCCTCTGACTCTTCGGCGAAAACTTCAAGGAGTTCGGTATCGATCTCAATTTCGAGATCCGAATCTGTGAACTCACCTTCCGCCTCTGCAGCAGAAGTCCCTTCAAGCATTGCCTCACCGAGAGCGGCAACTTCATCATCACTGACCGGCTCTTGAGGTAGATCCTCGGGTGCGGACTCATCCAGTGACGACACCTCCAGCTCTTCGAGAACAAGCTCATCGTCTTCTGCAGGCTCAATCTCAACCTGTTCGGGCGGTAAATCCTCTGTTAGGGATTCAACTTCGTCGGAGCTCTCTTCGAGGGCTTCCACCTCGATGTCGATTGACTCTGTGGTGGATTCTGCCAGCTGTTGCGCCTCATCGCTGACAACCGGTTCAGGAGCCTGTTCGACGGGACGCCCCTCGGACAGGGCATGAGCCTGATTCTGCAGCAGTTCCACGTTCACCGCCGGACTGACACCCTGCTCCTGGGAATCGATCAGCACCGGCAAGGCTTCAGTAACCTGATTGAGCAGCTGCATCATCTCAGGTGAAACTTTGATCGTCTCATCGATCAACCGATTCAGCATGTTCTCCACAGACCAGGCAAGTTCACCAATTATCTTGGCGCCTACAAGCCGACCACTGCCTTTCAGGGTATGAAACGAGCGACGGAATGTGGTCAGTGCATCCCGGTCAGCCTGATCGTGCTGCCAACGGGGCAGATAAGTCTGGATATTCTCTAACTCTTCTCTGGCCTCTTCGATGAAAATTTCCAGAATTTCCGGATCGATATCCTCCAGCATTGGTTTGTCTGCAGCGGCAATCTCTTCTTCCTGAAGCGGTTCAGCTTCAGGCTCAGGGGCGGTCATCTCTTCTTCTGATGCGAGAATCTCCACTTCCGGTTGAGGTGGCTCGATCTGCAGACTGCTGACACCAAATTCAAGATCGGATACCTCTTCCTCTTCGAGATCGTATCCTTCAGCATGATCGGCAGACTCATCCAGTTTGATGGGCTCTACCGGTTCAACATACTCGGTCACTTCAGCCTTACCATCGCTGCTCAAATCGTTCAGCGATGCTTGGGCTATGGCGAGAATCTCCCGACGGTCGCCGGCACCATCCACCAATGTCTCGAGATAATATTCGATACTACTGACCACATCAGCCAGGGAGTTCAACTGTTGTCGGTTAGGCGGAACCGTAGCTTCAATCAACTGGTTTTTGATGATCCCACCGGTTTGCGACATCAAATCGGCCGCTTCCCGCAGGTTGAGCATCTGCAGCGCGCCTTCTACACGCCGAAAGCCTTGGCGCACAGACTCCAGTACCGAGCTATCGTCTGTCGCCTCGGTGAAACTGATGATGGTCTCTTTTGCCCTGGCGATCTCAACCTTAGCTTCGCGGACGGTCTGTTTGATCAGATTCTGGTATTCACCTTCAGGCAGGCTGTCTCCAAGCGTGTTCTCATCGATGGTTTCCGCCGCACCCGGCTGAAAGGTATGCAGGGTGCTGAGAGAGGATTCCACATAGAGAATATCCCCCGCCATCTCCATCAATTCAAACTCTTCAGGTAAAACACCCTGTTCGACAAAAGTCTTTACCTTATCCGCTTGCCGATTGAGTCGGGATCGCAAGGCGCCCTGACCGATCATGCCAAGGGTGTCGGCAAGTTTGCGTGTTGGCGCCTCGAGATGGCCAAGCATCTCCATGTCGGCCTTTTCATCACGCATGAACAGATCGAGAATATCCTTAATTCGGGTCAGCTCACTGCTCACCGCATCTTTGATCGACTCGGCCAGCTCTGCATTCGAGCCGGTCAACCCGAGCCGGCCCTGATTGAGCTGGTCTTCGGAAGGCATCACCGCATCGAGATTGTAGGCTTGCTTGATCTCCAGAATTACTGGATTTTGTGAGTTCGCCCGGGCGATGTAATAGAGCAGATTTTTCAACAGCGCCGACGGTGGCTCATCCACCAATGCCTGTTCACCACTGTCGATGATGATTTTCATCTTCCGGTCAAGCCGACTGAATAGCTGCTTCACCGCAATACCCGGTGCGATGGTATTGTCAATCAAGCCATGCATCAGCCCCTCTGCCACCCAAAACAGATGCTGCACCGACTCAGTGCCCGCACTCTTATGAATGGTGGTGAAAACGTCCCTCAGTAACGGCCACCCATGAACGGTATCCCTTTTGCGATACCAGCTCAGCAGCCCGAGATGGAACTTCTGTCTGACCTGTCGCACCAGCGATGGAAGATCATTGTTGACTTCATCCGCTGTCGATTCGGTTTCGATTTCCGGCTTGAACAGCGCCGCTTCGGAGAGCAACGGCGCATCCCGCACAGCCCGCAGGTCGTTGAGCAGGGGAAGAATGATTAACGGTATATCCGCATCGCCGCCCTGCAGTTTTTCAAGATAATCGGGAAGCTGAATCAATGCCAGCATCAAGGCCTCGGCGGCATCCTCCTCCTGTCTGACGATGCCTTCCGACATGTCCCGTACCACCAGTTCCATCTCTTCTGCGAGCATACTGGGACCGTAGACCTGCACCATCTGCAGCACTCGGGCAATCTGATGCAGGTGATCACCGCAAGTGGCCAGTGATTCGTTATCGCCAGGAGTCTCCACATAGGCTTCCAGCGCTTGGCGCGCATGACGAATCGAGACATCCAATTCGTCCTTTACCCAATTCAGGGCGCCAAAGTCTTGCGCATTACTCATATGCGATGCACTCCTGTCTGGTAACCGCGTTGGCTATCGATCATGCTTGTCACCACACCCCATGGGTTGTCTTCAAGTGATCAGGCTGGCAGACGGAAACCGGCAACCGATTTTTGCAACTGATCCGAAAGATCGGCCAATGCCCCGATAGAGTTCGCCGTCTGGTGTGTACCCTCAGAGGTCTGATTGGTGATCTCTTGAATGACGCTCATGGTGTCTTTTACGTTTACCGCCTGATCCGATTGGGTCTGGGCGGAGGTGGCTATTTTGCCGGTAAGATCAGCGATATATTGAGATACGCTCTCAATCTCTTTCAGCGCTTCACCAGCGTCTTCCGCCAGGGAGGCCCCCTTGACCACACCTGAAGTACTCGCCTCCATGGAGGTCACGGCTTCGTTGGTATCCGCTTGAATGGTTTTTACCAGCGCTTCGATCTGTTTGGTGGCGTTGATTGAGCGTTCCGCGAGACGCTGTACCTCGTCCGCAACCACCGCAAAACCGCGCCCGGCTTCGCCCGCCATCGCCGCTTGCATGGCCGCGTTCAAGGCGAGAATATTGGTCTGGTCCGCAATATCGTCGATCAGCTCAACGATGTCACCGATCTCCTGAGAACTCTCACCGAGTCGCTTGATTCGTTTCGAGGTCTCTTGAATCTGTTCACGGATGTTATCCATACCTGTGATGGTGTTACGCACTGTCTCGGCGCCTGTGCTGGCGATCTCTACCGAGCGCTTGGCAACTTCCGCCGACTCGGTCGCGTCCTGAGACATCTGATCGATCGCACCGGTCATATCACCGATGGAACCATTCGCCTGTGTGATCTGTTCCGCCTGATGCTCACTCGCCTCAGCAAGATGCATCGCCGTTGCACGACTCTCCTGGGTCGCACTGGAGACCTGATCCGAAGTTTGGTTGATGGTGGTAACCAGTTCCCGAAGCGCCTCGATCGCGTAGTTGATCGAGTCCGCGATAGCACCGGTAATGTCTTCCGTAACACTGGCGGTCACGGTCAGGTCACCATCCGCCAGATCACCCATCTCATCCAGCAGCTGCAAAATAGCCTTCTGGTTGTTTTCGTTCTGCTGCTTACTCGCCAGCTCACGACGCTGCGCATCGACAATCAGCTGCATGCCGAGCAGTACCAGGAAGAGCACGGCAGCACCACCGAACACGGCAATCATGCCTGGGCCCGCCTTGATCCCCAGGAGGGAAAAACGGCCTGGAGATTTACCATAAGCTGCAATCAGGGTTTCAGCCGCGTCACTGGCCTGATCAGATGAGGCACTGACCACGGAGGCGGCTTCCAATGCAGGCAATACGTCCGGGATATTCTGAATAATCTCGGTGGCATTGTCCTGAATCGTGGTAAACAGGGTAGCCACGTCATCCAGACGCTGCGAGGCAATCTTGTCGTTAACCTTGGAGATGCCCATCTCCCGGTCACCGTTTTTCAAGCCTTCAAGGATACGGCCAAACAGATCGGCATCACGACTGAACTGATCGATTGCTGCGGCGGTTTTCTGGCCCCCGTCGAGGACCTGATTAACATTCGAGTTGATACGCTGGATCAACATCTCCTGTTCAGTGGCAATGTAGACCTGACGTCTGGGCGCATTACTGTTGATCAGTACCTCCGCCAGCTCTTCTGACAATTCCTGAAGCTGGGGTACAAATTCAGAGATAATGGCGGAAAATTCGTCAATTGCCAGGATGTTCTCCTGCGCTTTGAGAATCTCATCGATATTGCTGCGCAGCGCCAGCCATTTGTTCTCAAGATCGGTCAACTCGGTATTCACCTCAGCCGGGGATCCGGGAAGATCACTGGCGGCGCCACCACCGTTCTTCAGCTCCCACATGATGTTCTCGAACCGGTCACGGCTTTTTTGCAGTGGCTTGAACGATTCAAGCTCACCTCGGGCCGCCGACAGGGCATATTTGGCGATACGTTGTGCAAGAACCTGCTGCTCGGCAGCACGGATCAGATACTGTTCGTCGTAGGACTCCTGCTGGGTTGTATGCAAGAAGGTCACAAGTGCCATGATAAGAGACACCAGCACCAAAACAGCCAAAATGGTGATGACCTTATTTGAGGGCAGAGTACCGCCCACGCGTTTGCCTTTCATTCTTCTTTCTCCCGAAAGCTTAAGCCCAAATCCTAAGTTCAGTAACTCTCATGGCGTCAGGTTGCAGCGATTTGAAAAACCGGGTCATCAGCCAGCGCCTGCAGACTGAAAACCGGCCAAGCCATGCCGTCCTGGTCAAACTCAAACTGAACATATTTTGAAAAATTCTCATTAACCAACTGCACTTCTTTCGCAGTCTCTTTGGTGAAATGGCGCATACCGACCATCTCGCCCACCAACACACCGCTCAAACCACTTCCGATGGTGAATACCAGCACCCGGCTTCTGCGGGATCGCCGTGTCTTCTCACCAATCAGGAACAGTTGTAGATCGATGACCGGAATCAGGGTGCCACGGACATTCGCCACGCCCATCATCCAGGGCTTTGAACCGGGTACCGGGGTCAGTGCTGAGGGGTAATTCAGGATCTCTTTGACACTGCTCAATGGTGCAATGAAGCGATTGTCGCCCACATAGAACATCACCCCTTCCCAGTAACTCTGTATCAGTTCCTGCTGGGGTAACCCTTTTGCATTGTCCCGGCTGAGTTGTTCCAGATCAGCCAGTAGCTGGACAACCCCCTGGGATGACTCTATAACGCTTTCTTGCATGGCGTCATCAGGCATTTAACAGTGCCTTAATCTTGTTGAGAAGTTCTGCTGGAGAGACAGGTTTCACCATATATTCGTTGGCACCCTGACGCATTCCCCAATTGATATCCGTCTGTTGATCTTTCGTCGTCACCATGATCACAGGAATATTGGCTGTGGACTCGTCATTCTTTAATTGACGCGTAGCCTGAAAACCATTCAGTACCGGCATCACCACATCCATCAGGATCAGATCTGGCAGCTCCTTTTTCGCCATATCCACCCCTTCCTGACCGTCACTTGCGACCAGTATCTGGTAACCCTGTTTAGTAAGAATTTTTTTGAAAACAACGACTTCAGTGGGCGAATCATCGACCACAAGAATCCTACCCTTAGCCTCTCCGCTAACTGGGTGATTGCTCTCTTCTTCCTGCTCGCGACCCTTGCGAAATATATTTTTGATCATCGATTCTCTCTGCCCGTTGGTTCTAGTCCTTATCGGCTGACCCCAGAATGTCTTTAAAACAAGCCTACATCCTTGCAGATTGCAGCCATCTCAAACCAAATTGCGACACTTAGTATCTCAGGCCCTGTTAACACTAAGCAGCGGTATTCACATATCGGCGTATTGCGCCTAACAGCTCATCCTTGGTGAATGGCTTAGTCAGATACTGTTCCGAACCCACAATCCTGCCACGCGCACGGTCAAACAGACCGTCCTTACTCGATAGCATGATCACAGGAATATTCTTATATACATCATTGTGTTTGATCAGTGCACAGGTCTGGTAGCCATCAAGGCGCGGCATCATGATATCGACGAAAATCACATCCGGATGGTGGTCGGCGATCATCGCCAATGCCTCAAAACCATCCGTAGCCGTGGATACCTCACAGCCGGCCTTTTTCAATAGACTCTCGGCAGTCCGCCGAATGGTCTTACTATCATCGATGACCATGACTCTGACACCAGAGATGTCCTTTTCAGTTTCATCACCACTCACGTTGAAATCCTCATGTCACGGACATATACATAACGAACGGTCACTCTCCCGGTACCACAGTCGTCAGTCCCCAAAGCTGCCATAACTGCATACCACCCCGGTAGTAGGCAATCTTTTCCGCTGGATAGCCTACTTTTAGTAAGCCCTTGATTGCCCGAGGAGATTGACCACACTCAGGACCATTACACCAAAGAACCAGGTCTTTGGCATTGCTGAAATCCCACTTCTCTGTTTTATCGCCACTTCCCAGCAGACCCAGCTCTTCCAGTTTCAGGGAAATTGCACCGACATCGACTCTCGGGCGCACACCGAAGAGCAATAACGCTTTTTCCATTTCCGCTGTTCCTGGTTTGCTCAAATTGGTGAAGGGAATATTGATCGAACCGGGTATCGTGCCACGATTAAACCACTCAGCCGTGCGCGCATCAATTAACAGGCCGGTTTTATCTCTCAGTTTTCCTTCCATGAAATCAAACAACTCTATTTCACCGATGGTGGCAACCTTTGGGTCAACCTGCATCGGCTGTAAACAGAACGGCGGACACTTACGCGCCGTCTTGGCGTAGTAACCTTTTAGCTGGTACTCGGGATCCTGTATCCGCTGCACCCGGATGGATCGACCTTCATGCATAACATAAGTATACGGTTTCTCAGACGACAGCTTGACCGTAAGTTCATCTCCCTGCCGGGCTTCCGTCGTCTCATCGGCAACAGCCGCCAAGGGCAGGAGTAAAAGCGAGATTCGACATATCAGGTTAACACAGCGATTCATCACGTTACCTTTCAGGCTAAAATTGATCGGACATTGAGAACATGTAGTGATTCTTGCGAATATTTTCGCACCAGCTCCATATCTATTGATTTAAGAATCGATTCATAATTTTTTGCCTGATCTCATCGATTGAGGCACCACCTTTATACTCCTCATAGACCTCTTCCCTGGCCCGCCGTGGGAGCTTCTTATAAAAGGTGTAGCTACCCAAATAACGCGATTTCAAATCCTCTTCGAATGCGATTTGAGCTGCATTCTCATCCGTTAAGCCATCCTGGTTTTGCTTCGCTTCTCCCTGTGTCGATAATTTGGAATCAATCTTTTCGGCCTCTGCAGATATCTCCGACAGATAGTCATCGTCCTGTGCAACAGCGGGCTGGGTCAGCAAGCCGAGCACGTACAGAAAAATTGCCGGATATCTCAAGCTTGCGCAGTTCATTTTTCCGAAACCGGTGGTTTGTGCCGCCATGGCAACACACCTCTCTAATAATCAGCAATGATTGACAACACTGCGCAAGTTTTTAATTTGATCTTATGTGCAGTGGCTCTCCTCCCTTTCGGTCAAATCCATAACCCTTTGTAGTGTTCGATTCTGTCGACGATTTACTCGTTCCGTTCCGCTCAGATCAGCTTCAACTGCGGTCTGCAAAGCTGCTTTCCCCCAGCCAATCGGAACTGCGGCAAACCTGGCCTGAAACCAATACCGTCTCAGGCCGTCATACTGAAATCGTCAAACAGTATGGAACACTACGCTAATCTACCCCCACAAAATAGCAAGACAACCTGTCCGCATCAAGAATATACTTCCCAATTCATTAACTTAGGGGGCGAATTTAGCTGTTCCTCACAACATGTAAGTCCTTCTAGCGGCAAACCATTGAAAAACTTAAGGAGCTTGATTAACAATCCTGCGCAGCAAATAATGCAAAATCAACTTTTCCAGCGGACCTGAATAGACTGATGACGATTCAACTTGGCGTGGTGATGGACCCCATCGAGACCATCAAGATACACAAAGACAGTACCTTCGCCATGTTACTGGCAGCCCAACATCGGGATTGGCAGATCCACTACCTGCAACAGCAGGATCTTTCACTCCAGGATGGAGTCTGCTGGGCAGAATCTCGGCTTCTGCGGGTAACGGACGACGCTGAAAACTGGTTCGAATTCGGCCAGCGTCAGCGGCTGCCCCTGCATCAGCTGGATGTGGTTCTGATGCGCAAAGATCCTCCGTTCGACATGGAGTACATCTATACCACCTATCTGCTGGAACAGGCCGAGTCGAATGGCTGTCTGGTAGTCAACCGGCCGAGCAGCCTGAGAGACGCCAATGAGAAGCTGTTTACCGCCTACTTTCCGGAATGCACACCGGCTACGCTGGTCAGCCGTAGAGAAGAGGAGATTCGGGCGTTTCATCGTCAACACGGGGACATCATCATCAAACCCCTGGGCGGCATGGGTGGCGCTTCCATCTTCCGCATCACCGAGCAGGACCCCAATCTCGGGGTAATTATTGAAACCCTGACGCAGCATGGCAGTCAGTTTGCCATGGCACAACGCTTTATACCTGAGATCACCAAAGGCGATAAACGCATCCTGATGATCGATGGTGAACCGGTGCCCTACGCATTGGCCAGAATTCCCGCTACGGGTGAAACCAGGGGTAACCTGGCCGCCGGCGGCCGGGGTGAAGGGGTGCCTCTGTCTGAACGGGACTTCTGGATTGCACGGCAAGTTGCTCCACAACTCAAATCGAGAGGAATTTTGTTTGCCGGACTGGATGTGATCGGGGACTACCTGACGGAAATCAATGTCACCAGTCCTACCTGCATCCGTGAATTGGACAAAATTTACGGTCTGGATATCGCGTCAGACCTGATGGATGCGATAGCGGCTAGACTGAAACTATGATTTCCACCCAAAATCAAACAGACATGCTGGGTATCGGCCTATTTGTCGCTACCGCGCTGCATGCTTTTGTCATACTCGGCATCACCTTCAAACCTTTTGATCCGAGCAAACCTGAATACCAACAACAGAGTCTTGAGGTAATGGTGGTCAGGCAGCCCAAGGAGCAGCCCGAGGAGGATGAGCAGGCAGACTACCTGGCGCAAGTTGCACAAAGCGGCGGCGGAGAAAAAAGGGAGCGGGAAAAACCACAAATCCCCGAGCCACCGGCCATGCCTCCTGCGGCTCAGGCCCCAGCTGCACTCCAACAACCGGTAGACCAGGTCCAACCACTGACTTCAGAACAATCTGAACAGAAGGCACCTGTTGACAGCCACATCGTGGAACAGCAGCCCCTACCCACAGCCAGCCAACTGCTGAACAGCAAGAATGTAGAGATCGCCAGGCTCACCGCTGAACTGGAGAGAAAGACGGAGGCCTACGCCAAACTCCCCAAGCGCAAAGCGATCAGTGCCAGTACCAAAGAGTATAAATACGCCTCTTACCTCGATGCCTGGCGACGCAAGGTTGAACGTATCGGCAACCTCAACTACCCGGACCAGGCGAAGCGAGACCGCTTATACGGCAACCTGGTGCTGCACGTCGCAGTCAAAGCGGACGGCAGCGTCGATCAGATCCGCGTACTGCACTCGTCGGGACATAAAATCCTCGACGATTCGGCCATACGCATCGTACGGCTGGCCGCACCTTTTTCGCCCTTTCCCAATGAAATCCGCAAAGAGACCGACATCCTGGACATTACCCGCACCTGGCAATTTCTTCGCAGCGGCAAACTCAACGCAGAATAACAGTTGCAGCCTTAAGCCAGCGATTGGATACTAGTGTAGTGTGATCACGAATCCAATCGGCCCTGATGCCCCTTGAAAAGCGCCAAGCAAGGCGCGAGGAGAGAAGTTTGGTTGTTGCAGATGAACGACGAGCAACGCAGCGTGGCGCTTATTCAGGCGCACCCCCCCAGATTGATGAAAACCTGGGTGGTGAGGCTGTTTTGACCCCCAGCGGCATTTTCATTCGCTCATGCAGTTCCAATACAATTCACTCATTCCACCTGGCTGGAAGAAAAAACCGTCCCGGCCGGAGTGACTGGATTCGTGTTAACAGGCCCTACTATGTCTCCTGATACCGACCTGACCAACCACTTTCTCATCGCCATGCCGCAGCTTGAGGATCCGAATTTTTTCCATACGGTGACCTACATCTGCGAGCACTCCAGCGATGGCGCTATGGGCATCGTCATCAATCGTCCCATGGAGCTCCATCTGGCTGACATATTTGAACAGCTGAAGATCCCCATCGCCACAGATCAAGTCGCAGAGCAACCGGTCTACATCGGCGGCCCGGTACAGAGTGATCGGGGATTCGTTCTGCACGACAGCCAATCCGAATGGGCCTCGACCCTGAGGGTTACCCCGCAGATCAGCGTCACCACCTCATTGGATATCCTCGAGGCGATCGCCGCCGGCAAGGGCCCCGAACAGAACCTGGTAGCACTCGGATATGCCAGCTGGGGAGCAGGCCAATTGGAGAGTGAGCTGGCACAGAATGCCTGGCTGAGCGGCCCAGCTGAAAGCGATATCATATTCAATCGAGCCAGCAAGGAGCGTTGGCAGGCGGCAGCGGACCTGCTTGGTGTAGACTTGAACCTGCTGAGTGGCGATGCCGGACACGCGTGATCCAGAGAAGACCACAGCTACCCTGCTGGGTTTCGATTTCGGTACCCGTAAAATCGGTGTGGCGGTAGGCCAGAGCCTGACCGGCACGGCAACGCCGCTTGAAACCCTGGAGTTGGTCAATCACAAACCCGATTGGGTACGTATTGAACAGCTTATTAAAGAGTGGCAACCTCAGGCTCTGGTGGTGGGCCTGCCGCTCGATGTGGATGATAGTGAAACCGATGCCACACAACCCGCATTGCGCTTTTCACGACAGCTCGAAGGTCGTTTCCACCTGACTGTTCATCTGGCAGACGAACGCTTCACTTCCTTCGAGGCCAGGGACAGGTTGGGACACCGGGCCAAACGGCTCGAGGATTATGATGCCGTAGCGGCAAAACTGATATTGGAAACCTGGTTTAATGAGCGATAACACAACCTTCATGCAAGCCGATGGCGTGGAATCCCTGATCGACGTCATGGCAGGCAAAATCTGGACACTGATCAATGACAACGAGGTATCCGACCCCCTGATGATCGGCATACGAACCGGCGGTGTATGGCTGGCGGAACGACTGCATCAGGAGTTGGGATTGCATGACCCTCTGGGCACACTGGACATCTCTTTCTACCGGGATGACTTCACCCGTATCGGCATGAACCCTGAGGTCCACCCATCGGATCTGCCGATCCCGGTGGATGACCGGCACATCATACTGGTCGACGATGTACTGCATACCGGTCGCACCATCAGGGCTGCATTGAATGAGATCTTCGACTATGGGCGCCCGGCTTCGATCATGCTCGCCACCCTGGTCGACCGCAGTGGCCGCGAGCTGCCGATCCAACCGGATGTTACAGGACTCCACCCCAGCCTGGACCCGGATCAACACATCACCCTGATCGGCCCCGACCCCTTGGGTCTCATTCTCGGCGCAAAAACCAATCGCACCTCACGAGGCGATGACCAGGATAAGGACGCATGAGCCTGAGCAACAAAGCACTACAACTCGATGACGAGCAACGGCTGCTCCATTTCCTCACCATCGATGGACTCGACCGGTCGATCCTTACTGAAATCCTGGATACGGCAGAGGGATTTACCGGGGTATCCGAACGAACCATAAAAAAGGTACCCCTGTGTCGAGGCAAGGTGGTGGCCAATCTGTTTTTCGAAAACAGCACCCGCACCCGCACCACCTTCGAGCTGGCGGCGAAACGTCTCTCCGCCGATGTACTCAATCTCAATATCAGCGCCTCAGCCACCTCCAAGGGGGAGACCCTGCTCGATACCCTGCGCAATCTGGAAGCGATGCATGTGGATATGTTCATCGTGCGCCATGCCACCAGCGGTGCAGCCCATTTCATCGCCCAACACGCCGACCCGGGCGTCGGGGTGATCAATGCCGGCGACGGACGCCATGCCCATCCCACCCAGGCGATGCTGGATATGTTCACCATCCGTCGTCACAAGGGGGAGTTCGTCGGGCTCCGGGTCGCGGTCGTGGGTGACATTCTTCACTCCCGGGTGGCTCGTTCGCAGATCCTGGCACTCAATACCCTGGGGGTATCTGAAGTCCGGGTTGTGGCACCGCAAACCCTGCTGCCCTCCGATGCCCGCAGCCTGGGAGTGCATGTTTATCACGATTTCGACGAGGGCGTACGGGATGTGGATGTGATCATCATGCTACGCCTGCAAAAAGAGCGGATGCGGGGTGCCCTGCTCCCCTCGGAGCATGAATATTTCAGCCTCTACGGCCTCACCGAACGACGCCTGGCGCTGGCCAAACCCGATGCCATCGTAATGCATCCGGGGCCGATCAACCGGGGTGTTGAGATGGATTCCAAAGTGGCCGATGGTTCGAAATCGGTCATCCTGCAGCAGGTCAGCTACGGCATTGCGATCCGCATGGCGATCATCTCGATGGTGATCGGTACGCAAAACCTGCGTACCCAGGAGGTGGCCGTATGAAAAAGAAGAAAAAGGATATCTCGATACGCCATGGCCGGGTCGTGGATCCGGCCAACGGCATCGATGAGGTTACCGACCTGCATATCTCAGCCGGTAAAATCCTCGCCCTGGGTCAGGCACCGGAAAACTTTCAGGCTCAGCTTGAGATCGATGCCACAGGGCAGGTTGTCTGCCCGGGTCTGATCGACCTGAATGTCAACCTGCGGGAACCGGGTAATGAACACAAAGCCACCATCGCCAGCGAAACTGCCTGCGCCGCCCGCAGCGGTATCACCACGCTTTGCTGTACTCCCGATACCTTACCGGTAATCGACACACCGGCGGTGGTTGGACAAATACGCCACAAGGCACGTAAAGCCGGCTTCTGCAGACTGCTGCCCCAGGGCGCACTGACCAAGAATCTCGATGGTGCCCATTTGAGCGAAATGGCCGCCCTCAAGGCCGCCGGATGCATCGCGGTCACCAATTGCTATACCCCGCTGGCCAACACCCTGGTTCAGCGGCGCGCCATGGAGTACGCCTCCACCTTCAACCTGCTGACGATCATTCGTCCAGAAGATCAGCACCTGTGTAACAACGGTTGCGCCCATGAGGGCAAGGTCGCAGACCGGCTTGGCCTGCCGGGGATACCGGAAGCGGCAGAAACCGTTGCCGTTGCCCGGGACCTGGCATTGGCTGAAACCACCGGCGCCGTGATCCATTTTCACGCCCTCTCCAGTGCCAGCGCAGCCCGCACCATGGCCTGGGCAAAACGGGAGGGGCGCAAGGTTAGTGCCGATGTGGCCATCCACCAGCTCCACCTCACCGAACTCGACCTGGAGGGTTTCGACAGCAACCGTCATGTCAGGCCTCCCCTGCGTACCGACAGCGATCGGGACGGTCTGCGTAAGGCGGTGGCTGAAAATGTCATCCAGGCGATCTGTTCCGACCATCAACCCCATGAGGCCGATGCCAAGTCTTCCCCCTTTCCCGACACCGAACCGGGCATCTCCGGACTGGATACCCTGCTGCCCCTAACCCTGAAACTGGTTGAACAGGGCGCCATGGATTTAAGCAGTGCGATTGCCCGGCTCACCTGTGGACCCGCCGATATCCTCGGTTTGCCCCTAGGCCGGCTGACCCCCGGATATGCAGCAGATATCTGCATCTACGACCCGCATCACCAGTGGCAGGTCACTGCGGAGCAGATTCACAGTGCCGGTAAAAACACACCTTTTACCGGCTGGGAAATGCCCGGCCGGGTAACCCATACTTTGCTGAAAGGCCGGCTGGTCTTTCATGAAGAGACACTATGACCAAACCACACCACAACTCCGTATTTCTTGAAGAGGCTGAGATCATCAGCCACCAGGCATTCGATGGAGATCAGTTCATCATGCGCCTGCTTGCCCCGCACTGTGCCGCAAAAGCCATGCCCGGCAGTTTTGTCCATTTGACCTGTGACCCACAACTACCGATGAGACGACCGATTTCGATCATGCGCAGCTCATACAATGAGGGCTGGATCGACCTGTTATATAAAAGAGTGGGAAAAGGCACCAGTCTGCTCGCACAGCGCCAACCCGGAGAACAGATCAGTATTCTTGGACCGATCGGCACACCCTTCAAGGCGTCACCGGAGCACAGCCGTCCGCTGTTAATTGGTGGTGGCGTGGGGATGCCTCCAATGATTTTCCTTGCCGAGAGCCTGCGACAGGAAGATGATAAACAGCCCTTTGTTATCCTCGGTTCTGAAGTCCCTTTCCCTTTTAAACCAACGCCATCGAAGATCATGATACCCGGGATCCCTGAGGGGGTAATCGCCAGCATGCCTTTACTGGATGACTGGGGCATCGGTAACCGGCTGGCAAGCCAACAGGCGTTTAGCGGCTGCTTTCAGGGCTACGTCACTGAACTGGCGCAGCTCTGGTTCAGAAACCTCGACAGGGAGACCCGTTCTCAAGTTGAAATCTT